>CACZVN010000053.1 GCA_902784615.1 uncultured Prevotellaceae bacterium | reverse complement strand
CCTGTTTCCGGCAATCTGACGCGTTGGGCAGAACAAGGCGTGTTGCTGCTGAATGCCTCGTTGACGGTGAGGGCGCATCAGGCGAACAGTCATAGTACGCTTGGTTGGCAGCAGTTCACTGATGCAGCGATCCAGGCATTGGCCACGCATCGCGAACATATAGTCTATATGCTCTGGGGCGGATATGCCAGGAGTAAGGCTTATATGATCGACAAGACCCGCAATTTGGTACTTGAGAGTGTACACCCCTCACCCTTGAGTGCCAATCGTGGTGGTTGGTTCGGCCAGCATCAGTTCTCCCGTTGTAACGCCTATCTCGAACAAAACGGCATGACTCCGATCGTATGGTAAAACAACTTCCTCCTATCATTCAAGTTGGCGATGTGCTGCTCTCGTCGGATATCCTGACGGAGAAGTTTTGCTGTGACCTTAGTGTCTGCAAGGGAGAATGTTGTGTGGAAGGCGATGCAGGTGCCCCTGTTACGCTGGAAGAGGTGGCAGAGATCGAGGATTGTCTGGATATCGTATGGGATGATCTCTCTGCGTCGGCTCAGGCAGTGATAGATAAACAAGGAGTAGCGTATGTGGATTCGGAGGCCGATCTTGTGACGAGTATCGTGAACGGCAAGGACTGCGTGTTTACCTATTACGGAGATATTGAAGACTGGCAGACGCATCTGCCTATCCAAAACGAGAATCTGCGGTTGTACCAGTTCCTCCGTGAGCCGCTGATACGTCGTTTTGGAGAAACGTGGTATCAGGAGCTGTTGGATATGGTTGAGGAACTGAAGCGCCAGAACTACTTATGACTTCCTGTATTTTGACGGACTCATTCCCACGTGTTCCCTGAAGAATTTCCCCAGGAAACTTTGGTTGGGGAAGTGCAGTTCATCAGCAATCTCTTTGATGCTCTTAATACTGTTTTTGAGCTGTACCCGCAGTTCCAGAGTGATATAGTAATCGATCCATTCGTTGGGTGTACGATGACTGACGGACTTCACGGATTCCGAGAGATACTTCGGTGTGATGTCGAGTTCCTTGGCGTACCAGCTTACACGACGTTCGTACCTGAAGTGCTTCTCCACAAGTTTGATGAACCTAGTGAAGATAATCTCTTTCCTTGACTTGGGTTTGACGTCATTCTGTACCCGATAGATAATGTTACTCAGGTCGTAGAACATAGCTAACAACAGCGACTTAATAAGGTCTTTCTGGAAGTGATTCCGTTTGTCGCTGATTTTCCCCTTGATCACCTGGAAATACTCTTTGAAGGTCTGGATCTCTTCCTCTTCCAGACTCATCACAGGATGAAGGCGTGAGAACAGGAAGAGCGAACTGATATCACTGACATTTTTGATAATTTCTCGGAAGAAGTTGACAGACATGACCATACACAAGCCTTTCATGTCGTCAGAGTGTTGATAGCTATCTACGATATGCCGATCGCTGACAACCAGGATATCTCCAGGCTTGATGACTTGTTTGATGGTATCCAACTGATACATGACCTCACCCTTGGTACACAACCCGATCATGATGAAGTTCATGTTGAGGGGCTCTTTGGGCACGGGCTTGAATTTACCACGTTTTAATATTTTGAGTTTTACCTGCTTTCAGTTTGACGGTCTTTTGCTGACCATTATATAATAAGGTGACGGTACTGTTGGTTTTAGCCTTAATGCTACAGTCACGTACCTTACCATCTTTCCATTTGAAGTTCACCTCGAAGCCCCCACGGGCACAGAGACCACTGACGCAACCATCCTTCCACTGTTCAGGAAGGGCGGGTAGCAGTTCGATTTGGTTGTCGCCGCTCTGCATCAGCATCTCACAGACGCCAGCCGTTCCGCCGAAGTTTCCATCAATCTGGCATGTTGCTTTTCTCAGGTGCGACGGCAGTCAACAGTTTACGGTATATCTGATGGGCTTTCTCCCCATTCTTCAGTCGTGCCCAGAGGTTGATGCGCCAGCCCGTACTCCAGCCCGTCGTCTCATCGCCTTTGATCTCAAGCGTCCTCTCGCTGGCCTTCAAAAGATCGGCATCAGAGACATGATTCCCTGGATAGAGTCCTATCAGATGACTCTGATGACGGTGCTTCGGATCCCAATCGTCCCAGTCATAATACCACTCATTCAGATCACCCATGTGTCCGATGGTATAAGGGTGCAGCTTGGCTAAAGCCAGCTCCATATCCTTGTTCCTCTCGCCTAAGATACGCCCTGCTGCAATAGTGTTTGTAAGCAGTTCGCGGATGATGGCAAGGTCGGCAGTACCACCATAGCAGGTGACACCATGATAACCTTTGTCTGTCTTATACTCGTTCTCTGGTGAGGTGCTGGGGGCCGTGATCAGTTCTCCTGGCTGCTTGGGATTCTCGATGAGCCAACGCAGACAGAAACGGGCTGCACCCTTCATCAGCGGATAGGCCACCGTCTGCAGGTAGGTTTTGTCTTGCGTAAACTGATAGCGCTCCCATAGCGTGTTCACGAGCCATGCACCACCCATATTCCAGTTGGCCCACATCGGACTCTCATTCTTCTCGCCTACAGGATTCGTCATGGCCCAGATGTCTGAGTTATGACTTGAACACCAACCTTCGTTGATACCGTAGTAGATACCGTAGTAGTTCTTTGCCGTATAGACACCATTGGTTGCGAGGGATTGAATGAAACCGTCGAGTGGCTGCGCCATCTCTGCGAGATTCGCCACGAAGGCAGGCCAGTAGTTCTCTTCAAGATTGATGTTCACGGTGTAGTTCCCTCGCCAAGGAGACCAGAGGTGGGGTGTCCAGAGACCTTGCAGATTGGCAGGTACGCCCTCCGTCCGTGAGCAGGAGATCAACAGATAGCGCCCATACTGGAAATAAAGTTCTTCTATGTATCGACTCTTCCCACCGCCATCTGTATAGTCTTTTAAGAGCTGAGAGGTAATAGCTGAGAGGTGAGCGGTTTCTTTGCTGCCTCCAAGGTCGATCTTCACCCGATCGTAAATAGCTTTATAATCAGTCAGATGATGTGCATAGAACTCATCGAAGCTATAGTTCTGAGTGTGCCAGATGTCATTGGCGGCATTCTCTAAATAGGGAGCGCCTTCTTTCACAGGATGCTTGTCGAAACCATTGAAACTCGTCTCATTG
>CACZVN010000052.1 GCA_902784615.1 uncultured Prevotellaceae bacterium | reverse complement strand
CAACATGTTGAACACGTTGCCATGTGCCTTCTCAATCTCGTCGAGCAGCACAATCGAGTAGGGGTGACGACGCACGCGCTCTGTCAGCTGTCCGCCCTCCTCATAGCCCACATAGCCCGGAGGCGCACCAATCAGTCGTGAGGTGTTGAAGCTCTCCGTATATTCACTCATGTCGATACGGATCAACGCATCAGGACTTCCAAACATAAATTCAGCCAGTTTCTTGGCGAGATACGTCTTACCCACACCTGTCGGTCCGAGGAACATAAACACGCCGATGGGGTGGTTGGGATCCTTCAAGCCCACACGATTGCGCTGGATGGCTTTCACCATCTTTTCGATAGCCTTATCCTGGGCAATCACAGAATTCTTCAGCTCCTGAGCCATGCCTTTCAAACGGATGCCCTCTTCTTCAGCCAATCGCTGAACAGGTACACCGGTCATCAGCGACACGACATCTGCCACCTGTTCGGCATCCACCACCTGGCATTCCTCGTCTTCGCCCTTTCTCCAGCGCTCGTTCATTTCCTCCAACTCAGTCTCCAACTGAGTCTGTCTGTCACGATAGCCCGCAGCCAGTTCGAAATTCTGGTTCTTCACAGCCAGCTGTTTCTTCTCCTTCACGCTCTCAATCTCCTGCTCTTTCTCAGCGATACGTCTCGTCCAAGGCGTCGATAGCCTTATCAGGCATAAAACGGTCGGTTACATAGCGGTCTGTCAATTTGACACATGCCAAGAGCGCATCGTCAGTATAAGTCACGTGGTGATGATGCTCATAACGGTCCTTGATGTTCTTCAGAATCTGCAGCGTCTCCTCATTCGTGGTCGGCTCCACCTGCACCTTCTGGAATCTGCGCTCCAGGGCACCGTCTTTCTCAATAGAGTTACGGAACTCGTCGAGCGTGGTAGCGCCGATACACTGTATCGTACCTCTTGCCAGGGCAGGTTTCATGATGTTGGCGGCATCCATCGTACCAGGCGATGAGCCTGCTCCAATAATCGTGTGAATCTCATCGATAAACACAATCACGTCGGGGTTTGCCTCAAGTTCCTTCATCAGGAGCTTCAGACGCTCCTCAAACTGTCCGCGATACTTCGTACCAGCTGCCAGTCCTTCCACGATGGCACTCTTTCCCACACCCGGCTCACCTATTAATATAGGGTTATTCTTCTTTCTGCGCCCCAGAATCTCAATGATACGCTGTATCTCCTTTTCACGCCCCACACAGGGATCGAGTTTCCCCTCAGCGGCAGCAGCCGTCAGGTCGGTGCCGAAGGTGTCCAATACAGGTGTCTTAGTGGTAGGCTTCTTCACTGTTGCAGTGGCAGTCCCCTCATGAGGCGATGTGGTATGGCGTGATCTTGACACCTCATTGTATTCTTCGTCCTCTTCCTCCTCATCAGGCAGGCTTACACCGTTGGTAACACCGTTTTCCTTCTTGGGGGCAAACAATATTGCCATTGCGTCTTCGTAGTTCATGTTGTTCAGTTCTAATACTTGTTTGGCACCATTGTTCACGGCATCATGGAGGATGGCGAGCAACAGGTGCTGTTCATCTACTTTATTGGTGCGCTGGATACGTGCTTCCAGCACAGCAAGTTTCAAAATATTACTGGCTTTCTCGTTGAGCACGAGGTCATAGGTGCGGATAGGCTCAGCGATCTCATCCTCCTTCACGCGCTGCTCCAGTTCAGTCTTGATAGACTGCAGATTCAGGTTCAGACGGTGAAACAGGTCAATCACTGGTCCGTCGCTGCTTCTGAGCATCCCCAATTTCTTTCACTTTGCAAATATACGAATAATTTTGCAAACACCATGCCAAAATAGAGATAAAAAAAGAGAGCAAATCCTCATAAAATAGCTTAAAAGGTTTGGCTCTTTATTAAAAAATGACTACCTTTGCACGGTTAAAAACGCGTCAGCGGGCTTAAAAAGTGCCTTAAACGCGATTTTGCCCCCAAAACGAGCAAGTAAAATAGTAAAATAAATAAAACGAATTTTTAATGGATCAAACATTCGACAACGACAGAATTATTAAGATCAACATCGAGGAAGAGATGAAGTCCAGCTACATCGACTACTCCATGTCAGTCATTGTGGCTCGTGCACTTCCCGATGTGCGCGACGGTTTCAAACCCGTACACCGTCGTATCCTCTATGGTATGATGGGCATCAACAACGTATCCACACAACCTTATAAGAAATGTGCGCGCGTAGTAGGTGAGGTGCTTGGTAAGTACCACCCCCACGGCGACGGTTCCGTCTATGGAGCCCTTGTGCGTATGGCTCAGGACTGGAACATGCGTTACACGCTGGTAGATGGTCAGGGTAACTTCGGTTCCGTGGATGGCGACTCACCGGCAGCCATGCGATACACGGAGTGCCGCCTCTCCAAGATGGGAGAACACATCATGGACGACCTCGAGAAGGACACCGTTGACATGACGCCCAACTTCGACGACTCCCTCGAGGAGCCCACCGTGATGCCAACCAAGATTCCAAACCTCCTGGTGAACGGTGGTAACGGTATTGCCGTCGGTATGGCTACCAACATGCCTACCCATAACCTCAGCGAGGTCATCGACGGCTGCTGTGCCTATATCGACAACCCCGACATCGACACCGATGGTTTGATGCAGTATATCCCTGGTCCCGACTTCCCCACAGGCGCCTATATCTATGGTTTGCAGGGGGTACGTGATGCCTACGAGACAGGCCGTGGTCGTATCGTGATGCGTGCCAAGGCAGAGATTGAGAGTGGGGAGACTCACGACAAGATTGTCGTCACAGAGATCCCTTATGGTGTCAATAAGGCAGACCTTGTGGCATATATCGCCGATCTGGCCAACCAGCACAAGATCGAGGGTGTGGCAAACGTCAACGATGAGTCAGGCCGTCAGGGTATGCGTATCGTGGTTGACTGCAAACGCGATGCCAATGCTAACGTGCTGCTCAACAAGCTCTTTAAGATGACAGCATTGCAGAGCTCGTTCTCTGTCAACAATATCGCCCTGGTGAAAGGTCGTCCGAAGAAAGCCCAGGAGCGTGCCCACATCCTCGAAGGCTTGATCATCGCCGTGAACAATATCGACGAGGTGGTACACATTATTAGAAATAGTAAGACCCCCACAGATGCCCAGCGTAACTTGGAGGCCCGCTTCGAACTCGATGAGCTCCAGTCGAAGGCCATCGTCGATATGCGTCTGGCTCAGCTCACAGGTCTGCGTGTCGATCAGCTCCACCAGGAGTACGACGACCTGATGAAGCTGATTGCCGACTTGGAGGAAATCCTGAACAACCCCGAGCGTTGTAAGGAGGTGATGAAGCAGGAGCTGCAAGAGGTGAAGGAGAAGTATGGCGACGAGCGTCGCACGGAGATTATTCCCTTCGACCACGAGTTCAATGCCGAGGACTTCTATCCCGACGATCC
>CACZVN010000051.1 GCA_902784615.1 uncultured Prevotellaceae bacterium | reverse complement strand
GAACAATCTGATCATGGAGGACGACATCAATGAGATGAACTCCGACCTGCAGGTGGTGGAGGCGAAGCGAGAGATGAGCCGCAACTGGATCATCTTCCTTGTGGTGATGTTCATCCTCTCAGTAATCATCATCGTCTGCCTCTCGGTGATTGTCATCAACCGCCGCCGTTCACTCCAAAGGATGCGCCAGCACAACGAAGAGTTGACCATTGCCAAGAACCGTGCCCAGGAAAGCGACCAGATGAAGTCGATCTTCATCCGGCACGTGAGCCATGAGATACGTACCCCCCTGAACATCATTACAGGCTTTACACAGGTGCTCAATACCCCAGGCTACGAGCCCTCGGAGGAAGACCGCAAAGACATGATGCAGCGCATCTCAGAGAACACGGAACAGATCACGCAGATCGTCAACGAACTGTTGGATATGGCTGATACGGAGAGTATGACCGTGATTGAGCGGACCGACGAGACCACCGCCGGCAACCTCTGTCAGAAGGCGATTGCAGAGAGTAACATCGCACCGACAGAGACTGTTGATTTCAGACTCCAGAACGAAGTGCCCGACACCCGTCTGATCAAAACGAGCACTGCCAGTGTGGTGAAGATCCTGAATAATCTGTTGCAGAATGCCGTCAAGTTCACCAACAAGGGTCACTCGACGAGCCGAAAGGACAGATGATGTTTGCCGTGATCGATACTGGTATCGGTGTGCCAGAGGAGGCACGCGAACGCATCTTTGAGCGTTTCGAGAAGGTGGACAGCTTTAAAGAAGGTATCGGACTGGGACTTTCCGTATCCCGTTCACTCGCCCGACGAATGGGCGGCGACGTAACCTTAGCCGATTCGAGCAGTCAGGGCAGCACGTTCCTGCTGACCATCCCACTCTGATCCTTGGCGACGTCAAGGCTTCATGAACACGAAATAAACGGCAGCCACCAAGCAGAGGGCCGCAGCGGCATGGTTCCAGTGAAGCTCCTCATGCTGGAAGGCGAAGTTGGCAATCAGGGCGAACACCACCAGCGAGATACACTCCTGGATGACCTTCAACTGCACCAACGAGAACGGGCCACCGTTGCCCACAAAGCCCAGACGGTTGGCTGGCACCTGACAGCAATACTCGAAGAAAGCAATCATCCACGAGAAGGCGATGACCAGGTAGAGGGGCCAGTTGGTGGAGATGCCCGACTGCTGCAGGCGCAGATGACCATACCAGGCGAAAGTCATAAACACATTGCTCAGAATGAGCAGTACGATTGTATAAATACCGTTTACCATAACGACAGCAAATCTTAAAACGGCTGCAAAGGTACGATTAAATGAGAAAATAACCAAATATGAGAACGATTTTATTATCAATTATCTGTATGATGGCACTGGGCACATGCCTGGCGCAAACGACAAAGGAAGAACGGATGAAGTATATCCGTAAGTGTTATGCCGATGCCAAGAAGAAGATTGATGCTAACGGCAAGAACGGGCAGTCGCCCAAAGACATGCGTATCATCCTGAACAGGCTGGAAGATGAGGACATCCCCCTCTACGACACCGAGCAGTTGGACTTTTTCTTTGAAGAGAAGATGGTGGATGGTCTGGCAACCAAGCAGCAGCCCTACTTCATTGCAGAAAACTGGGGCAACCATGGACATATCAGATACCGCGAGGTACTGCTCGACCCCAAGGACCATCAGGTGATCTTCTGTTATATGAGAGGTGAGACCGATGCCGGTTTCGTGGTGGAGTCACGCTACTACTACGATACCAAGGGACAATGCATCGAGCAGAAGCACAACACAGAAAACAGCTGCACAGAAAACAGCTGGACGATGCCAGAGACGGAAAAGGAGAATGCTGAGTACTACATAAGACTCTTCAACATGGTAACCTGCAACGGTTATTTCACCCCGCTGGATCTCGACAAGCCGAAGAAACCTACCACGCCAAAGGCCGAGCGCCTGAAACACATCCGCGCCCTTTATGCACAAGCCAAGGCGAAATCGGCGACCAACGACAAGGCTGAGATGCCGAACGACCTGCATATCATCCTCCACGACCTGGGTGACAACCAGCCTCCCAGAACGACGAAGACGAGGATCTATTTCGACAAGGACGGCATCTACTTCATCAACCAATCCAGCAAGTCGATGCAGCTCGACGGCTATAACGAATACCTCTTCGAGCCGAAGACCAAGGATCTGATATTCTCCTACTCACGAGGTGGCGAAGAGGGACAAGTGTATGAATGGCGCTACTATTTCGACGAGAACGGCGACTGTATCGAGACCAAGACCAACAACACCGACGAGACGGACGACGGGTTCTACGACAAACGGGCTGCCAACGACTATCAGGCTATCTTCGAACTGCTGAACGGCCATGAGGAATAATGGTTAAGAGATATGAAAAAGACTATCATAACATTCACGATGCTGGTGTGCGCCATCAGTATGGCAGCACAGAATTTCCTGGATAACTCGGAAGTCAATAATCAATGGTTCAAGACCACTATCCCAGTGAAGAACGGCGGACAGGCACCTGACGTGGTGAAACTGTTGCGCGCCTTCAACGAGGCGATGCCCACATGGGTGGTGGGCGAGGTGCTGGAACAGGCAGACCACCCTGCCAAGGGGACGCGCCAGAGCGGTACAGCCTCGATCTGGGATGGTGAGGAAGAGGACGACTACCGCATCCTCATCGATCGCAGAAACGGCTACGTGGATCTGGAGTCGCAGACGGACGTCAACCAGATGTCGGCCTGCGTGTGGCGCAAGGACAACGGCCACAGGATCTTCGCCGTGAGTCTCTACGAACAGCACGTGATGCCGCAGAACCTGTTGTGCTGGTATGACTACGACCCGCAGACGCAGAAGATGACACCCGCCAAGAGTCCGGTAGAGACGTTCGAGCCCAACGTGAAGGATGCGGACATCGGATGGCGCCTGCCGATGACGGGCACCGATTTTACCATCACAGAGTACTACGTGGGGATGCCGGCCATCACGCATGTGTATAAATGGGACAGAAAACAGTTTAACTTCGACCATACTGAGATGCCCGATTTCGAGTATAAGTTGGCTGTGGGCTCCAAGGTTACGGCACGCATCAGCGAGGGTTACGCATGGACACACTATTGCGTGCTCGACCTGACGGGCAACGGGAATCCGGTAATAGCCTTCTGCAACTTCAACAATGGGGAGATCAGCGAGATGATGCTCATCGGCGAGTTCAAGGGCGACCACGTTTCACTGGGTATGGCGACGCCAGAAGGCGAGAAGCTCAACGTATTCCGAGGACCGAAACACCATAACGGCGGGGACCAGGTAATCGTGGTGCAGCGCGACATGGTGGGCGGTCTGTTCTATAACGTGGTGTTGGGCAACCTCGTGCAGTACGTTGTCTGCGACCTGCCCAACTTCGACAATCCCGACGAAGGTCGTATAGTAAAGGTCACGGCTGGCTTCGGTGGTAATGACGAGACCACGGACATCATCAATGAACTGGGCGAGTGGATCGACCTGTCGAAACTCTGGAGATGGAGTCTGATAGACATTAAAAAAGGTGAGGAAGAAGCACCTTGAGGCTTGATAATTGTCAAATTTACAATAAACACATTGCACAAATCGGTCGTTCTGTGCACATTTCGGTCGATTTTGTGCAATTTATTTGGCTGTATGCGTAAAATTGTGTAATTTTGCACCCGATTTTGCAAAAGGATAATACATTATTAATTAATATTATGGCTTTAAAGATTGTTGTGCTGGCCAAGCAAGTGCCAGACACCCG
>CACZVN010000050.1 GCA_902784615.1 uncultured Prevotellaceae bacterium | reverse complement strand
GCTTCTTCCTGTCCGTATTCAAACACGTCGAGGTTCTCGATGAAATGATACAGGTCGTCAAAGCCTCTTGTCTTCTCTGTCTGTGCCGTTACTGCCACAAAGGCCGGTATCATCAGAACTGTTGTGAATAACTTTCTCATAAGTTCAGTGAAAATGGTTTTCTGATTCATATTCTTCGCTTTTTAACTGCAAAGATAGTGATAATCAGTGAATAATCGGTCTATTCTCAGTCAACATTATGATACTTTATGAATTTGTTACAGAACTTTCATTAGGTATTTTTAACTAGCGAATTGAGCTTCGTTTTTTGTTTTATTTATACTTTTGCAATCCAATATGAAAAGTTGATTATTAAGTGTGCACGAAGCAATCCATATTCCAAAGACCTTTATGGGTCGTTGTATTTGCCCTGACGGCAGCCATCGCGTGGGGTTGGGCTTTCCCGCTCATCAAAGTTGGTTTTAGTGCCTTTGGCATCACAGCTGACATGACGGGCAGCAAGATGCTCTTTGCTGGCATTCGCTTTGCTATAGCAGGACTGATTGTACTCTCTGTTGCTCGTAGCAGTGGACGCTCGTTTCAGACCAGCCGAAGGATCGATTGGCGTTTTATCCTTGCTTTTGCGCTGATGAACACCACGCTCCACTATTTCTTCTTCTATGTCGGCATGTCTCATAGTGAAGGCTCACGGGCCGCTATTCTCAACTCGCTAAGCACTTTCCTTGTGGTACTGTTGGCCTGTGCCTGTTTTAAAAGTGACAAACTGACTTCGCGGAAGATTTTAGGCTGTACCGTCGGATTCTGCGGCATCCTTGCACTGAATCTTGGTGGAGCCGAAAGCGGACAATTCACTTGGTTGGGTGATGGTATGATCATCCTCAATGCCATCTGTGGGGCCTGTGCCAACTTGATGACTCGTGGACTGAGTCGGCGGATAGATATCTTTGTAGGTACGGGCTATAGTCTTTCCATCGGAGGTTTGCTTCTTATCATCTCAGGACTGGTCTTCGGCGGTACGCTGCCCCAGATCAATATGCTCGGCATCATCTGCCTGATCCTGCTCATTGCCATTTCTGCCCTTGGCTTTGCGCTCTACAACAAACTGCTCAGTTGTAACCCGGTAGGAAAGGTTGCCATCTACAATTCTCTGATTCCCATTGTGGGTACTGTCACGTCGTGCCTTTGTCTTGGCGAGACGTTTCACATGAAATACGCGCTTGCCGGAGGACTCGCAGCACTTGGCATATACATTATTAATAAAGGCAAGAACTGAAGCTAGATTTTCACGCTTGAGATATCAACAAGTCCGTTAACGATGGCGTAGATGGTGAGGCCTGCTGGAGAGTGAATCTGCAACTTGCGGGCGATGTTACGCCGATGGGTAATGACGGTGTTGACGGAGATACACAGACGGTTGGCAATCTCCTTGTTCTGTAAACCCTGTACCACCCCGATAATGATGTCACGTTCGCGGTCGCTCAGTACCTCACTGTTATCATGTCCGCCCTTGAAGACCAAAGCCGAGATATTCTTTGACACATCCTCCTTCTTAGTCATTCGCTCCAGGCGTTTGATGGCTGGGGTGAAAATATAGTCCTCTACCATCGCATGCTGGCGCAGCCATACCTCGTTTTCGTAGATGTCGTGGAGGGTGGCGGTCAGCTGGTTGTTATGCAAACCGTCCTGAGGCAGATACTTGATGATGAGCAGTTTCAGTTCACGCAGTTTCTTGTCGGTAGCACCATGATGCTTCGAGAAGGTTTCCATGTTGTAGTCGGCGGTGGTACGTCCCTCTATCAACGACTTTACATAGGGGAACAGTGTCTTCTGCTCATATTGCATGTGGCGACGTATCTCGTGGGCATATTCGTCGTAGAAGCGAAGAATCAGTTTGGCAAGGGATTCGTTCTCGTCGAGCGACTCCTGCAGTTCCCGTCGGATATAGGGCAGCTGGAAGTCGAGGAAATAGGCATGGCTGGCCTCCAGATAGTGCAGTAGTGTGGGAACAGACAGATGACTGTCGGTTTCGAACTCTCCGTAGCCGTTAATGGTGTAGTTGACTACAGCTAAGAAAGTATAGGTATCCACATTGTTGCTCTCACACGTTTCCATCACCGTCTTGTCGCCGAAGCCAAGGCTGATGCCGAAGCTTCCCAGCATCTGCAGGAGGTCGTAATTGTCGCGAATCAGCGAGATCATCTTGTCATCCGCCTCATACATCTTCTGATTTTTCATCGTCTATTACCTAT
>CACZVN010000049.1 GCA_902784615.1 uncultured Prevotellaceae bacterium | reverse complement strand
TGATGTACAGACAAAGGGCAGCTCAAACTTGAATGAGGTGCCCATCAACATGATTAAGGCCAACCCGAACCAGCCTCGAAGGGAGTTTGACGAGTCTGCTCTTCAGGAACTGGCTGCCAGCATCCGTGAGATCGGTCTGGTGACCCCGATCACCGTTCGCCAGATGCCCGATACAACCTATCAGATCATTGCCGGAGAGCGCCGTTGGCGTGCCTCACAAATGGCAGGTCTGACCTCGATCCCCGCCTATATCCGTACGGTGGAGGACGACAACGCAATGGAGATGGCACTGGTGGAGAATATCCAGCGCGAGGATCTGAATGCGATAGAGATCGCGCTGGCCTATCAGCATCTGGCAGAAGCCACTGGTATGACGCAAGAGAAGATCTCTGCACGTGTGGGAAAGAGCCGTACCTCAGTGACGAACTATATGCGCCTGCTGAAGTTGCCCGCACAGATTCAGATGGCTTTGAAGAACAAGGATATCGACATGGGGCACGCCCGTTCGCTACTCTCCATCGACAGTCCGTCGCAACAGTTGAAGCTGTTTAAGGAGATTCAGCGCAACAACTACTCCGTGAGAAAGGTTGAGGAACTGGTGCAACTTCTCAAGAACGGCGAGAATCTACAGCAAGCGAAGAAGACGGCTGGTGTCACCCAACTGCCTTTGGAGTTCAGTATCCTCAGAGACCGTTTGTCAGAGTTGTTTCAAGTGAAGGTACAGATGACCTGCTCACCACAGACGAAGGGAAGGATCAGCATCCCGTTCAACAATGAGGATGAGTTGGAGCGCGTGATGAACATCATTGATAAAATGAAAGATTGACATTGAGACAAGATAGAAACATAATACGTCGAGTGATCATAGCCGTATGCTTCCTGCTGGCTGGTCTTCAAGGGCTATCCGCACAGGAGAAAGCTGATTCACTGATAGCAACAGACAGTCTGACAACGACAGAAGGCGTCCCAGTCAGCCTGAACGTGGATAGTATCGTAAATAAGACCAAGAAGCTCAAGGTGCCTAAAGACTGGAGCACCTGGCGCCCCAACCCGAAGCGTGCCCTCTGGCTCGCATTGGTCATCCCTGGCGGTGGACAGATATACAACCGCAAATATTGGAAGCTGCCATTCATCTATGGTGGATTTATGGGATGTATCTATGCGATGAACTGGAACAACACAATGTATAAGGACTATTCTCAGGCCTATGTCGATCTGATGGATAACGATCCTGATACCCAGAGCTACAACCAGTTCCTGCATCTCGGCGCAACCATCAAGACAGATGCGGACAAGAAGCGCTATGAAGAGATCTTCAGGAAAAGAAAAGATAAATACAGACGCTGGCGCGACCTTAGTTTCTTCGTGATGCTTGGTGTGTATGCCCTTTCGGTGATCGATGCATATGTCGATGCGGAACTCTCTGTGTTCGACATCTCGAAGGATCTGAGTCTGAAAGTGGAGCCAACGATCATCAATAATGGATCGTCGAGAAATATTCTCGACAACTCTTCAGTGGGCTTGCAGTGTAGCCTTAATTTTTAATGAATATGATCATAATGGATAACATAAAGATTTTAAGTTTTGCGGCAATGCTGTTTTGCAGCGTACCGCTATCAGCACAAACGGTCATTGATGACTTCGACGAAGAAGAGGAAGAAGCCGACAGTCTGTTTGTACCTATAGAAGACGAGATTGCCGTCACCGACAAGGAGGGCAACGAGGAAGTGATTGAATTCCCCGAGGCCATGACCTATGATCTCGACAGTCTGTTGAACCTCTATATGTCGCGTACTTTCTTGGGGACACCAGGCGACTGCGAGATGACCAACGAGAACCCCACCTATCCAAAAGAGGAATTTGTGGCCCGTCTGAGTCGCATCCCCTCAGTGATGGAACTGGCATACAATGACATTGTACAGCGATTCATCGACCGTTACAGCGGCCGTCTGCGTTACTCCGTGAGTTATATGCTGGGAGCGGCGAACTTCTATATGCCACTGTTTGAGCAGGCGTTAGAAACTTACCAGTTGCCGTTAGAGTTGAAGTACCTGCCCATCATCGAGTCGGCACTCAATCCGAAGGCTGTCTCACGCGTTGGTGCCACTGGTCTCTGGCAATTCATGCTAGCCACAGGTCGCCAATACGGTCTGGAAGTAAACTCCTTAGTGGATGAGCTATCGTATCTTCGGTGACTGGAACCTCGTAATTGCCGCCTATAACTGCGGACCAGAGAACATCAACAAGGCCATCCACCGTGCTGGTGGCGAGAAAGACTACTGGAAACTCTACCCCTATCTGCCTGCAGAGACACGTGGCTATGTGCCCGCCTTCATTGCGGCCAACTACATCATGAATTATTATTGTGAGCACAATATCTGTCCGATGAACTCTGGCCTGCCTGCAAAGAGCGACACAATCATGATCAGCAAGGACATCCATCTGGAACAGATTGCAGCAGTGGTGGGTACTGACCTCGATATGCTGCGTTCACTGAACCCTGAGTTCCGTCGTGACATCATTCCAGGCAACACCAAACCTTATGCCGTCAGGATGCCCATTGCTGACATCATGAAGTATATCGACCTGGAGGACTCGGTGTATAACTATCGTCGCGTAGAGCTGTTTACGAAACGGGCCATCGTCGATGTGAACGACGATCTGCCCACGTATAGTAAGAAGCGTTCACGTTTGGGTCGGAAGAGTAGCCGTTATGCACGCAACAGAAGTGCAAGATATAAGCGTGGCAGGAGCACTGCACATAAACGCAGCAAGGCTACCAGCAGGAAGAAGAGTTCGTCAAAGAAAAAGTCACGTAGAAGGAGGTAAACTATGGATGTAGAGCAGCAGATATACTCCGAAGATGCGGATGAGAAACTTGGCATCACGCCACCGCAAGAAGGTCGATCTCATCACAAAGGCCTTCAACTTCGCAAAACAAGCCCACAGAGGCGTACGCCGTCTGTCGGGTGAGCCGTATATCATGCATCCTATCGCCGTAGCACAAATCGCTTGTGCGGAGATCGGATTAGGCTCTACAAGTATATGCGCTGCCCTTCTCCACGATGTGGTGGAGGATACCGACTACACCGTTGAGGATAGATCAGCGGTGGAATTTTCGGTGAACAGGCCTCAGCACAGGCAGAGAACTTCAAGAAGTTGCTGCTCACGATGAGCGACGACATCCGCGTAATCCTGATTAAGATCTGCGACCGTCTGCACAACATGCGCACCCTCGACTCGCAACCAGCCAACAAACAGTATAAGATTGCAGGTGAGACGCTTTATATCTATGCCCCGTTAGCCAATCGTTTGGGTCTGAACAAGGTAAAGTCGGAGCTTGAGAACCTAAGTTTTAAGTTCGAACACCCAGAGGAATATGCATCGATAGAAGCCAAGCTCCAATCGACCCGTGCTTCACGCGACGAGTTATTCTCTAAGTTTACTGAGCCCATTGAGGCTGCTCTGAAACAGATGGGTATCCAGTATGAGATCAAAGAACGCGTCAAGACGCCTTACTCCATATGGAGCAAGATGCAAAACAAGCACGTCACATTTGAGGAAATATACGACATCCTCGCCGTGCGCATCATTTTTACACCGAATGTGAGAGAGGATGAGGTAAACGAGTGCTTCAAGATTTACGTCGCTATCTCGAAGATCTACAAGTCACACCCTGACCGTTTGCGCGACTGGCTCTCACAGCCAAAGGCCAACGGCTATCAGGCCCTCCACGTAACACTAATGTCGAAACAAGGGCGCTGGATAGAGGTACAGATCCGTTCTGATCGTATGAACGAGATTGCCGAACAGGGATTCGCTGCTCACTGGAAGTATAAGGACGGTGTGGATAGCGAATATACGGAAGACGAGAACGAGTTGAACGAGTGGCTGGGTACCATCAAGGAGATTCTCGACGATCCTCAGCCCGATGCGATGGACTTCCTCGACACCATCAAATTGAATCTCTTCGCATCAGAGATATTTGTGTTTACTCCAAAGGGCGAGATCCGCACGCTGCCAGCTGGTTGTACGGCTCTCGACTTCGCATTCTCCATTCACACCTTCCTCGGCAGTCATTGCATCGGAGCAAAGGTGAACCATAAGCTCGTGCCACTCTCACATAAGTTAAACAGTGGTGACCAGGTGGAGATCCTGACCTCGAAGTCACAACACGTCAGTCCTTCGTGGATCAATTTCGTATCTACGGCGAAGGCTAAGGCAAAGATACAGGCCATCCTGCGTCGCGACAACAGAGAGGTACAGCGTGAGGGTGAGGAAATCCTGAACAACTTCCTTGAGCAGAACGGTTTCGAGCCGAGTGTGTCGCTCACCGATCAACTGACGGAATTTCACGGCTATAGCAAACCGCAGGAGTTCTTCTTGGCTTTAGGCGAGAAGGTGGCTATCCTTGGTGAGAAGGATATTGACCGCCTGAACGGTAAGAAGGAAGAAGAAGAGACAGGTGGCTGGCGTAAGTACGTGCCCTTTATGGGTAAGAAGAAACAGGAAGAGGACTCCGAACAGTCGAAA
>CACZVN010000048.1 GCA_902784615.1 uncultured Prevotellaceae bacterium | reverse complement strand
TTAAAGGGTTTATACCAATATTACTAACTTTTTTCAACCTCAAAATGCACTTTTTTAGTGTTTCGGATGCAAAGTTACAAAAAAATTCCTATATTTGCACCATAATTCAGTCTAAAAAGAAGTGAAAAGTGAAAAGCGAAAAGTGAAAAGACTCTAAAATCACGGATTTAAGGCTGATGATTGCTAAATGCAGATTACAATTCATACAATAAACATTAATAATTAACATTAAACACTTACAATTATGGGATTTATTAAAGAGTTTAAGGAGTTTGCCGTTAAGGGCAATGTGATGGACATGGCTGTCGGTGTAATCATCGGCGGTGCATTTGGTAAGATTGTAACCTCGCTGGTGGGTGATGTACTCATGCCTGTAATCAGCTTGGCTACTGGCGGTATCGACTTTACAAACTTGTTTGTAAACCTGAGCGATGACGCGAAATACAAGACACTGGCAGAGGCCCAGGAGGCTGGTGCGTCGGTGTTTGCCTACGGACAGTTCGTACAAAATGTACTCGACTTCATCATCATCGCTTTCTGTATCTTCATGATGCTGAAGGCTATCAACAAGCTCAACCGTAAGAAGGAAGAGCCTGCTCCCGAGCCCGAGGCACCCGCAGGACCTACTCAGGAAGAGCTCCTCGCAGAGATCCGCGACCTGCTGAAGAACAAGTAATTCACAACATCATCAAAGAAAACCTCCTATTGGGGACAGGCCCCAATAGGAGGTTTTCTTTTTACACCTATTATTATTTATAGCTGAACACTGACAGCCTTGCCAGTGTACTGCACGAGCTTGCCCTCAGGATTTTCAAGGTCAAGGGGCTTTGGTGCATCCTTAGAGATAAGAACCACATTGAAACGACGGTTCTTCAGCATACCATTGAAGCTACCCTTACGGGCACCGAAGGTCACCTTCTTGGCGGCATCGTCATAGGTGATATCGATGGTGGCATACTTGCCCTTCTCATAATTATAGTTCACACCCTCATCCTCATAGAGCTGGAACTGGCCGTCCTTGCCTGCATAGACATAGAGGTTGATCAGCTCTGCGGGCTTCTCATCGCTCCACTCCATCTCCGGACCGAAGGGGATGATGGCACCCTCACGCACAAAGACGGGAATCTGCTCGTACGGGGCATCAACGACAAGCGTCTGTCCGCCTGCAATATACTCGTTAGTATAGAGGTTATACCATCCGCATTGTTCGGGGAAATAGACAGAGCGATTGCGAGCCTTGTAGTAGCCTACGGGACATGCCATCAGCGCCGGACCGAACATCCACTGGTTGCCGATGTTCTCTACGTTCTTGTCACCGTTGAAGTCCATCACCAGGGCACGCATCAACGTGTAATCCTTGAAATGTGCCCATCCTGCCATTGAGTAGAGGTATGGCATGAGGCGATAGCGCAGCTTGTCGTAATACACGAATGACTTATAGGCAGGATGCTCGTCGGGAGCGATGTTCCAGATCTCGCGCAATGGCCACTGACCATGTGCACGGAACAACGGAATAAAAGCACCGAACTGGTTCCAGCGAGCCTGCAGCTCACGCCACTCCTTCAGATCCTCATTCTCCACCCCACTCTTGTCGAAGAGCTGCTGGGCAGCCACGTAGCGGTTCTCCACACAGAAACCGCCCTGATCCATACCCCAGAAAGGAATACCCGACATCGAGTAGTTCAGACCAGCGGTCATCTGGGCACGCATATCCTCCCAGCGGGTACCGATGTCACCGCTCCAGGTAGCCGTCGAGAAACGCTGTTCGCCAGCAAAACCGCTACGGGTGAGCAGGAACACACGGGGCTCGTCAGGCTGTCCCTTATACACGCTGCGCTGACCGTTATAAATCGCATCGGCATTCACTGTGGAATAAGCATTGAAATACTCTGTTGAGGTACCGAGGGCTGTCGGACCACTGAGTGCCTTGCGATACCACATCGGCGTACAGTCTCTGACATTGGGCTCTGAGGCATCCATCCACCAGGCATCCACACCGGCTACACCTTTTTTATTATATTTAGTATAGAGGTTCTCGTCCATCTGGCGCCAGAACATCTTCCGTGCACCGGCATCATAGGCATCATAGAAACCGTTCTTATATCCAGGTCCCACCCAGTCGTGGATATCGTCGGTGGGCGACGCGAAGGCTCAAACTTATGACTGCCCCACTGATCCTCAGGCCAGTAGTTCCAGTCCTGTACGATGTTGTCAATAGGGATATGGCGCTTACGGAACTCAGCCAGGTTGTCCTCAATCTCGCCAGAGGTCGTATAGCGCTCACGACTCTGCCAGAAGCCGAGCACCCATTTCGGATAGAGCGAAGCCTTACCCGTCAGCGTGCGATAGCCACTGATCACCTCGTCGAAGTTCTGTCCGGCAATGAAGTAGTAGTCCATATCCTTCGCCATCTCACTCCATACAGAGAGCTGCTCGCGCTCAGCCTTGCTACGTGGTTCAGATACGCGCAGTCCGCAGTACGCCTCACCACCGTCAGGACGCCACTCGATACGGAGCTGCGCCTTCTTACCTTTCTGGAGTTCGCAGCTGAACTTATAGGAATTAGGATTCCAGGCCGTGCGCCAACGCTCGGGCACAACCTCCTTGCCGTCGATATAGACCTTGACATAGCCAGAGTAATAAAGGATAAACTGGTAGAGCTGG
>CACZVN010000047.1 GCA_902784615.1 uncultured Prevotellaceae bacterium | reverse complement strand
CGGTGATGTTCCTGAAACCGAAGAATCCGAACAGCAGCACGAAGCACGCCACGAGCTGCATCAATCGGGCTGCACCTCGTTTCACGAACTGCCTCGCCACGAGATGCACACCTAAGAACAATGCGAAATATAGGAAGATGATTGCCATGTTTCGCCCCCTCTGTGGTTACTCTTCTGCCAGAATGATCTTCACATTCCTTTGGGTATAGATCGTCAGCATCGGGATTAACAAGCCTAACAACAGGGAGAGCAGAATGGTGACACCCTTTTTGGGGAATATGGGTTTCAACTTGCCGAGTGGTGGTGACACTAGTCGGATGTTCTTGGCATTGAATACCTTGGTGATATTGTTCTCCTCGCGTTTCTCCAATAAATAAATATAGAGGGCCTCGATGATCTTCTGCTTACGCTCTGCTGGCAGTATCTTTGTAATCTTTCCAGGTGCCGCAGCCATCTCGCCTTTCAGCTTCTGGTCGTCGATGTTCACGCCTTTTTGCTGCGCTCTCAACTGGGCGATGCCCTGATCGAGAGAGTTTACGATGGCCTCTCGCATCCCTTTCAGCTGCACGTCCATATCCTCTACCAACGGGTTCTGGTCGTTGCTGTTAGCAGCCATCGCATTGCGCTTAGACTGCAGTTTGTTATACTCAGAGATTTCTAATGCGACGTTAGGGTTGTCGGGCAAGAGATTGGCAGGCAGCACGACGTTCTTGCCTTCCACACTCTTCACCTGGTTGCGCATCTGCTCCAACATATAGAGATAGTTGTTGACCTTCAGTTGTGCCTCATAGGTCAGCGAGGCGTTCTTCATATACATCTTCGCCGCCTCCTCATAGTCAGGCAACAGGTTCTTGCCTCTGAACTGGGCGATATTCGTGTCGAGACCACTCAGTTCCTGCTCGATACCCTGAATGCGTTCGTTGATGAAGTTGGTGGAAATCGTCGCGTCGCTCACCTTGTCCTTTTGCCATTCCTCCTCATACACTTGTATCAGCGAGTTCAGAATGGTTTCGGCTCTGTCGCTGTTCTGATCTTCATAGGTCAGACTGATGATACTCGTCTGGTCGTCGGCCAGGTCGATCTCCAGCTGTTTCAGACAGTTCTCCACCTGATCGTATTTCCGTTCCTTTGTGATGCGGATGGTCCTCTCGTCGTCATCTGAGAAACATTCCGCGAAATACTTCGTCTTGATTACCGACACTTTACCGAGTGGCGTCTGACATACTTCACCCACTTTTCCGTTGACCTCGCCGTCGAGCTTGTCTTTGTTCTTTCGGAACTTATACAACGTAAACGTGCCGTCCTTCCTCAGATCCATCTTCATGTAGCCTCCGTCCTTCTCCGTCAGCTGTGGGAAGGTCACCTTGATGGGTAGCGTCTCATCCCAGAGCTCACGCTTCATCAGGAAGTCGTAGTACTCGTATTTCACGTCGAGCGCCAGCCTGTCAACCACCTTCATCACCATTGCCGGTGAGCCGATAATCTCCATCTCGTTGCTCACATTCGATGAGATGTTCAGCAGTCCCATGCCCAGTCCTGAGAGCATGCCCATGTTGGCAGCAATCGATGACAGCAGTCCGCCGCCTCCGTTCTCATCTTTAATCAGGATGGTGGCGGTGCGCTCATAGCGTGGGGCATAAACTAACAAAAACAGAATGGCGATCACCAGCGTTGTGGCTACCGATACCACAAACCATCTCCATTTCTCTATGCAGGTTCTGATAAATGTCTTTTCCATAACGTTTTACTTAAAAATGAGTACACCAAGGGCGGTGAGTACCGAAGCCAATGTCAGCCAGAACGACAGCGTGCGACTCTCGTTGCCAGGCACGTTCGACTGGCGTGCCTTTGTGGCATTACCCTTTACGTAGATCACGTCATTCTGCTGCACGTAGTAGGCTTCTGACGAGAAGATATCCCTGGCATTGTTCAGACAGAGCGAGTAGATTGTCTTTTTGGCACCCTGCTGGCGGATCACCAGCACCGAGTCGCGCTTTCCATACACGTTCAGGTCACCAGCCATTCCTAATGCCTCCAATAGTGTTACGGCATCTTTGTCTATCTTGTAATTCCCGGGTTTGTTCACCTCACCCATCACCGTGTAGCTCAGGTTCATCAGATCCACGGTCACGTTGGCATCTTTCAGCAATTCCGAGTCGATGAGTGTCCGCTTGATGGCTTCCTGGGCTTCATACCGTGTCAGTCCGCCGACATGTATCTTGCCTGCCACGGGGAAGTCGATATTGCCCTCGGGTGTAGAGGCTCTGGTCGGCCAGTCCTGCCTTCACGTGGGTAATCAGACCTTTGTTGAAGATGTTTGCCATCTCCACATGTTTGCTTTTCACGAGCACGGTGATCATGTCGTTGGGTTGCAGGCGGATGGTACCGTCGGTAGGTGTTGTAATCTGCTGACCGTTCTGTAGGTCCTGCAGATAATTATAGTTCTTCGGCGTGGCACAACTGGCTAAGATCAAAGCAACGCCTGCCGCTGCCAATAACTTGTATAATTTCATTATTATCTGATTTTTGCTGCAAAAATACAACTTTTTGTCGAAATATCATCGTGCTTTGGAATTTTTTGCGTATATTTGCCACAGATAATTAACTATCTTATTAAATGACAATGAAGAAATTACTGATCTCAGCGCTCGTCCTGTTGCTTGCAGGATGGAGTTCAGCTACCGCTCAATGCGAGGACGGTAGCCGCTTGTGG
>CACZVN010000046.1 GCA_902784615.1 uncultured Prevotellaceae bacterium | reverse complement strand
TTAATCATGTTGATGGGCACCTCATTCAAGTTTGAGCTGCCCTTTGTCTGTACATCATGGGTGTCAATCAAGGCATCCAGTCCGAGCCCTTTGCTACCAACGATATTATCTAAACCGCGTCCGAGAACGTTGCGGTCGTATTTCTTCTTTACAGCCATTATTGTCTATTTGTTTTTGTCGTTTTTGAAGATGATTTCCTTTGCTAATGCTAGGTGGTTCTTCGCACCTGTAGAGTCGGCATCGTAGAGGATTACTGGCAGACCATGACTGGGACTCTCCGAGAGTTTTACGTTACGCTGGATGACCGTCTTGAACACCAGCTCTTGGAAGTGACGCTTTACTTCGTCGTAGATCTGATTAGCCAGACGGAGGCGGCTGTCATACATCGTCAGCAGGAAGCCCTCGATTTCCAACATCGGGTTTAACTTATTCTTGATAATCTTGATGGTATTCAGCAACTTGCTGATGCCTTCAAGTGCGAAATACTCACATTGTACAGGGATAATCACAGAGTTCGCCGCTGTCAGGGCATTCACAGTGATGAGGCCTAACGACGGAGAACAGTCGATGAGGATGTAGTCGTACTCCTCACGGATGGGCTCCAGCAGGCGCTTGATCACCTTCTCGCGATCATTGAGGTTCAACATTTCGATTTCTGCTCCCACCAAGTCGATATGACTGGGGATGATATCGAGTCCCTCGATGTCAGTTGTATAGATGGCTTCATGCACATCGGTATGATTGATGATGCACTCGTATAATGAGCACTCCACTTCCGTGATATCTACGCCCAGACCGCTGGAGGCATTAGCCTGCGGGTCTGCATCTACCACGAGAACGGTCTTTTCCAAGGTAGCCAGTGAGGCGGCCAGATTGATGGTCGTCGTCGTCTTGCCTACACCGCCCTTTTGGTTTGCCAAAGCAATAATCTTACCCATTTTATCTTGATTAAAAACGAAATTTGTGCGCAAAGTTACAAAATAATTAAGAAATAATAATTATGAATTAAGAGATTTTTGTAACTTTGCAGCCAAATCAATAATATTTTATGGAAATTAAACGACCACTTTTGCTTATTTCCAATGATGATGGTTATGCCGCTAAGGGTATTTGTGAGCTTGTAGAGATGGTGTCCGCCTATGGCGATATCATCGTATGCGCCCCAGAATCGGCCCGTAGCGGTTTCTCTTGTGCCTTTTCTGCCACCGTACCTCTGAGACTCCAATTGCATGAAAAGCGCGAGGGGGTTGAAATATGGTCGTGCAATGGAACCCCTGTCGATTGTGTGAAGATCGCATTGGCAGAGCTCTGTCCGCGTCGTCCCGATATGGTGATCGGTGGTATCAATCACGGTGACAATGCCTCGGTGAACGTGCATTACAGTGGCACGATGGGTGTTACCATCGAAGGCTGTATGAAATATATCCCCTCTCTGGCCTTCTCGCTTTGCGATCATGATGAGGATGCCGACTTCAAGCCGTTGCGCCCCTACATACAGACCATTACTAAGAAGGTGTTGGCCGATGGTCTGCCTCAAGGTGTCTGCCTGAATGTGAATTTCCCCAAGGTACCCGCCTATCAGGGTGTAAAGATCTGCCGTATGGCCAAAGGTACATGGGACAATGAGGTGACACAGTGCCATCATCCCCGCGGCTACGACTACTGGTGGATGGTGGGGCGTTACACCAATGATGAGCCCGATGCCGAAGATACCGACAACTGGGCCCTGAGTCACGGCTATATAGCCATCACACCCACGCAGATCGATGTGACCGCTTATCAGGCCCTCGACCTCATCAAAAGCTGGTGCCTATGAAATATTACCTGATAGCAGGAGAAGCATCTGGCGACCTACATGCCTCACGACTCATCCATGCCTTACGACTAGAAGACGCACAGGCAGAGTTCCGCTGTTTCGGAGGTGATCTGATGGCAGCCGAGGGCGCCACGTTGGTGAAGCACTACCGCGAACTGGCCTATATGGGTTTCGTCCCCGTGTTGCTTCATTTGCGTACTATTTTGGGAAACATGCGGCAATGTAAGGAGGATATCACCGCATGGCGCCCTGATGTCGTGATCCTTGTGGATTATCCGGGCTTTAACCTTAGCATCGCCAAATACGTGAAGGCGCAGGGCCTTTGTCCGGTCTTTTATTATATCTCTCCGAAGATCTGGGCGTGGAAGGAGTACCGCATCAAGCAGATTCGTCGTGATGTGGATGAACTCTTTTCGATCCTGCCTTTCGAGGTGCCTTTCTTCGAGGAGAAACACCATTATCCCATTCATTATGTGGGTAATCCTACGAAAAATGAGGTGGAGGAATATCTTGCAGTTGCAGGCAGGAGCACCGCATCTGACAAGCCCGTTATCGCCCTGCTCGCAGGCTCCCGAAAACAGGAAATCAAAGACAACCTGCCAGCGATGCTCTCTGCCGTGAAGGGATTGGAGACTACCTACCGCATCGTACTAGCTGGCGCTCCAGCCATCGAGGCCGACTACTATCGTCAGTTCGTGGACGATAGTGGGGTAGAGGTGGTCTATAACCAGACCTACCAGCTGTTGTCTGAGGCCCATGCAGCCCTCGTCACCAGCGGAACCGCTACCCTTGAGACCGCCCTTTTCAATGTACCTCAGGTGGTGTGTTATGAAACGCCGCTTCCCTGGCTCATCGGTCGTCTGCGTAAGCTGGTGCTCAAAGTGAAATACATCTCCTTAGTCAACCTTGTGGCCGACCGTGAGGTGGTGCGCGAGTTGGTGGCCGATACCTTCAGTGTGGAGAATATCCGTATGGAATTCAATAAGATTCTTGAAGGCCCCGCCCGTGAGGCGATGCTCTCAGGTTATGAAGAGGTGCGCCGACGCTTAGGCGATCAGTGCGCGCCCGAACAAGCAGCTCGAATGATATATACATTAATTAATAACCATTAAAGAAAAAAATGAACATGAAAAAACTGATTCTTTTTGGTGTGATGACCCTGATGGGACTCACCACACAGGCACAGAACATCCAGTTGCACTACGACTTCGGACGTAGCATCTATTCAGAGCAGTTCGGTGGCCCCCAGAGCGACGATGTCATGCG
>CACZVN010000045.1 GCA_902784615.1 uncultured Prevotellaceae bacterium | reverse complement strand
TCCTCTGTGCGGACGATACGCGGCAGACCGAGTACCTCGATAGGGGGATCGTCGGGGTGTACGCACATATTCATGCCGTATTCCTCACAGGTAGGCATGATCGCCTCGAGGAAGTATTTCATGTTGGCACGCAACTGTGCCTTGTCGATGCCTTTATAGAGGTCGAGGAAATCGCGGAACTTCTGGATAGGAGCCTCATCGTTCTCGCTGAAATTACCTGACACAAAGCCCTGCGTCTTAATGATGATGGTCTCTACTAGTTTGTGATCCTTCTCGGGAGTCATCGTCTTAGCCAGCTCGTCGCACTCTGCCAGTACGTTTCGACCTTCGCCCCAACCTTCGGGGAACTGGAACTTGGCCCACTCCTCGCGAGCGCCTTCACGCTTCAGGATGTAGATGTCGAAGTAAGCAAACTCGGCATAGTTAAAATAGAGGTTTGTAGCGCCGTTAGGATTGTCGTGGAACAGATCGGTACGCGCCCAGTCGAGTACGGGCATAAAGTTATAACAGATGCAGTGGATGCCTTCTGCCGAGAGGTTGCGCAACGACTCTTTATAGACTTCGATCTGATGGTCGCGGTCGGGACCTCCGTATTTGATGGTCTCTACGACGGGGAGTGACTCTACAACGCTCCAGCGCATGCCGTAGCTTTCGATATACTCACGCAGATCGCGGATTTTCTCGCGGGTCCATACTTCGCCTAAAGGTACATCGTGAAGGGCGGTTACAATTCCTTCAACACCAATTTGTCTGAGTTGGGCAAGGGTGATCTTGTCTTTCTTGCCGAACCATCTCCATGTTCTTTCCATAATTACCTGTTTATTTGATTGTTTATTTGATGCTGCAAAATTAGTCAATTATTGAGAGATAGGGTTATCGTTTTCTCTCAAAAGTTTGTCGTTTTGTACTATTTATGATGTTTCCTGAGGGATTACCCATAATCAGCTGCCGAAAATTGATGGGAGGGCAGTCTGATGGAGGTGCTTGTGTGCTGAAGACAGGACTGCTCTCGCGGCCGTACCGATCGGTGGCAGTAATGGCATAGTTGAGGCTCCGGCCCTGATGGGGAACGGTGAGCGACTGTACCTGAAGACGGGGCACTAAGAGACAGGCGGGATCCGAAGTGTCGACGGGATTTCGTTCGGAGGCGTAAATATTGTATAATAAGTAGTTGCCCTCCTTCTTTGCAGGCGCCCCCTGCCAGGTGAGCAGATCGGTAGCGGCACCACGGCTCACGTTGAGGTAAGCGACAGGTCGTGGTGCAGGCACCGTAACCCAGTCCATCGGAGGAATAAGGGCAGGATAGGGATTAAAGTCTTGCGTGAAGGTGTAGATGTCTTTTACGTTGTCTGTGAAGAACTTAGAGCGGAAAAAAGTGATACCCAAGCCTTGTTGGCGCAGCACGTTCATCTCCCGGCGGATCACATCCAGATCCCAGTTCTTCTCACGTGGATGGAGCATGTAGATCGCCAATCCTGGAGCTATCTGACGTCCGTAACTGTGCTCTTTCCAATCTACGGTGAAGGGGTAGAAGTGGTTTCCCTGGAAATACATCATGGGGAAAAGGGCATCCATCAGACCATCGCGCAGCCAGCCCTGTGCATCTTGACAGACCGTGGCGTTGGCGTTCCAGCCTAAACTTTGGTAACGGCTCAAGTCGTCGTACTTGCCTACAGGGGAACAGGAGAGTTTTACCCAAGGCTTCTCGACTTTGACAGCTTTGTGAATCTTTCTGACAATATTGGTGATATTCTGACGGCCTTGCTGGCGACTGACCTTCAGTTTCCAGGTCTCGGGATAACGGATGTAGTCGAGGTGGATGCCGTCGATATCATAGCGGCGGGTTACGTCGGCACAGACCTGTGCGAGGTAGTCGCCTGTCTCGGGCTTCTCAGGGTCCATATATCCCTCGTCGCCAATCTTACGGATGAGGTTGGGAAAACGGGCACGCAGTTTCTTGCAGCCATCAGCAGTCCATTTCCCGACGGGGATGGTGACAATCCAGGCATGGCACTCCATTCCCCGCTTGTGACATTCGTCGATGCAGAACTTCAAGGCATCGTAGCCTGGCGAACGTCCTGCTGTGCCCGTCAGACAGATATCCCAAGGTTCTTGTGTAGAGGGGTAGATGGTGGAGGCGCGGACGCGTGCCTGTATCAATACGGTATTGATGTTGGCTTGCTGTAGCTTGTCAAGGATGTCGGTGAGTTCCCGCTGCTGAGTGGCAGCATGGTGTGAACGAGGCCAGTCAAGGCCACTGATGGTGGTTATCCCGTTCTGCAATAGCAGAAACAGCATGAAAAGACGAAGAATTGTTCTCAAAATGTTTCTTTTTATAAAATTTGCTGCAAAGATAGCAAATATTTCACAATTGGCAATTCATTATTCATAATAATTTTGTAACTTTGCATCAAAATTTGTTCAAACACTAAGAAAAGATGATTTCATTTTTGGTGAGCCTGTTGGCTCTTGTATTGGGTTATCTGCTATATGGACGCTTTGTGGAGAAAGTGTTCGGCCCTGATGACCGCGTGACGCCTGCCGTAGCTAAAGCCGACGGGTTGGATTACATCGTGCTTCCGAACTGGAAGATTTTCATGATTCAGTTTCTAAACATTGCTGGTACTGGTCCTATTTTCGGTGCCATCATGGGTGCGAAGTTCGGCCCGGTAGCGTATCTGTGGATTGTGTTCGGCTGTATTTTTGCCGGAGCCGTACACGACTACCTGAGTGGTATGCTCTCCATGCGTCATGATGGCGTGGGGCTGCCCGAGATGGCTGGTATCTATCTGGGTAAGTCCATGAAACAGGTGATGCTTGTGTTCACTGTCCTGCTGCTGATCATGGTAGGAACGGTATTCGTGTATTCACCGGCAGAGATCCTGCACACCATTAGTGGTGAAACCTTGATGTGGGTGGGGATTATTTTCTGCTATTATATTATTGCTACGATGCTGCCGATCGACAAGATTATAGGTAAGGTGTATCCGCTCTTTGCCTTCTCGCTGCTGTTTATGGCGGCTGCGCTGATGGTTTGGCTGCTTCTCCACTGGCCTACGCTGCCTGAGCTTTGGACGAACCTCGGCAATATGGGACTCGAAATGCATCCCGATCTGTTTAAGGATCAGATATTCCCCGCCTTGTTTATCACGATTGCCTGTGGTGCTATCTCCGGTTTCCACGGTACACAGAGTCCGTTGATGGCCCGTTGTGTGAAGGACGAGAAGATGGGTCGCCCGATTTTCTATGGTGCCATGATAACCGAGGGTGTGGTGGCGCTGATTTGGGCTTCCGTATCATCTTGGTTCTTTTACGGCGATCCGGCTCCCGGCTATACGCTGATTGAGGGTGCTACGAAGGGATTCCAAACATCGGCACCAGCTGTGGTGAATCTGGTTTGTAACGACTGGCTGGGTGTTGCCGGTGCTGTGCTGGCGATGCTCGGTGTGGTGGCAGCGCCTATCACCTCAGGTGATACGGCTTTCCGTTCGGCCCGTCTGATTGTGGCAGAGTGGCTGAAACTGAACCAGCGCCCGATTCTGAATCGTTTCTATATCTGCATCCCTTTGTTTGCCTGTTCTATTGCCATGTTGGTGTGGCAGATTGAGAATCCCGACGGTTTCAATACCATCTGGCAGTACTTTGGTTTCAGCAATCAGGCATTGAGCGTATTTACCCTCTGGACACTGACTGTCTATCTGGTGCGTAACAAGAAACCGTTCTGGATTACCCTGATTCCGGCACTCTTTATGACAACTGTCTGCTCAACGTTCCTCATGGTGTCAAAGCAAACTTTTCATTTACCGGAATCTATTGGATATCCGTTGGGATTAGCGAGTGTGCTTGTTGCTATTGTATGGTTTGCGATCTGGTATAGGAAAGAAACAACAAAATAATAATCAAATCTTAATTATGAAGAAAATCTTAATGGCTGCCATCTGCCTGATGATGGCGATGAGTGTGAATGCTCAGAAAGTTTTGAACGAGTCAACAACTCCGTTTGAGGAGAGCAAGTTCTATGTTGGAGCCTCTTTCTCAGGCTTGAGTCTGAGTTACAGCAAAGCTTCCGACTGGAGTTTTGGTCTGAGTGCAAAAGCTGGTTATCTGTTCCGTGACAACTGGATGGCACTGGGTGTCTTCGACTATCAGAACTATTCGAGTGGTACTGTTACCTCGACGAACATCGGTGCTGGTGCCCGTTATTATTTCGAACGCAATGGTGTGTATCTGGGACTTACAGCCAAGTATGCTCATGCTACTGGTGTCGATGAGTTTAAACCTGAGATCAATGTGGGCTATGCCTTCTTCCTGGGACATTATGTGACACTTGAGCCGGAGCTCTATTATGAGCAGAGTTTCAAGGAAAGTAAATATTCGCAGTTTGGTCTGAGACTCGGACTGGGTGTGTATTTTTAATATAAATGAGATATCTGTCATTTGCTGAGGATATCGGCGATGGCGACCATACCACGTTGTGCTGTATTCCTGAGGATGCGATGGGCAAGAGCCATCTGCTGATTAAGGAAGATGGTATTCTGGCGGGTGTGGAGATCGCCAAGGAGGTGTTCCGTCGTTTTGACCCCACTATGCAGGTGGAGGTTCTGATGGGCGACGGTACTCGTGTGAAGAAAGGCGACATTGCAATGGTAGTGACGGGAAAGATCCGTTCATTGCTGCAGACCGAGCGCCTGATGCTGAACATTATGCAGCGTATGAGTGGTATTGCCACGATGACTGACAAATATGTGCAGCGTCTGAAGGGTACGAATACCAGAGTGCTCGACACCCGTAAGACAACCCCTGGCATGCGAATGCTTGAGAAACAAGCTGTGAAGATTGGTGGCGGCTGTAACCATCGTATCGGCCTCTTTGATATGATCCTGCTGAAGGACAACCACGTGGATTTCGCAGGAGGCATCACCAACGCCATTGACCGTTGTCATGCCTATCTGAAAGAGAAGGGCCTTGACCTGAAGATTGAAATTGAGGTACGTTCCTTTGATGAGTTGCAGCAGGTGCTGGATCACGGAGGCGTGGATCGTATTATGCTCGACAACTTCAGTGTGCCTGACACTAAGAAGGCTGTTGATATCATAGCCGGCAAGTATGAGACGGAGTCGAGTGGTGGCATCACCTACGACACCATCCGTGACTATGCCGAGCAGGGTGTGGATTTCATCTCCGTGGGAGCATTGACACACTCTGTAAAAGGACTCGATATGTCGTTTAAGGCATGTTAGGTCTGTTCCTAAGTATCCTCTTAAGCATCTATCACCCGCCAGTGAGCTATGACATATCATTGGCGGGTAATTTTGGTGAACCCCGTCCTCACCACTTTCATGGTGGAATAGACATTAAGACCGACGGGGTGGAAGGAAAGGCCATCTACGCCATCGGTGACGGGTATGTGAGTCGGGTGACGATGGGACTCTATGGTTTTGGTAATGCGGTGTATGTGACGCATCCTGAGGGTTATACCAGTGTTTATTGTCATCTGAAAGCGTTCTCGCCTCGTATCAAGGCTGCCCTGCGACGTGCAAGGTCAGTTGATAGCGCTCAGTGGCAACACGGGGAACAGTATGGGACCGCATCTGCATCTGGAAATACACGACACAGAGACTTGGGATATGCTTGACCCGTATAACTTTTTGGCTGATGATATCAGTGACACCATTCCCCCGAAAGCGAGAGGGCTGATGATCTATCCGCAGGCGGGTGAGGGTGTCGTGAACGGTAAGAGCACTAAACAAATCATTCTTGTAAACGGCAACAGACAATCTGAACTAAAGGCCTGGGGTAAGGTGGGTTTTGCATTATGGGCAAATGACTATATGCAGGGCTCCAGTAACCATTTCGGCATCCGTGAGACAATTCTGAAGGTGGATAGAAAGACCGTGTTCTCGGCGATGACGGAAAGGATTCCCGTGGCATGCAACAGGCTGGTGAACGCTTGGGGAGACTATGACTACTGGCTCAAGACACGTGTGTGGTTCTTGAAGTCGTATGTAGAACCTGGTAACACATTGCCGTTTCTCTATACCCCAAAGGATCGTGGCATCATCGACTTCAACGAGGAGCGTGATTACCATCTGACGTATATCCTTCGCGACTATAAAGGTAACGAAACGACATACAGTTTTACGGTGAAAGGAGAGAAGACTAGGATTCCTGAGCCAGAACAAGAAGAGGGAACACTCTTCCGTTGGAACCAGACAAACAGCTACTCGATGCCGGGTATGCATCTGATCGTGCCCTATGGGTTGCTGACGAAGAATACACTGTTGAGACCTACAGCGAAGGAGCGCCCGGGAAAGCTCTCTGACAGTTATAGCTTTTATCCGACGTCGTGTCCGCTGGTGGCGCCAGGCGAAATCTCGTTCTATGTAGATAAGGAAGTCGATGTCTCGAAGGTCTATGTAGCCAGCGACGGAGTGTTTGCCGGAGGTGACTATCAGAATGGTTGGGTGACTGGTCGTGTGAACGATCTGGGGGCTTACTTTGAATTGGCTTATGACGATGAGGGACCGGATGTGACACCAGTCAGTCTGGGTGATCATATTGTGTTGAAGCTGGTAGATAACAAGAGTGGGGTAGCCTCGTATCGGGCGACGATTGACGGGCAGTTTGTGGTGTTCGATAAGGTCGATAAGAAACCTTTGGTGGGGTGCGACCTATGTGAGACGCCTATTCGTAAGACGTCGAGAACCCATCTGCTGAGATTTACTGCTATTGACAATCGGAAGAATGAACGTGTGTTTGAAACAAATATAATATATTAATTAAGGTATGAAAAGACTTATGCGATGGCATGCACTAACTTTATCGTAGGTAAGAAGGCCTCTGTGGACGGCTCTGTGTTCGTGACCTATAACGCCGACTCCTACGGTGCCTTTATGCCCCTCTATCATTATCCCGCTGCGAAGCACGCTGCTGGGGAGATGCGTAAGGTGTGTGAGTGGGATACAGGCAAGTATCTTGGTGAGATTGCCGAGGCTGCCGAGACCTATAACGTCATTGGAAATTCGAACGAGTGGCAAGTTACTGTAGGGGAGACAACCTTCGGTGGACGTGAGGAAATGACCGACTCTATGGGTATCATCGATTACGGTTCACTGATCTATATCGCCCTTCAACGCTCGAAGACAGCCCGTGAGGCTTTGCAGGTGATGACATCACTCGTAGAGCAATATGGCTATTATTCTGAGGGTGAAACCTTCTCAATAGCCGACCCTAATGAAGCTTGGATGCTCGAGATGATGGGTTGCGGTCCTGAC
>CACZVN010000044.1 GCA_902784615.1 uncultured Prevotellaceae bacterium | reverse complement strand
TTCAGGAAACGAAGAGATAAGTACAGACGCTGGCGCGATCTGAGCTTTTTCGTGATGCTGGGTGTGTATGCCCTCTCAGTGATCGACGCCTATGTCGATGCGGAGCTCTCGGTGTTCGACATCTCGAAGGACCTGAGTCTGAAGGTGGAACCGACTATCATCAACAACAAATCGTCGCGTAACATCCTCGACAACTCATCCGTGGGACTGCAATGTAGCCTCAATTTTTAGAATATGATCATAATGAATAACATAAGGATTTTAAGTTTTGCGGCGATGCTGTTCTGCAGTGCACCGCTATTCTCACAGACAGTGATTGACGATTCCGACGAGGAAGAGGAAGAAACCGACAGCCTGTTTGTGCCAATAGAAGATGAGATTGCTGTCACCGACAGGGAGGGCAATGAGGAAGTGATTGAGTTCCCCGAGGCCATGACCTATGACCTCGACAGTCTGTTGAACCTCTATATGTCGCGTACCTTCCTGGGGACACCTGGCGATTGCGAGATGACGAATGAGAACCCCACCTATCCGAAGGAGGAGTTTGTGGCACGTCTGAGTCGTATCCCCTCGGTGATGGAACTGTCGTATAACGATATCGTACAGCGTTTCATTGACCGCTACAGCGGTCGTCTGCGCTACTCCGTGAGTTATATGCTTGGCGCCGCCAACTTCTACATGCCGCTGTTTGAGCAGGCACTGGAGACCTATCAGCTGCCGTTGGAGTTGAAGTACCTGCCTATCATCGAGTCAGCACGGTCTGTGGCAGTTCATGCTTGGCACAGGTCGTCAGTACGGTCTGGAGGTGAACTCGCTGGTGGATGAGCGCCGGGCACCTGTGAAGTCATCGTATGCTGCCGCCCGTTATCTGCGCGACCTCTACCGTATCTTCGGTGACTGGAATCTGGTGATTGCCGCTTATAACTGTGGTCCGGAGAACATCAACAAGGCCATTCATCGTGCCGGTGGCGAGAAGGATTACTGGAAGCTCTACCCCTATCTGCCGGCAGAGACCCGTGGTTATGTGCCTGCCTTTATTGCCGCCAACTACATCATGACTTACTACTGTGAGCACAATATCTGTCCGATGACCACCGGCCTGCCTGCGAAGAGTGACACCGTGATGATCAGCAAGGACATCCATCTGGAACAGATTGCGGCCGTTGTGGGGACAGACCTCGATATGTTGCGCTCACTGAACCCTGAGTTCCGTCGTGACATCATCCCTGGTAATACGAAGCCCTATGCCGTCAGGATGCCTATTACTGACATCGTCAGGTATTTAGACCTGGAAGACTCTGTTTTTAACTACCATCGTACAGAGCTGTTTACGAAGCGTGCTATCGTCGATGTGAACGACGACCTGCCCACCTATAGCAAGAAACGTTCCCGCCTGGGACGGAAGGGCAGTCGTTATGTGCACAAGCGCAAGGCTTCCGGCAGAAAGAAGAGTTCATCAAAGAAGAAATCACGTAAGAGAAGAAGGAGGTAAAATATGGATGTAGAGCAGCAGATATACTCTGAAGAGGCGGATGAGAAACTGATCAATGAGGCATTTGAAAAACTCCTGAACAGTTACCTGGCATCACGCCACCGTAAGAAGGTCGATCTCATCACGAAGGCCTTCAATTTCGCCAAACAGGCACACAAAGGCGTACGCCGTCTGTCGGGCGAACCGTATATCATGCACCCCATCGCCGTAGCACAGATCGCCTGCGCTGAGATCGGACTGGGTTCTACAAGTATCTGTTCCGCCTTGCTCCATGATGTGGTGGAAGACACCGACTACACCGTGGAGGATATCTCTAATATCTTTGGGGCGAAAATCGCACAGATCGTCGATGGCCTGACCAAGATCAGCGGTGGTATCTTTGGCGAACAGGCCTCAGCTCAGGCTGAGAACTTCAAGAAGCTGTTGCTCACGATGAGCGACGATATCCGCGTGATCCTGATTAAGATCTGTGATCGTCTGCACAATATGCGTACCCTTGATTCGCAGCCTGCCAACAAACAGTATAAGATTGCCGGTGAGACCCTCTATATCTATGCTCCGTTGGCCAACCGACTGGGATTAAACAAGGTGAAGTCGGAACTGGAGAACCTGAGTTTTAGGTTTGAGCACCCCGATGACTATGCATCAATAGAGGCGAAGCTCCAATCTACCCGTGCTTCACGCGACGAGTTGTTCTCTCAGTTCACCGAACCCATCGAGACAGCATTGAAACAGATGGGTATCACCTATGAGATTAAAGAACGCGTGAAGACGCCTTACTCCATCTGGAGCAAGATGCAGAACAAGCACGTCACCTTCGAGGAGATCTATGACATCCTGGCTGTGCGTATCATCTTCACGCCGAAGGTCAGGGAAGAGGAGGTGAATGAATGCTTTAATATCTATGTTGCCATCTCAAAGATCTATAAGTCACATCCTGACCGCCTGCGCGACTGGCTCTCACAACCGAAGGCCAACGGCTATCAGGCACTCCATGTGACACTGATGTCGAAGCAGGGACGGTGGATAGAGGTGCAGATCCGTTCTGACCGTATGAACGAGATTGCCGAACAGGGCTTTGCCGCTCACTGGAAATATAAGGATGGTGTGGATAGCGAATATACTGAGGATGAGAACGAGCTGAACGAGTGGCTGGGTACCATCAAGGAGATCCTCGATGACCCGCAACCCGATGCGATGGACTTCCTCGATACCATCAAACTGAACCTTTTTGCCTCAGAGATATTCGTGTTTACCCCGAAAGGTGAGATCCGTACGTTGCCAGCTGGTTGTACGGCCCTCGACTTCGCCTTCTCCATCCATACTTTCCTCGGCAGTCATTGCATCGGGGCGAAAGTAAACCATAAGCTCGTGCCACTCTCACACAAGCTGAACAGTGGTGACCAGGTGGAGATCCTCACCTCGAAGTCACAGCACGTCAGTCCCTCGTGGATCAACTTCGTTTCTACGGCTAAGGCCAAGGCGAAGATTCAGGCTATCCTGCGTCGCGACAACAGGGAAGTACAGCGTGAGGGCGAGGAGATCCTGAATAACTTCCTGGTGCAGAACGGCTATGAGCCCAGTGTGTCACTGACAGATAAACTGACGGAGTTTCATGGCTATAACAAACCGCAGGAGCTGTTCCTCGCTTTGGGTGAGAAGGTGGCTATCCTGGGCGAGAAAGACCTTGACCATCTGAGCGGCAAGAAAGAGGAGGAAACAGTTGGCTGGCGTAGATACGTGCCCTTCATGGGGAAGAAGAAGCCGGAGGCAGCAGAACAGCCGCCATCGAAACAGCATCTCTTCGTGGTACCTGATAAGTTCAACCGCAAGAAACCGATCTATATCTCCGAAGAGAATATCACCCTGTATAAGTTCCCGGGCTGTTGTCACCCCATCCCTGGCGACGATGCCTTAGGCTATATCAACAACAAGAAACAGATAGAGATTCACAAACGTGCCTGTCCTGTGGCTGCCAAGCTCAAGACTAGCTTCGGCAATAAGATCCTCGACATCAAATGGGACATGCATAAGGTACTCTTCTTCGAGGCAACTATCCGTCTGAGCGGTATCGACCGTGTGGGTATGTTGAATGAGATCACCCAGGTCATCTCATCACAGATGAGTGTGAATATCCACAAGATCATTATCACCTGTGAGGACGGCATCTTCGACGGCAGTATCGAACTGAAGGTACACGATCGCGAAGATGTGAAGAAGATTATCAACAACCTCAAGCACATTCCAGATCTGAAAGAGATATCCGAGATTATGTAAACGACCTGTTCAAGATGAAACGATGGCCCCAGCACTATACACTCTATCATAAAAAGTATGTGATACCGTGTGTCAACATGGCGATAAAGGTCATTGATTTGATGACCAACATTGCTGCCCTGTGTGTGATTGTTGGTGCCATTTTGGAATTCGGGTTTGAACTGTCTGACAGACTGAAAGACGAGTTTGACCTGGTCTATTTCTGGGCTTGGAACATGTTCCTGCTTGAACGGGTCTGTCATCTGGTCCTGACAAGACGTGGAAAGAGAAGAGCGGCCTATAACTTCATAGGATGGACCGTCAATGGCCTGTTGACACTGACATTGATTCCTATCATCCTTCATCCTTAATATCCTCGGCATAGACGACAGTACAGGGGTGATAAGAGTCCTGGAAAACAGGGCGATATACCTCTTGGTGCTGTTCCTCATATCCTCCATAGAACTCTCTTCTACCGTCATCTCCTCACTGGGCAGGAAGTCTAATCCGTCCCTGATGATGGCTGTCAGTTTCCTGTTCATCATCATGGCGGGCTCGGGTATGCTGCTCATGCCACGCTGCATCCAACACGGTGTCCATCTCTCTTGGATTGACTACCAGCTTCTTCGCCCTCTTCTTCATGGGGAACACGAGTATCTACAACCAGATGCAGGTGCAGGACATGGTGAGCTCGAAATCACTGGCCTCGCTTTGGTCCACATTACTTAACATCTTCGGCTTTACGGCGGTCTTGGAACTCGCAGGGGCGGTGCTGATCTTCCTGAATATACATGGTACGATAGGACTGGACATCCGGCATGAGTTGTTTTTCAGTATGTTTCATGCCGTTTCTGCCTTTTGCAATGGAGGCTTCTCCAACTATCAGGACGGGGTGGGGGCCTCTGTGCTGATGGAGGGGCACTGCTGGCTGTACATCATTCTTGCCCTGCT
>CACZVN010000043.1 GCA_902784615.1 uncultured Prevotellaceae bacterium | reverse complement strand
CTCGGACAGCACCAGAGTGAAGAGTTTAACATGAAGGGGAAGAACGAGGACCTTTTCCAGTATAACACGAAAGTGTCGATCCCCTTTGTGCTGTCGAATAAGAACTACGGTCTGCTCTGGGATTCGTATTCTTACTGCCGTTTCGGCAATCCCAACGACTATCTGCAGCTGAACCGTGCGTTCAAGCTCTATGATAAGAATGGCAAGGAGGGTCACCTGACAGGTACCTATGTGGATGCCAAGGGTCAGAAACTGGTACGTGATGAGGATTCGATTTATTACGAATATGTGACACCTGAGAAATCGGAGATTGCCCTGAAGACGGATAACGGCGGCATCAAGAATTTCCCCAAAGGTGTGAACCTGATGGGTGCCAACGTGATTTACGAAGGCTTCATCGAGCCTGCCTGTTGCGGAAAGAAGACCTGTGCAGGTAAGGAAGAGGAGCGCCAGTTTATTGAAGTGGTGCCTGAGCGTTGGCGCACAGCCTGGAACCCCAATACCTATAAGTTTACGGCGAATGTACGTAAGGGTGTGAAGAACCATCTGCGCATCGAGTGGCGTCCTGACGGTGGTGAGGCCTATTGTGGTCTTCGTGTGTCAGAGCCCCGCAGCAAGAAGGAGCGCGAACAGCTCTCCATCTGGAGTGAGATGGCGAAGGACATGGATTATTACTTCATCGCTGGTAAGAACTTCGATGAGGTAATCAGCGGCTATCGTACGCTGACAGGTAAGGCTGCGCTCTATCCGAAGTGGGTGCTTGGCTTCTGGCAGAGTCGTGAGCGCTACCAGACCTCGGGTGAGATTGAGGGTACCCTGGCTGAGTTCCGCAAGCGTCATATCCCCATTGACAATATTGTGCAGGACTGGAACTACTGGCCCGAGGATCAGTGGGGCAGTCATCAGTTTGAGGCATCGCGCTATCCGAACCCGCAGGCGATGCTCGACAGTGTGCATGCTATGCATGGACGTTTTATGATCAGTGTCTGGCCTAAGTTCTACTGCAATACCGATAACTACAAAGAACTTGACGCTAAAGGTTGGATGTATGTGCAGTCACCCACCGATGATATCCACGACTGGGTGGGTCCTGGTTATAAGAATGGTTTCTATGATGCCTATGACGCAGGTGCCCGTAAGATGTTCTGGCGCCAGATGGATGAAAACCTCTATAGCAAATATAATAAAAAAGGTGTAGCCGGTGTGGATGCCTGGTGGATGGATGCCTCGGAACCCAACGTGAGAGACTGTACCCCGATGTGGTATCGTAAGGCCCTCAGTGGTCCGACTGCCCTTGGTACCTCTACGGAATACTTCAATGCCTATTCAACCGTGAATGCCGACGCCATCTATAACGGACAGCGCTCTGTCTATAAGGGACAGATGGACGAGCCACGTGTGTTCCTGCTGACCCGTAGCGGTTTTGCTGGCGAACAGCGCTTCTCAACTGCCACATGGAGTGGTGACATCGGAACCCGTTGGGAGGATATGCGTGCACAGATGACGGCAGGATTGAACTACTCGATGTCGGGTATCCCCTTCTGGGGTATGGATCAGGGTGGCTTCTGTGTTGAGAACCGTTATGTGGCTGCCCAGCAGATCTTCAACCATGCAGGTGTGGAGACAGAAGATCTGAAGGAGTGGCGTGAGCTGCAGACTCGTTGGAACCAGTTCGGAACGTTTATCCCGCTGTTCCGTGCCCATGGTCAGTGGCCCACTCGTGAAATCTGGAACATCGCACCCGAGGATCATCCCTGCTATCAGTCATTTGTGTATTACGACAAGCTGCGCTATCGTCTGATGCCTTATCTGTATTCACTTGCCGGTTGGGCTCATTTCAAGGACTACACTCTGATGCGTGCCCTCGTGATGGACTTCAACGGTGATAAGAACGTGGAGAATATCGGCAATCAGTGGATGTTCGGTCCTGCGCTGATGGCTTGTCCCGTCGGCTATTATAAGGCCCGTAACCGTAGTGTGTATTTCCCAGAGCAGTGTGGCTGGTATAACCTCTACACCAGTGAGTATGTGGAGGGTGGACAGACCCTTGTGGTGGATGCGCCTTATGAGCAGATTCCTGTCTTCGTGCGTGAGGGTGCCATCATCCCCTTCGGTCCTGAGATGGAGTGGTGCGATGAGAAGCCCGCAGAGCTGATTAACCTCTATGTCTATGCAGGACAGGACGGCACGTTCCAACTCTATGAGGACGAGGGCGTGAACTACAACTATGAGAAGGGAAAGTATGCTACCATCGATATCACCTATGATGATGCTGCAAAGAAGGTGACCTTCGGGGCCCGTAAAGGCAACTTCAACGGTATGCTGAAGAACCGTCGTTTCAATGTGGTTCTCATCTCTAAGGATGCACCGAAGCCCCTTGACCTTGAGAATCCTGAGGGAAAACTCGTACAGTATAATGGCAAGGCCGTCAGCGTACAACTATAAATATAAATAGGTGTAAGACCTTACCACATCAAAAATCTGCATCATCCAGAAGGGTGATGCAGATTTCTTTTTTGCAGGAGATGAACCATTATTTGTTCTTTAACAGGTCGCGGATTTCTGCGAGCAACTCTTCCTGGGTAGGTCCTGCAGGAGCCTCTGGCTCGGGAGCGGGCTCTTCCTTCTTACGGTTGAGTTTGTTGATGCCCTTGAGCATCAGGAAGATACAGAAGGCAATAATCAGGAAATCAATAATGTTCTGTATGAACTGTCCGTAGGCAAACACGGATGCACCAGCCTCCTGAGCCTCTGCCAGCGTCTTGTACTTTACGTCGTCGGAGAGGTTTACAAACAAGTTTGTAAAGTCGATGCCGCCTGTAGCCAAACTGATCACTGGCATCAGCACATCACCAACCAGTGAGGTGACGATCTTACCAAACGCACCGCCGATGATGACACCGACAGCCATGTCCATCACGTTGCCCTTCATGGCAAACTCCTTGAATTCTTTAATAAATCCCATAGTCGTTAATGTTTTAATGTTATTGTTTAATGTGTGAATTGTAATCTGCATTTTGCAATCATCAGTCCGTTTTCGGTGATTTTATAGTCTTTTCACTTTTCGCTTTTCACTTTTCACTTCTTTTTAGACTGAATGATGGTGCAAATATAGGAAATTTTTCGTAACTTTGCATCCGAAACAATAAAAAAAGTACTTTTAAAGCAAAAAAAGTTAGTAATATTGGTATAAACCCTTTAATATTTAAGTAAAATGACAAAAGTTGCAATTAACGGTTTTGGCCGTATCGGTCGCCTCGCATTCCGTCAGATGTTTGAGGCTGAAGGTTATGAAGTAG
>CACZVN010000042.1 GCA_902784615.1 uncultured Prevotellaceae bacterium | reverse complement strand
AGGGTGAGAAGGTGGTGTAAGAGACCACCAGCCGGTGGGTGATCATCGGGCTGTGTCTGCTGGGGGCTGCAAGTTCGCGTAAACCGTCGTCTGAGGGTTACCCGCCCGATTTTACGATGGAGGGTAGAACGCTTGAGCTATGGGGTGACTCATAGACTAGATAAATGACAGACGCCATCTTTGGGTGGTACAGAACCCGGCTTATAGGGACAGTGCTTTCTTTTTAATGGATATTGATCGTGGATAGTGAGTCTTTTATCAAACAGGTAGTTCGGAAGATGATTCTGACGGTCCGTTTCTTTACAGAGAAACGGGTGATGGCTGAGGCAGCTGCCTTGACTTATTCTTCACTATTGGCTATTGTCCCCATCCTTGCAGTAGTGTTTGCCATTGCAAGAGGTTTCGGCTATAATAAGTATATAGAGGTGTGGTTTCTCAATGCGTTGTCGTCGCAGCCTGAGGCGGCTAATGTCATTGTAGGCTTCGTTAACAGCTATCTGGTGCATATCCAAGGTGGTGTCTTTCTCGGTATCGGTTTGATCTTTATGCTCTATACGGTGCTGATGCTGATGAACAATGTGGAGGAGACTTTCAATCAGATCTGGCAGGTCAGCAACACGCGTCCGATTATCCGTTCGTTGACAAACTATCTGGCGATGTTTCTGCTTTTCCCCATCATCATCATTGTTTCTACGGGCCTTTCAATCTTTATGGCCACGCTTGCCGACAAGGCGGAGAATTTCGTGCTTTTGGGTACTGCCGTCGGAAAATTGCTCGATCTGTCGCCTTTTATCCTGTTGTCGATATTGTTTGTGATTCTCTATGTGTATATGCCGAACACTAAGGTGAAGCTATCTTGTGCCATCGTACCAGGAATTCTTGCGGGTATCGCTATGCAGATTTTACAGTTGGTCTATATCTATGCCCAGTTATGGGTGACGAGCTATAACGCCATCTATGGATCGTTTGCAGCCCTGCCTTTGTTTATGCTCTGGGTGCAGTTCTCATGGACTATTTGTCTGTTTGGTGCGCAACTCACATATACCAATCAGAATCTAAACCGTATCGGTATCAACCTGGAACCGCTTGATATTCATCCAAAGATCGACATGGGCGATGATGAACGAGGTCCTGAGGCTACGGCCATCTACGCAGATACCATCGACTCTCTGTAACAAAGAACTTATTTGCGGGCCAGTTCCCAGAAGGCTACAGCAGCTGCTGCAGCCACGTTCAAGGAATCTACCTGATGTGACATGGGAATGCGGATCACATAGTCTGCATCGCGGATAGTCTGTGCTGGTAAGCCGTCGCCTTCTGTTCCCATAATGATAGCAAGTTTCCCGACAGCTTTCAGACGAGGATCGTCAAGTGCGATGGAATCATCAGTTAACGCCATTGCAGCAGTGGTGAAACCTAAGTCGTGTAGGGTGGCGTAATCATCGAGCCAAGTCCAAGGCACCAGGAATACACTACCCATCGAGACGCGTACAGCCCTGCGGTTCAAGGGGTCACAGGCATTTCTGGTCAGTAGTACAGCATCGATGCCTAAGGCTGCGGAAGAGCGGAAGATAGCCCCGATATTCGTGGTATCCACAACGCCATCGATGACAACAATCCTGCTGGCTTTCTTGATGATATCTGCCACAGCAGGCTCTGGGCGACGATACATCGCACAAAGTACACCCCGTGTCAGTGTGTAACCCGTAAGTTGAGCCAACAGTTCGCGCTCGCCAGTATAAACAGGTATATCGCCGCATCTTGCTATGATGTCGGCAGCATCACCTGTGATATGCTTGCGTTCACAGAGCAGTGCTTGAGGCTGATAACCGGCCTCCAAAGCCACTCGGATCACTTTCGGACTTTCTGCGATGAAGATGCCGCGGGAAGGATCCAACCGGTTACGCAACTGTGATTCCGTGAGTGAGGCGAAGATTGCCAGACGAGGGTCGGAGAGGGTGGTTATTTCGTATATCATTTGTCGGTTGTCGGTTGTGTATAGAAATCGATCAGACGGGTGAGTGCCCGACGACAGACGATGCAGAAATCAGGTTCTTCGTTCGTACGCATACGACAGTTCTCACAACCTCGCCATACGCCGTTGGTGAGATATCCGCCGCCCTCAAAAAGACCAGCCTGACCTTCCTTCACTAAATCCTCCCATTTCCCGATAAAACGGTGCTGGGTGGTCAGATTGGGTTCCCAGGGCTCTGTGTCTGCAAAATACATCGGATCATCATTCCCATAGGCGTACTCATCGCCCAGACCTCCGAAGGAATGACCGAATTCATGTACCACTACTGGCAGGAAGTATTTGCCTCCTGTATAACTGAGATTATAGGAGTTGAAGATACCGCCACCGCCATAGTGCTCTGTATTTACGAGGATGATGATATGCTCATATGGCGTACCTGCCAACAAATTATGCAACTGCTTGAGGTGCAAGGTGGTTAGGTAACGGTCGCTATAAAAGGTGTCAAAGTGTGAAGCAAGGGCAGTATGCTTCCAGATGCCCTTTGATGGTTCGCTGGTACCTGACTCTTCTGATACTGATTTAAGGGCAATCATGTTAAAGCGGTCTTGCAACGACTTGAAGGGCTCATGGCGGAAGAGAGCGCTGATAGCCTGTTGGCAGTCATTCAGGTAGTGTTCCATTTCGTCGGCTGTATATCCCTCTGCCACAAATGCGATATGGATGCAGTTCGACGAGTCTTTGGCCTGCTGCAATACATCGTAGGGGGTGACGTCACGCTCTCCGGCCTTTCGGATCAGGATATCCGTAGGAATAACGGTGTGGGTCATGGAAACAGCCGTTTTGTCGTGATAGTCATAGAGTTCTACGGTGATATC
>CACZVN010000041.1 GCA_902784615.1 uncultured Prevotellaceae bacterium | reverse complement strand
ATGCATCGCCGAGTTATCCACCTCGTCGATCTCGATGGGCACCACCTTCTCCAGCTGCTTAATCTTCTGCTGCACCTGAACAGCCTTCGTGGCCTTATAGCGGAAACGCTCAATGAAGTCCTTCATCTCTGCCACCTCCTTCTGCTGGTTCTCGTAGGCTCTCAGCTGCTGTTCGCGGCGTTCCTTGCGGAGCACCACGTATTCGTTGTATTTCACCTTGTAGTCAATCACTCTGCCACAAGAGATCTCCAACGTGCGGTTCGACACGTTATTTATAAAGGCACGATCGTGACTCACCAGCACCACAGCACTCGAACTCTGTGCCAAGAACTGCTCCAACCATTGGATTGACTCAATGTCGAGGTGGTTCGTGGGCTCGTCGAGCAACAGCACGTCTGGTTTCTGCAAGAGAATCTTTGCCAGTTCGATACGCATACGCCAACCACCGGAGAACTCAGAGGTGGGGCGATCGAAATCTGAGCGCAGGAATCCCAGACCAGTCAGCGTGCGCTCCAGCTCTGCCTCCCTACTCTCTACTCCCATCATCATGTAGCGTTCGTGTTCAGTGGTGTATTTCTCTATCAGGGCCAGATAGCTCTCACTCTCATAGTCAGTGCGCTCAGCCAGTTCCTGATTCATCTTGTCGAGACGGTCCTTCATCTTGGTGATGTCGGCAAAAGCCTTCTGGGCTTCCTCTCTGACGGTAGTATTATCCTGCAGGATCATCACCTGAGGCAGATACCCCACCCGACAGTCATTAGGCACACTCACGATACCTGCTGTTGGCTTCTGCTGGCCACAGAGAATCTTCAGCATCGTAGATTTACCTGCACCGTTCTTGCCGACGAGGGCAATACGATCCTTATCGTTGATGACAAAGCTGGCATCCACGAACAGGGGCTTCACCCCAAACTCAACTTTCAGTCCTTCAACGGATATCATCGCTTATCTACGAATTTATAGTCGCGATACTGTTCCTTGGGGAATTCCAGCATCTCGTCAGTAATGCCTCCTGTATGGAAGTCTGAAATCTTGACGGTTGCCCAAATGATGGACACCTTCACACGCAGACTGATGGGGTGATAAGTGTTTCGCTCCACCAGCGCATGAATTTCCTTAATTCCTTTCTTGCCTTTCTTGGCCTTCAGTATCAGCATCAGTCCATCCTTATCCTCTGCTACACTGTAGTCGAAGTTCTCGGGTTCGAACTTGAACTTACGAGAATACTTGTCCGACTTGTTGTTCTGGGCACTGTTGACCTCAACTTCCTTTTTCTTCTTGTTCCTCTTAACGGAATAAATGGTTGTTCCGTCATTCCAGGAATAAATCTTTGCATCTACGAACTTACTTTTCTTGCCTTTATACCAGATGGTACCGCTCGTCTTATAGAGGCCGATGATGTTGACGTCATAATGCAACGTAGCACCCTGTTCGCCAAACACCTGCTGGTACGCCTGATTGAAAATACGGCGTGCCTGACGGGAATTTGGTGTCTCGTCGGCATGGACAGAACAGAGCGTTGAGAACATCAACATGACAATCAAAATAATCTTATTTCTCATTCTTTAAGTCATTTTTGGGGTGCAAAATTACACATTTCTCGCGGATTTTCATTATTTTTGCACACAAATTAACGCTTTTACCCTAGATTATGGAAAAGAATATCTTTGCACGACTGATTGCTGCCGCTCTTAACCTGCAAGAGCGGGCCGTTGCCAACACCCTTGCCTTGCTTGAGGAGGGCTGTACGATTCCTTTCATCTCACGTTATCGAAAAGAAAGGACTGGCGGACTCGACGAGGTGCAGATTACGGCTATCAGCGATCGTTTCGACAAACTGAAGGAGATTCAGAAACGAAAGGAGACGGTAGTCAAGACCATTACGGATTTGGGAAAGATGACACCAGAGCTGAAGAAGCGTATCGAAGACTGTTGGGATGCCACAGAACTGGAAGATATCTATCTGCCCTATAAGCCGAAGCGACGCACACGGGCCCAAGTGGCTCGCGAACAGGGATTGGAACCCCTTGCACAGCTACTCCTTCTACAGCGCGAACGGGATCCTGAGCGTGCTGCAGAACGATTTATCAAAGGCGATGTAAAAGATGTTGAGACGGCTATCAAAGGTGCTCAGGATATCATTGCCGAGACGGTGAGTGAAGATGAGCGCAGTCGTCAGCAGCTACGTAATGCCTTTGCCCGTCAGGCTATCATCTCCTCAAAAGTTGTCAAGGCTAAGGCCGACAGTGATGAGGCAGCAAAGTTTAGCGACTATTTCGACTGGCAGGAACCTCTGAAACGCTGTTCCTCTCATCGTCTGCTGGCGATGCGTCGTGGTGAGAGTGAAGGTATCTTACGTATCAGCATCTCACCTGATGATGAGGAAGCATCAGATCGTCTGAAGCGCCATTATGTCTATGGAAATACCCCTTGTGGGAAACTGGTGGCAGAGGCCATCGATGATGGTTACAAGCGATTGCTCAAGCCTGCCATTGAGACAGAGTTTGCTGCTCTCAGTAAGGAACGTGCCGATGAAGAGGCGATACGCGTCTTTGCGGAGAATCTGCGCCAGCTGCTGTTGGGAGCACCTCTTGGGCAGAAACGGGTGATGGGCATCGACCCTGGTTTCCGTACAGGATGTAAGGTGGTCTGTCTCGATGCACAGGGTAATCTGCTGCATCACGACGCCATCTTCCCCCATCCGCCAGTAAACAAGCGTACGGAGTCGGCTGTTGCCATTCAGAAGATGATTCATAAATACCAGATTGAAGCCATCTCCATCGGCAATGGCACTGCCAGCCGTGAGACCAACAATTTTATCAAGGATGTGCTGGCAGGCCGCTATAATATCGACACCAAGAAAAAGGATGAGTTGCCCAAGCCACAGGTCTTTGTCGTCAGCGAGGATGGCGCCTCTGTCTATTCTGCCTCGAAGATTGCTCGCGAAGAGTTCCCTGATGAGGATGTAACGGTTCGTGGTGCTGTCTCAATAGGACGTCGTCTGATGGATCCTCTTGCCGAACTGGTGAAGATCGATCCCAAGAGCATCGGTGTAGGTCAGTATCAGCACGATGTGGATCAGACGCTACTCAAACACTCGCTCGATCAGACCGTAGAGAGCTGTGTGAACCTCGTGGGTGTGAATCTTAATACAGCTTCACAGCATCTGCTGATGTATGTCAGCGGCTTAGGACCAACCCTTGCCAAGAACATTGTGGATTATCGTCGTGAGAACGGGGGCTTCACCTCACGAGCCCAACTGAAAAAGGTGCCACGTTTAGGACCTTCTGCCTTCCAGCAGTGTGCAGGCTTCTTGCGTATCCCTGAAGCCAAGAATCCCCTCGACAACTCTGCCGTTCATCCAGAGAGCTATCCTGTTGTCGAACAGATGGC
>CACZVN010000040.1 GCA_902784615.1 uncultured Prevotellaceae bacterium | reverse complement strand
TAGAGCGAAACCTCGATCTCGCCATCCTTCATATCGGCAGGAATACCAGCAGCCAACACCTTACGGGCCTCTTCGCCACTCAGCTTTACCTTGTAATCGCGCAGGCCACGAATATAGAGATCGTCGGCATCCTGCAGGATACGCACTTTCTCCGGTGTGATGTCACCGAGAATGCGCACGGCCAGACCAGGACCCGGGAACGGATGACGGGTGATCAGATGCTCGGGCATTCCCAACTGACGACCCACACGGCGCACCTCGTCCTTAAACAACCATTTCAGCGGTTCACAGAGCTGCAGATGCATCTCCTTGGGCAGACCGCCCACATTATGGTGGCTCTTAATCACCTTACCCGTGATATTCAACGATTCAATACGGTCGGGATAGATGGTTCCCTGTGCCAGCCATTTGGCATCCGTGATCTTCTTAGCCTCGGCGTTGAATACCTCCACAAAATCACGACCAATAATTTTGCGTTTCTGCTCAGGGTCAGTCACCCCGGCAAGATCAGCAAAGAACTTTGCACTGGCATCCACACCGATCACGTTCAGACCCAGCACCTGATAGTCGTCCATTACCTGACGGAACTCGTTCTTACGGAGCATACCATGATCAACGAAGATACACGTCAGATTACGGCCTATCGCACGGTTGAGCAGCACGGCAGCCACCGATGAATCCACACCACCAGAGAGGCCGAGGATCACACGGTCGTTACCCAACTGTGCCTTCAGTTCTGCCACCGTCGAATCAACGAAAGAAGCGGCACTCCACTCCTGTCGGCTACCACAGATATCTACCACAAAATTCTTTAACAACTCCTTACCCTGCAGTGTATGGAATACCTCAGGATGGAACTGCACAGCCCAAATGGGCTGTTGGGTCGAGGCGAAGGCGGCATTCTGCACATCCTTGGTTGAACCTATCACCTTGAAGCTCTCAGGGATAGCTGTGATCGTATCGCCATGACTCATCCATACCTGTGAGTGCTGCTCAAAGCCCTTAAAAAGCGGGTTCGTAGTATCCACCGTCTCCAGATTCGCACGTCCATACTCGCGGGAGTCTGCCTTTTCCACCTTGCCGCCCAACGTGTGGGAGATGAACTGCGCTCCGTAGCAGATACCCAACACGGGCACCTTGCCTACAAACTGCGACAGATCGACCTTAAACGCCTCGGGATCGTGAACCGAGTAGGGCGAACCACTCAGAATCACGCCGATCACCGAAGGATCGTCGTTCGGGAATTTGTTGTAAGGCATGATCTCGCAGAAGGTGTCCAGCTCACGGACACGACGACCGATCAACTGCGTCGTCTGTGAACCGAAATCCAAAATAATAATCTTCTGTGTCATTGTTTATAATTGTTTGATTAATGTTTCAGCTTTGTCGAGGGTGTCGAGTTTACCCACATCCAGCAGTTGTAAGTCGCGCGCCTCATAACCTCTGATCAAGTGATTGCTACAAGCTTTCAGGTAGAAGTCCATAATGGGGAATCGCTCAGGCCAATCAGCTAATAGTGGAGCTAAAGAAGGATGGAAGACATGAATACCGGAAAAAGCCAATTGATGATTAGCTTTTTCGCCTTTCACTTCGCCTGTCTCGATATTGGTCCAGCCATACAAGCGCATATCGTCGTCGAACATCAGGTAGCGTTTGGTCTTGCGCTCGCTCACAACCAGCAACGGGGCATCCATCGGGAGGGCGTTAAGATCGAGATTGCTGAGGATATCCACATTATGAATCAATATCGGCTCTGATGGATCAAAGAGCGGCAGTGCCTTCTTAATACCGCCACCCGTCTCCAGTAGGGCTTCGGTCTCATCAGAGATACGGATGTCTAACCCGAAATGATCATTGGCTGCCAGATAATCGATAATCTGATTGGCGAAATGATGCACGTTCACCACCATGCGCTCATAACCGGCTTTTTTCAGTTTCATGACCACATGCCAGAGCAGCGGCTGCCCCCCTACCCTGACCAACGCCTTCGGCATCGTATCAGTCAAAGGTTTCAGTCGGGTTCCAAGTCCCGCTGCAAAGATCATCGCTTGTTTCATGCCTGCAAAGGTACTAATAAGTGGGCAATATTCCAAATAAATGTGTATTTTTTTAAGAAGTGTTTGTTTGTGTCAGTCAAAAATTGTAATTTTGCCACCAAATTCAATAAAGGCATGATTAAGAATCACATCAAGAGCACCATACGTAAGGCACAAGCAGGTATTGCTTTCATCATCGTAGCAGCAGTACTTTCGCAGGTGATCAATGCATTGCAATATGTCTATACCCGCCGGAATATCCGCAAACAGTCGGTAGAGAACACCTATAAAAACATGGTAAAACTACAGCGCACTGCCAATCTCCAGACCAGTGTGGAGAGTGCTGTAGAGGCCACGATGGGTGAAGTCACTGTCCAACTGGGCGACCCCGACCAGTTCTATGGCATTACCTCGCGCCTTGTATCCCATAATGATTATATTGTAGGCTGTGCTATCGCCATGCGCCCAGGCTATTATCCCCAGAAGGATAAGTTATTTGCGCCCTTTGCCTATCCTGAAAATAAAAACGGCAAAGGACAGCCACGCGTCAAACTGTTGCCTTACGACTACACCAAGCAGGAATGGTTTGCCACTCCTTTCCAGAAAGATTCTGCCATGTGGACGGAACCCTATTTCGATAAAGGCGGCTCCGACCTGCTCGTCCGTACCTTCAGTAAGCCCATTCACGATAATGCAGGTCGTGTCGTCGGCATCCTGACCGCCGATGTCTTCTTCAAGGATCTGGCTACTGACGATGACTTTACCTATGACGAAATCGACAGGATCAACTTCGTAGGTTTTATCCTTCAGATATTAGGCCTGCTGCTCGTGGTTTATATCGTATGGAAATACACCTCTAAGTTCAAGCAGGTCAACCATCTGATCATGGAGCAAGAACTATTGACGAAGGAGCTTCAGATTGCCAGCGACATCCAGACGGCCATGCAGCCCAACATCTCTGACATCGAGAATGCCCGCCATCACCTCGACGTGCAGAAGCTACTGATCTCTGCCCCAGACGTGAGTGCCGACTTCTACGACTATTTCTACGTCGGTTCGAAGGTAGTTTTCTGTATTGGCGATGTGCCAGGCAGTAATGTAAAGGCTGCCCTGATGATGTCGATCATCCGCAGTATCTTCCGTACGTCTGCCAGCATCAATAGTGTGAATGGCGAGGCCCCGTCCCCTGCAGCTGTTATCCGTTCGATGAACGACTCCTTGTGTACGGTTAATCATAACGAAATGTTCGCCACACTCTTTGTCGGCGTGCTCGATCTCAACAATGCCATTCTCACTTACACCAATGCCGGCAATCCCGCACCTGTAGTCGTCAGTCCCTCAACAGGTGCCAAGATGATCGATATTGATCCCAATATTCCTGTAGGCATCATGGAAGGCTACGAATATACCGAACAGCGTATCACACTGATCGAAGACTTCACCCTCTTCGTCTATAACGACGGTCTCTATGAGACGGAGAACATCCATCATGAGCCCTACGGCCAGAAGCGGATGCTCACCCGTCTCGAATCTTCCGCCCACCATAACGATGCACCTAAAAAAATGCTCTCCA
>CACZVN010000039.1:6648-12202 GCA_902784615.1 uncultured Prevotellaceae bacterium | reverse complement strand
GAGCTGGTGGGCCAAGGTCCTATACCTCTTATTGATAGGTGTCGCTATCTGGTATTATGTACGTTTCCGTCTGAAGCGTGCCGAGCATCAGCATCAGCAAGAGATAGAGCGGCTGAACGCAGCGAAGGAGAAAGAGGTGCGTGAGGCTCGCCTGAACTTCTTTACGATGATTGCCCATGAGATCCGCACGCCGGTATCGCTGATTATCGGGCCGTTGGAGAAAATCATGAAGAAAGGTACGCCCTCTGACGACATGCGCGTCATCGACCGTAATGCGCATCGACTGTTGGAACTAGTGAACCAATTGCTTGACTTCCGCAAGGTAGAACAACAGAGTCTGGTGATGCACTTCGCTCCACAGAACATTCATGAACTCATTGAAGGCGTAAGTGAACGTTTTGCTCCAACCTTCGAGCAGGGTGGTAAGCACTTTACGGTGGATTGCCCCGATGAGCACTTTACAGCCATTATCGATAGGGAGGCCATTACGAAGGTGGTGAGTAACCTGCTGACAAATGCCAATAAATATACGAAGGACGATGTGCGGCTTACCTGTGGGGTGGAACCTGATGGGGAGCATTTCCGTATTGTGGTCAGCGACAATGGTGTCGGAATCCGTGAGGAAGACCGTCAGCGCATATTCGAACCGTTCTTCCAGGCGATGGACAATAAGCCTGGAACGGGTATTGGCCTGAACATTGTGAAAAATATTGTGGATCTTCATCATGGCACTATTTCCCTGATCTCTGAAGTGGGGCAAGGTACATCCTTTACTGTCATATTGCCGGTGAAGCAAGAAGGTCGGGAAGATGTTTCGCAAGAATCGTTCGCTATGAGTTCTTATAAGCCCGCCTCTATCACGCACAGTGATCATGAAGCAGAAAGTTCGACCCCAGTTTCGGCAAAAGGGCCTGTTCATCATCATCCCGTCATGCTCATTGTCGATGACGCAGAGGATATGGTGGCCTTCCTGAAGGATAGCCTCAAGGAGCAGTATGAGGTCATCACTGCCAGTGACGGCATTGAGGCACTCGACTTGTTGAAGAAACACGAAGTGAATATCATTGTCAGCGACTGGATGATGCCTCGGATGGATGGTGCAGAACTATGTAGGCGCGTGCGACAGAACCAGTTGACGAGTCACATTCCCTTTGTGATGCTCACGGCTAAGACGGACGACGATGCCAAGGTGGAAGGTATGGATGTCGGTGCAGATATTTATATCGAAAAGCCTTTCTCTTTGGAATATCTGGAGGCTTGTATCCGTAACATGTTGAAACTGCGTCGCCAGCTGATGGAGAAATTCTCTACCCAACCATTGGAGCCAGTAACGGAGATTGCTCAGAATGCTACGGATAATGAATTCCTTGTACGAATGAACAAAATTATAGAGGAAAACTTCTCAAACTCGGAGCTGAACGTGAATTTCCTGGCAGATAGATTGAATATCAGCCGAAGCGGTCTCTTCGCAAAGATCAAGACGCTTGCCGATAAGAAGGCCGCCCAGCTTTTGCTTGAAAGGAAATATACCGTCAGTGAAATCGGTTATATGGTAGGCTTCTCCAATCCTTCTTACTTCTCGAAATGTTTTCAGAAACAGTTTGGCATAAAGCCTGCAGACTATATGAAATCCAGACAAACAGAATCCTAAAATACTACTATCGGAAATGATGATTAAATAAAGAATCGAGATTGACATCCTGCGTGGTGCTATTAAAGTTGACAGGCTTATTCTCCATCTTGGGATAGAGTTTCCAAAAATAGAGATTGACATGATCTAGGGTATAGGTGTAGTTTGGATTCACATTGTTATTCAGCGTCAGATTGAGCTGATAAGTGTCTCCATTGTCTATCAGTTCATAATCACCAAGCGAGATGCCACCATGCTCCCCATAGGTACGCCCTATCACAAGTGTGCAGTATTTGAAGTTTATTGATGGCAGTTGCCAGTCGCCCTTATAAGCATCTTGGAATTCCTGCTCGCTGTTAATAATAAGACACTCCTGCTCTTCGGGGCCATCGCTGAAGAGCATATGCCGACCTTGGTTTTCATTGTTGAGCGCATCCATCATGAAAAAAACAAGCTGCTCATCTGGAATCAACAGCGCTTCCAGATCAACGTTTTCACCATAGCCATTATTATCAATCTCGTAATCTACCGTAGCATTGAGGGTAAAGGTTCGATTCAGGTCGCTGGAGTAGAACTTGAGATTCTGAATATTCAGCGTTATGTATGGTTTCCCGTCAGCGGCTATTTTTTTGTCAACCACCTGGATCTGTCCACCCAGTGCATAGTCAGGCACTACCCTCACTGGAACAACCCCATCAACAGGACTATCATCCCTAGCTTCAAAACGGATTTTGTCGCTTTCGAAAGTATAGCCTACCTTCAAACCGCTAATATCTTCTATTTTTCCACTTTCGATATCAATATGTAAAACGTCAAAGAGAGATGAATTCCTAATAAAAGCAGTAAATATGATGTGATTCACAAAATAGGTGCTGCCATCCTCACGCAACCTTAGTTCCTCATATCCACCTCTGTAATAAGGTTGATCAAGCAGGCATATTTCAGAGTCGCCATTGTCCGACTGGACTTGCAATACATTTATATCACCAAGAACGACAGTTGGGTTTTCATTCTCTTCTCCTTGTTTTTCATGGTTTCCGTTCATGGTACCATAAACATCGATACTTTCAGTACTGTCACTGCTGCAAGCGCAGAATAATCCGCAAGAAAGTAGCACGCTTAGCATCAAAAGCACCTTTTTCATATTCGTTCTTTTTAAGTTAGACATTCCCGTAAGCATAGAGATTCAGCCCTTTTCCGGCATCACTCTATCTATATAACGAATAAGGAGTCCGTTTTCCTAACTAAAAAAACAAAAAAAAAGCCCGCATCCGTCAAACGATGCGGGCTCACTATAGAGAATAAGATAAAACTTACTCAGCCTTTGCCTCTTCAGCAGGAGCAGCCTCTTCTGCGGCAGGAGCCTCAGCAGCGGGAGCTTCCTCTGCAGGTGCCTCGGCCTTGGCCTCCTCCTTAGCGGGAGCCTCTGCGGGAGCAGCAGCCTCAGCCTTGGGAGCAGACTTGCGAGAGCGACGGGTGCTCTTCTTCTTGGTATCCTTTGCCATATCGGGATCGAAGTCAACGAGCTCGATGAAGCAGACCTGGGCAGCGTCACCCTGACGGGTGCCGAGCTTGATGATACGGGTGTAACCGCCGGGACGGTCACCGATCTTCTGTGATACCTCTCCGAAGAGTTCCTTGATAGCTTCCTTATTCTGCAGGTAGCTGAACACTACACGGCGAGAGTTGGTAGAGTCTTCCTTTGCCTTGGTCAGCAGGGGCTCCACATACTTCTTCAGGGCCTTAGCCTTTGCGACGGTCGTAGTGATTCTTTTGTGCATGATCAGCGAGATGGCCATGTTTGCAAGCATGGCGTGACGGTGAGATGCAGTACGACCGAGATGGTTGAATTTCTTATTATGTCTCATTTTTGTTTATTCTTTATCAAGTTTATACTTGGTAATGTCGGTTCCAAACGACAGATTCAGACTCTCGAGCAAATCATCAAGCTCCGTGAGCGATTTCTTACCAAAGTTGCGGAACTTCAGGAGGTCGGTCTTGTTGTACTGTACCAGGTCACCCAGTGTCTCGACATCGGCTGCCTTGAGGCAGTTGAGGGCACGAACGGAGAGGTTCATGTCAACGAGACGGGTCTTGAGCAACTGGCGCATATGCAGGATCTCCTCGTCAAACTCCTGGTTACCCTCCGTGTCGTTGTTCTCGAGCGTGATCTTCTCGTCGGAGAACAGCATGAAGTGATAGATCAGGATCTTGGCGGCCTCCTTCAGGGCGTCCTTCGGGTGGATGGAACCGTCCGTCGTCACTTCCAGTACGAGCTTGTCGTAGTCGGTCTTCTGCTCGACACGATAGGGCTCCACGCTGTACTTGACGTTGCGGATAGGTGTGTAAATAGAATCGATTGCTATTACATTCACGTCGGTGCAGAACTCGCGATTCTCATCAGCGGGTACATAAGGCTTTGAATTCGGTAGAATTCTCGACCGTGATACTGACTTTCTCGTTCTCGAATTCTTCTACTACTTGCTTGAACCGAACTTGCTTCAGGTTCAAGATAATGTTGGTAACATCTTCCTTAACACCAGGTACTGAAGAGAATTCATGCTCCACACCAGAGATACGGATGGTGTTGATAGCATAACCCTCGAGCGATGAAAGAAGAATGCGGCGCAGGGCGTTACCGATGGTTACACCGAAGCCAGGCTCCAAAGGACGAAACTCGAACTTGCCGAATTTGTCATTGGCTTCCAACATTACGACTTTATCAGGTTTTTGAAATGCTAATATCGCCATTAATTTAATGATTTTAGTTCTTAGAGTACAACTCAACGATTGACTGTTCCTTAATGTTCTCAGGGATGTCGGCGCGCTCGGGCTTGTGCAGGAACTTGCCGGCCTTTGCATTCTCATCCCACTCGATCCAGGGGTACTTGCTGTGGTTGAAACCAGCAAGGGCGGCCTCGATGACTTCGAGAGACTTTGACTTCTCACGAACGGCGATGACCTGACCAGGCTTCACGCTATAAGAAGGAATGTTAACTACCTGGCCATCGACGGTGATATGCTTGTGACCCACGAGCTGACGGGCAGCGGCGCGAGTAGGAGCAATACCAAGGCGGAACACCACGTTGTCGAGTCGGCTCTCCAGCAACTGAAGGAGCACCTCACCGGTGATACCGTCAGCCTTAGCAGCCTTCTCAAACAAGTTACGGAACTGACGCTCAAGTACGCCATAGGTGGGGAAGTTCCTGCGGGACAAAACTTTGTCCGGTCCGAAAATGGCTTCTCCAAATCGGCGGGCAACTTTTGATTTCGGTCCTAAATATCTTGCCATAATTTAAATAAATAACTTCTATTCTTAAATCTTTCAATACTTCAATCCTTATACGCGGCGACGCTTCGGGGGGCGGCAGCCGTTGTGCGGCAGCGGCGTAACATCGATAATCTCCATCACCTCGATACCGGCACCGTGGATGGCACGGATAGCGGACTCACGGCCGTTACCGGGACCCTTCACGTAGGCCTTCACCTTGCGCAAACCCAGATCGTAGGCCACCTTGGCGCAGTCCTCGGCTGCCATCTGGGCAGCATACGGAGTGTTCTTCTTTGAACCACGGAAACCCATCTTACCAGCAGACGACCAGGAGATAATCTGACCCTCGTCGTTGGCCAGAGAGACGATGATATTATTGAAAGAGCTATGAACGTGGAGCTGGCCGATGGCGTTCACCCTCACGTTTCTTTTCTTGGAAGTGACTGTTTTCTTTGCCATAATTCTTAATCTACTTTAATGGTTTAACTTAGAATTACTTCGTAGCCTTCTTCTTGTTGGCAACAGTCTTCTTCTTTCCCTTACGGGTACGAGCGTTATTCTTGGTGCTCTGACCGCGAACGGGAAGACCGTTACGATGACGGACGCCACGATAGCAACCAATATCCATCAGTCGCTTGATATTCAACTGGATC
>CACZVN010000039.1:0-6641 GCA_902784615.1 uncultured Prevotellaceae bacterium | reverse complement strand
AACTACTTCGACCAATACCATAGATATAGGTCAATGCGATTTCGCCACGCTTATTCTGGGGCAAATCTACTCCAACAATTCTTATTGCCATTTGTTAATGAAAATGATAAAAATAAAATACTAAAATTTCGAAATTCTGCTAAAAAGCATGCAAAGGTACGAAGATTTTCTCAAACCTCCGCATCTTTTATGCTTATTTAACATTAACCCTGACGCATCTTGTACTTAGGGTTCTTCTTGTTGATAACGAACAGACGACCCTTGCGACGTACGATCTTGCAATCTGGGGTACGCTTCTTTAATGATGCTCTTGTCTTCATATTTGTTCCTATTGTTTATTTGTATCTGAATACTATCCGACCCTTGGTCAGGTCATAAGGACTCATCTCAACCTTGACTTTATCGCCAGGGAGAATCTTGATATAGTGCATTCTCATCTTACCTGAGATGTGCGCAATAATCTGGACTCCATTTTCCAGTTCTACACGGAACATCGCATTCGATAGACTCTCAAGGATTGTCCCGTCCTGTTCAATAGCGGATTGCTTTGCCATACAATATTAATATAATACTCCTTCTACTCTCTCTGCTTCCTCAAACGAAGACAGGATTTCTGCCTTTCCCCTGCGTACGGCTACCGTATGCTCGAAATGCGCTGCGGGTTTTCCGTCACGCGTCCGAATCGTCCAACGATCCTCATCAAGCCAGATAGCACGATCACCCATCGTGATCATCGGTTCGATAGCAATGCACATGCTGGCCTTCAGCATCACACCGTTTCCGCGCCGACCGTAGTTGGGCACCTGTGGATCCTCGTGCATCTCGCGACCTATGCCGTGACCGGTCAGTTCGCGGACGATGCCGTAGCCCTGTGCCTCACAATGGTCCTGCACCGCACTGCTGATGTCGCCAAGATGTCGCCCTGCCACCGCATTCTCAATACCGAGGTACAGAGACTCCTTGGTGGTTTTCAACAGTCGCTTGACCTCTTCTGAGACCTCGCCCACGCAGAACGTGTAGCAGGAGTCGCCATTGAAACCGTTCAGGAGCGTTCCACAATCTATGGAGATGGTGTCGCCCTCCTTCAGGACTGTCTCGGCATTAGGAACACCGTGTACGACAACGTCGTTGACCGACGTGCAGATACTGGCAGGAAACGGCCCTCCATATGGATTGGGAAACCCTTTGAATGTCGGGACTGCGCCATGATCTCTAATAAACTCATCGGCAATCCGATCCAACTGGAGGGTCGTTATACCAGGTTTGATATGTTTTGCCAATTCGCCTAGGGTCTTACCAACAAGTTGGTTGGCCTGGCGCATCAGCTCTATCTCATCTTCAGTCTTCAGGAATATCTTCATAGAGAAGATTAGTATGCAGCCATTCCGCGACCGTGGATACGGCCAGAACTGAGCAGACCATCATAGTGGCGCATCAGCAGGTGACTCTCGATCTGTGCGAGTGTGTCAAGCACCACACCGACAAGGATCAGCAGTGACGTTCCACCGAAGAACTGAGAAAACGCATCCTGTACATTCAACAGGCTGGCCAGTGCCGGCATAATGGCAATGAAGGCAATGAACAGAGAACCAGGCAAGGTGATGCGTGACATCACGGTGTCGATATACTCTGCCGTCTCCTTACCAGGTTTGATACCAGGAATGAAGCCGTTGTTACGCTTCATATCCTCTGCCATCTGTGTCGGATTCAGGGTGATAGCCGTATAGAAGTAGGTAAATGCGATGATCAGTAAAGCGAAAATGATATTGTAGGTCCAGCTATGATGATCGAGCATCGTACGCACGAACCAACTGGCATTCTCGGGAGCTGAATACTGGACGACGGTCAACGGGATGAACATCAGTGCCTGAGCAAAGATGATAGGCATCACATTGGCAGCGAACAATTTCAGGGGGATATACTGACGGGCACCGCCTACCTGCTTGTTACCTACAAGACGCTTAGCATACTGAACGGGTACCTTGCGGACACCCTGCACCAAAAGAATAGATGCGCAAACAACTGCATAGAGAATGATGATCTCAATCAGGAACATCACGAGTCCACCACCGGTGATGGCAGTGAAGCGCGAGCTCACCTCCTGGATGAATGCCTGCGGCAGACGTGCGATGATACCGATCATAATGATCAGTGAGATACCATTACCTATACCTTTATCCGTAATGCGCTCACCCAACCACAGGATGAACATACTTCCTGCGGAAAGGATGATGACAGCGGGAACCATAAAGACAGACCAGGAGATACCTGTTGCCAGGGCAGCTCCGGCCTGCATCTTCAGGTTCATCAGGTAACCCGGTGCCTGGAACAGCAGGATTGCCACTGTCAGCCAACGGGTGTACATGCTGATCTTCTTACGGCCGCTCTCACCCTCACGCTGCATCTTCTGCACATAGGGGACAGCGACTGCAAGGAGCTGCATTACGATAGAAGCAGAGATGTAAGGCATGATTCCAAGCGCAAAGATGGATGCGTTGGAGAATGCACCACCAGAGAACATATCGAGCAGCGACATCAGACCGCCAGCAGTCTGAGACTGCAGTTGGTTCAACATGGCCGGGTTGATACCAGGAAGTACCACGAACGAGCCAAAACGGTAAATCGCCACAAACAGGAGTGTGATGAGGAGGCGCTGACGCAGATCCTCAATCTTCCAGATGTTCTTCAGTGTCTCTATTAACTTCTTCATTGTATTGCTTAGATTATTGTTGCGTTACCACCTACTGCCTTGATAGCCTCTTCAGCAGTCTTTGAGAAAGCGTTGGCCTCCACATCGATCTTGGCCTTCAGCTCACCGTTGCCAAGGATCTTAACGAGCTCCTTGCCATTGGTAAGACGTGCTGCCACGAGTTCTGCAATGCCAATCTTGGTGAGGTTCTTCTCCTCAGCCAGTTTCTGAAGGGTAGAGAGGTTCACTGCGAAATACTCCTTATGGTTGATATTCTTGAAACCACCCTTCGGCACGCGACGCTGAAGTGGCATCTGACCACCTTCGAAACCAATCTTCTTCTTATATCCAGAACGAGCCTTGGCACCCTTGTGACCACGGGTAGATGTACCGCCGAGACCTGAACCAGTTCCGCGACCAATACGACGGCGTGAGTGGGTAGAACCTTCTGCCGGCTTTAAATTATTCAGTTTCATAATCAATTCTTCTTTTAATAGTTAATTACTCAACAACGGTCACCAGGTGACGCACCTTGCGAATCATGCCACGGATAGAAGGATTGTCCTCCACCTCAACAACCTGGGAGATCTTGTGAAGGCCGAGGGCCTGAAGCGTACGCTTCTGATCTACCGGATAACCGATCTTGCTCTTAATCTGCTTTACCTTAATTGTTGCCATAGTCTTGTCTCCTTATCCGTTAAACACTTTCTGCATACTGATTCCACGGGTTCCTGCCACTGTATAGGCATCACGCATCTGGCTCAGAGCCACGATGGTTGCCTTCACCAGATTGTGGGGGTTGGAAGAGCCCTTCGACTTAGCGAGCACATCCTTGACACCTACACTCTCCAGTACGGCACGCATAGCACCACCAGCCACAAGACCGGTACCGGCAGCGGCCGGCTTCAGGAACACCTGAGCACCGCCGAAGCGGGCTTCCATCTCATGGGGGATGGTACCCTTCAGAACAGGAACCTTCACGAGGTTCTTCTTGGCAGCCTCAACGCCCTTGGCAATAGCGGCGGTAACTTCACCTGCCTTACCAAGACCCCAGACGGTTGATGGCAACCAGTCTGTCTTTCAACTCTACGTCACTATTTACTTTAACATTTTTCATTGCCATAATCGTTTAGAAATTAAGTCCACCTTTACGTGCTGCGTCTGCAAGCGACTTCACACGGCCGTGATACAGATAACCGTTACGGTCGAAGACAACAGACTTAACGCCTGCCTCCTGAGCCTTCTGGGCCAACAGTTCACCAACCTTCTCAGCCTGCTGGATCTTCGGCATAGCCTCCAGACCCAGTGATGATGCAGAAGCGAGAGTTTTACCTTCCAAATCATTGATCACCTGAGCGTAGATCTGCTTGTTGCTGCGGAACACACTCAGACGGGGACGCTCGGCTGTGCCGAACACGTTCTTGCGAATTCTATATTTGATCTTAATTCGTCTTTCTTCTTTCTTCGTTGTCATAATCTTTAATGTTTAATCATTAATGTTTAATTTTCAAGATTACTTAGCCGATGCGGACTTACCCGACTTACGGCGGATAACCTCACCCTTGAACAAGATACCCTTTCCTTTGTAAGGCTCAGGCATACGGAAAGAACGAATTTTAGCACAAATCAGACCGAGCAGGGCCTTGTCACATGACTCAAGGATAATCTGCGGGTTCTGGTTACGCTCCATCTTGGTTTCCACCTTAACCTCCTTGGGAAGCTGGATGAAAATGGGGTGCGTATAACCAAGTGCGAACTCGATGATGTTACCCTGGTTAGACACACGGTAACCGACACCGACAAGTTCCATCTCCTTCTTATAACCTTCGCTCACGCCAACAACCATATTGTTGACAAGTGCACGATAAAGGCCGTGGAAAGCCTGCTTCTGCTTAATATTGACAGGACTGTTCTCGTCAATCTCAAATGTAATGTGGCCGTCCTCAATCTTCATCTTGATAGAGGGATCAACCTTCTGTGAGAGTTCTCCCTTCGGGCCCTTGACAGTCACTACGCCGTCCTTGTCCTGGGCTACTGTAACACCAGCAGGAATACTAATTGGCAATTTTCCTATTCTTGACATAATGCTATCCTCCAATTAATATACGTAGCAAAGCACCTCGCCGCCGATCTTCAGGGCAGCAGCCTCTTTGTCTGTCATTACACCTTTAGACGTGGATAAGATAGAAATACCCAGTCCGTTAATTACTCTCGGCATGTCTTTGTAACCAGTGTACTGGCGAAGACCTGGTGTGGAAACTCGCTTCAGGCACTTGATGGCGTTTTCACGAGTTACAGGGTCGTACTTCAGAGCAACCTTGATAGTACCCTGAGGACCATCCTCAATGAACTTGTAGTTCAGGATGTAACCCTTCTCGAAGAGGATCTTGGTGATCTCTTTCTTCAAGTTAGACGCAGGAACCTCAACAACACGGTGATGAGCCATGATGGCGTTTCTGAGTCTGGTCAGATAATCTGCTATTGGATCTGTCATAAAAATAAATGTTTAATTAATCGGGACTGCCCCGACAATATTAAATAATTGAAAATCTCTTCATCTGAACGAAGCATTACCAGCTGGCCTTCTTCACTCCCGGGATCAGACCGCTTGATGCCATCTCACGGAACTGGATACGAGAGAGACTGCCATCTCACGGAACTGGATACGAGAGAGACCAAACTGGCGCATATATCCCTTGGGACGACCCGTGATCTTGCAACGGTTGTGCAGACGGATGGGGTTGGCGTTCTTGGGAATGCTCTGCAATTTGCGGGCTGCCTCATAAGCGGCCATAGCACCCTCTTCAGTGTTCACATCGGCAGTAGCGATGATCTTCTTCAGAGCAGCACGCTTCTCAGCATAACGGGCAACGAGCTTAGCGCGCTTCACCTCGCGGGCTTTCATTGATTCTTTTGCCATATCTCTTAATCGTTTTTAGCGTTCTTGAATGGAAGACCGAAAGCCTTCAGCAGTGCGAAACCCTCCTCATCAGTCTGGGCTGATGTCACGAAGGTAATGTTCATACCCTGAATGCGATCGACGAAGATAATCTGCTCCTGGATACCCAGTGTGTAGTTACCACGGCCGTCGAACTTGCTCTCGATACCCTTGAAGTCACGGATACGGGGCAGGGCGATACGGACGAGTTTCTCCAGGAACTCATACATACGCTCACGACGCAGTGTCACCATCACGCCGATAGGCATCTTCTTACGCAGTTTGAAGTTGGCTATATCCTTCTTGGAATAAGTTGCCACAGCCTTCTGACCACAGATGGCGGTAATCTCGTTGATGGCCACCTCGATGATCTTCTTATCCTGAGTAGCATCACCCAGACCCTGGTTGACAACAATCTTCTTCAGGACGGGGATCTGCATTGCAGAAGTATAGTTGAACGACCTTCTTGCCCTCGCGCTTGATGGCGACACGGGTAGCCTTGCCACTCTTCGGATCAATCAAACTAATATTTGAGATGTGAATAGGAGCCTCCATCTTGACGAAGCCTCCCTGAGGGTTCTTTGCGCTGGGCTTAGCACTCTTGTTGACCATGTTTACACCCTCAACAAGTGCGCGCTGCTTGTCGGTCAGGACCTTCAGCACCTTACCAGTCTTGCCCTTATCCTCACCGGCCAGGACGATGACTGTATCGTTTTTCTTAATTTTGAACTTTGCCATTTCTTCTTTACTTTTTTACTTTTTTACTTTTTTCCATTAAAGTACCTCAGGTGCCAAAGAAACGACCTTCATGTTCACAGCACGGAGCTCACGGGCAACGGGGCCGAAGATACGGCTGCCGCGAAGCTCACCAGCATTGTTCAGCAGCACACAGGCGTTATCGTCGAAACGGATGTACGAACCATCTGCACGACGGATTTCCTTCTTTGTGCGAACAACCAAAGCCTTAGATACTGCACCCTTCTTCACGTCACTTGTAGGGATCGCGTTCTTGAT
>CACZVN010000038.1 GCA_902784615.1 uncultured Prevotellaceae bacterium | reverse complement strand
TGCTTTGCATTATTACAACAAGGAGAACAGCGGTCCAGGGCAGAGTCGCAACTACGGTGCTGAGCGTGCCAACGGCGAATGGCTCATCATTCTCGACTCTGATGTCGTGCTGCCTGAAGGCTATTTGGCAGCAGTTGATAGAGAAATTCGGGGGTACGGGGGTGCGGAGGTGCGGAGGTACGAGAAATGTTCAGAGGATGAAAGTAATCTCGCGCCACCGTACCACCGCACCATCGTACCTCCGATTGTCGCCTTTGGTGGTCCTGACGCAGCCCACCCCTCGTTTACGCCCATCCAGAAGGCAATCTCCTACTCAATGACTTCTTTCTTCACCACTGGTGGAATCCGTGGAGGTAAGGCAAAACTCGACAAATTCTATCCCCGTTCGTTCAATATGGGCATCCGTCGCGATGTCTATCAGCAACTGGGAGGCTTCTCAAAGATGCGCTTTGGCGAGGATATCGACTTCTCCTACCGCATCGTAGAGGCGGGCTATAGTCCAAGACTTTTCCCTGAAGCCTGGGTATGGCACAAACGGCGTACAGACTTCAAGAAGTTCTTCCGTCAGGTGTATAACAGCGGCATTGCCCGCATCAATCTTGAGAAGCGCCATCCCGGCACAATGAAACTCGTCCATCTGCTGCCGACGGTATTCACCGTAGGTGTCATTGCACTGATACTCATCTCTGCCGTAGGACGGGCACTGATGCACTACGTCGACCGCGACCAGTTCTACTGGATGTGCTTCAGTCCATGGATACCTATTATATTATATAGTCTGCTGATCTGCATCGACTCGGCCATCAAGAACAGGAGCCTGAAAGTAGGGCTACTATCCATCCCTGCGGCCTTCGTCCAACTGATGGGGTACGGTTTGGGCTTTATCGAATCATGGTGGAAACGGTGCGTGCTACGACAAGACGAATTCACAGCCTTCGAAAAAACGTTCTACTCAACATCAATCAATGGGCGGAAGAAGACCGTCCACGAGAGAAGATGGCATCAAGCGGTGCTGAAAATCTGACGAATGCAGAACTGCTGGCAATCCTAATCGGCTCTGGCTCGCAGAAAGAGAGTGCCGTAGACCTGATGAAGCGCATCCTCGCTGACTGCAACAACAACCTGACTGCAACAACAACCTGAACACGCTGGGCAAGATGTCCATCCGTGAACTCTGCACTTACACTGGTATTGGCGAGGCAAAGGCCATTTCCATCCTTGCAGCCTGTGAGCTGGGCAAGCGTCGACAAGCTGAAACGCCTGAGGAACGGCCAGACTTAGGTACTGCCACCCGTATCTACAACCACATGCGCCCTGTGATGCAGGACCTCTACGTCGAGGAGTTCTGGGCACTGCTGATGAACCAGCACTACCGCCTCATCAAGAAGGTGCGCATCTCACGTGGCGGCATCACGGAAACACCTGTCGACATCCGTATAGTCATGAAGGAAGCTGTCCTCGCCAACTGCACCATCCTCGCCGTCTGTCACAACAGAGCCTGTGAGGTCATGAACATCCACTTTCTGGATCATGTGATTGTCACAGACGGCCAATACTACTCATTCCACGAGCAGGGGAAGTGCTGATGTCAGCAACTTCATGGCAACCCTGCAGGGTGATGACAAAAACGCAAAAGGAAGGGAGTCCAAGGCCTCATCAATAGGTAGCGATCTGCTTGACGTCATCCTCAAAGGTATCCCTCTGCAAGGCTCGAGACTTGAGTTTTGAGCGATAAGTGTAGATGGTTGTTATCGACGATCGCAGAATGTCGGCAATCTTCTGGTTGTCGACAATACCCAGCCGGATGAGAGCCAGTACGCGCAACTCGGTGGTCAACTTGGTGGAGTCTTCCTCTATTTCAAACTGACAATCGTGTATCATCAAGCGGTTCACCTCACCAATAAAATCAGGATAGATATTCAGAAAGGCTGTATCAAAGTTTTGGTGGAACATCTTGATACCCTCATTGATAGCCGAGTTGCTCTTAAGTTCGGCATAGAGGTCTTCCAATTTACGGTCGCGAGCCAAACGGTTAAAGAGTTTATGACGCTCCTCACCCCGATGGATGAGGGCACTGCACAATTCCAAAAATCGGCCTATATATTCGTCTTTAATTCGGTTCGCCTCCTTCATTTGAGTGTTGAGAGTCGAGAGTTGGGTGTTGAGTGTCTGCATATCCTCGTTCTGGCTGGTAAGCACCGCATTCATCTGATTGATTTTCCTGTTGGCTATGCGACGCTTATAGAGCAGCCAGAAATTAAAGAGGATGAGACCCACTAACAAGAGAGTAATCGATGCCAATATGGTGAGCAGTCGGTTAGTGCGCTGTAATGCATGTTCCCTCTCGGTATCGTAAGCCTTGGTAATAACTGGTGTCAGTCGAGCCACCTGCATGCTCCGCAAACGACTTCCATATTGCTGTGCATCGTTGCTGGCTCGCGACAGGTAGCGATAGGCACGTTCATAGACTCCCCTCTCCATCAGTATGGAGGACAGTTCGCGCAGGGCATTGTTCTCGAGGATGGCACCTTGCAAATCGCTGATGGCCGAAAGCAGCAGATAGTGCTCTTGCTGCTGAGGCTGCCCGCTCTTCCAATAGAAAAAGGCCAGTGTACTAGCCACGATGCTATAGCGGCGGTCACCAGACTGTAAGGTGGGCAGATACTCTTCAAACAGACGGATGGCCCCTTCCACATCTCCCTGCTCACAAACGTAACTGGCACGACTGACAATATACTCAAAGGACTCCTTTGGAGCAATTTGCAACAACATCTGACGATAATACTGCGCACTATCAATATAGTTCATAAAATAAGGTGTGTATTGTGCCATTTCCGAACGATAGAGGTTCAATTCAGCACGCTGGTTGTAGTACAACACACGGGTTTCTGTCGAAAGCAGGTCGGGTTGTATACTGTCAAGCAGCAGACGGGCATTGTTGAATATGCCCGAAACACTGAGAATATGAGCCAAACGTATGGCACTGGCGGCACGACGCTCAGCATCGGTCATTGCCAAAGGACTCTGGATATTACGATTGATATAATAGAAAGCAGAGTCGAAACGAAAAGCCAAATATTCGTCGTATAGTCGCAGATTCTTTTCGTACTCCTGCTCTGGTGTCAGCGTCACACCCTGCAGGCCCTTGGAGAGTGACATGATCTGCGATTCCTTGGCAGCCACGATTTCATCGTGACGTTCTATCAGACTATCGAGTGTCTGATAGAGTCGGTCTGTCTGCGTGTCGGCAACAGGTCTTCCACATGCTACAATGAGCAAGGCTGTAAATGCGATGGCTACCAATTTATTCATTGTATTCCGAGTTTAGTTATTATTCCGGCACAAAATTAATGATTCTTTTTGAAACCACCAAATCCAAGTACGTGATAAAAGGCGAAATCAAGATGAAAAGGGGTTGCAAAAGTTTTGATTTTCTATTATGCAACAAAAAGAAACGTATTGATTATCAGTCAATTGCCTATTTGATCATTTTGATTTTTGTTTGAACAACTTGTTTGTGGTCATTTATCGCCTTAACTTTGCCGTCGAATTCACAATCAATGGATAAAATAAAGTTCATCATGCATAAGTTGTTAGTTAGATTAATTGTTTTAGTTTGTTGCAGTTTCTTTGCCAATGTTCAGGCAAAAGAAGTTTTGGTCAGTTCACCCGACGGCACCGTGACGGTTGCTGTCGGCGTGAAGGCCAACAAGCCCTTTTACACGATTAAGTATGGTACAAAGACGATTGTCGCTCCTTCGCACCTCGGTTTCCTTCTCGACAAGGGTACACTAGGTGATGATGTCAGGTTGATAGGCAAAAGTTATTCTTCGAAAGACGAGACTTGGTTACAGCCCTGGGGCGAGGAAGATACGGTGCGTAATCACTATCATGAGTTGACGGTGAATTTCAGGGAGAAGTCAGGCCGACGCATGGATGTTGTGTTCCGCGTGTTCAACGATGGCGTCGGCTTCCACTATATTCTGCCAAGTATCAGTAAAGGCGAAAAGTATTGTATTCAGGACGAATTGACCGAGATCACCTTGGCACACAATGCCAAGGCTTGGTCGATTCCAACTAATCACACCGAGTACTTCGAGGGTATCTATACCGCCGATCTGCTGAGCAGGAAAGATACCGTATGCACACCACTCACCATAGAATATGAGGATTCGCTATACCTCGCCATTCATGAGGCCGCACTCGAGGACTATGCCAGCATCAACTTGACACCCGTTAGAAGTGAAGAGTTAAGAGTGAAGAGTGAAAAATTTGCTTCCGCTGTAAGGTTGCAAACGGCACTGACACCTTGGCAGAGCGGCGTGAAGGTGTATTGCGAGGGGGAGACAAAATCGCCCTGGCGTACTATTATAATAAGTAAAACGGCTGGTGACCTGATGACCTCGCGGCTGATGCTGAATTTGAACGAGCCATCAAAGATAGAAGACATTTCCTGGATTGAGCCGGGCCGCTACATCGGTATCTGGTGGAGCATCCACAAGAAGCAGAACACCTGGGAGATGGGGCCGGCACACGGAGCAACCACACAAAACGTAAAACGATATATCGACTTTGCCGCCCGTCACGGCTTCAGCGGCGTGTTGGCAGAGGGATGGAACCCTGGATGGGGACAAGGCGAGAAGATCTCGTATCTGAAGGCTTATCCCGACTTTAATATAGAAGAGGTTTGTGCATACGCCCTATCGAAAGGCGTGCGCTTCATCGGCCATACGGAGACGTGGGGCAATGCCAAACTCTTAGAAGAGCAGATGGACTCTGCCTTTGCATGGTTCAACCATCTGGGCATCCGTGCCGTGAAGACAGGCTACGTGGGCCACTTCTTCGATGGTAAGGAACTGGCCAAGTCGCAGTATGGCATCCGTCACTACCGTAAGGTGATTGAAACGGCCGCCAGGCATCACATCATGATTGACAACCACGAGCCTGCCATGCCCACTGGCATCCAACGCACCTGGCCAAACCTGATGACACAGGAGGGAGTGCGCGGTCAGGAGTATAATGCCTGGGACCGCAGAGGCGGCAATCCCCCTGCCCACACCGTCACCCTGCCCTTCACCCGCTGTCTGGCTGGGCCGACGGACTTCACGCCTGCCATCTTCAACTTCTCGGAGGTGGTGAAAGGCACTCATCCCCACTCTACTTTGGCAAAACAACTCGGTGAGTTCGTTGTCATCTACAGTCCGTTGCAGATGGCTGCAGATGCTATCGAGAACTACGAAGGCCAGCCAGCCCTGACATTCATCGAGAGTTGTCCGACAACCTGGAGCAAGACTATTGTCCCCAACGGCGAGATCGGCAAATATGTCACTGTAGCCCGAAAGGAGCGTAACGGCGACCGCTGGTTTATCGGCAGCATCACCAACGAGGAGTCCCGAGAATTATCTCTAAAACTCGACTTCCTCGATGCCGATACCACTTATTGCGCTATCGTCTATGAAGACGGGCCGGATGCAGACTATGAGAAGAATCCCTATCCGATGACCATCCGTCAGGAAGAAGTGACCAACGGTAGCACTTTGAAACTCAGACTTGCCCGTAGTGGAGGTGCAGCCGTGAGGATTGAGAAATTGAGAAAATGAGATATAATAGTACAAATAACTCTAATTAATTATTAAAAAGTAAAACAATGGAAAAAACTAAGAGTCAATTCTGCCGCTTGCTCATGCTCATAGCGGTTGTGTGTTTTGCCTTGGATGTTTCAGCACAGACCACCGTCAGTGGCCATGTGAAAGACGACACTGGTGAGGATGTCATCGGAGCCAGCGTCATGGAAAAAGGAACATCGAACGGCACCGTCACAGACTTTGACGGGAAATTCTCTTTACAGTGTAAGTCTGGTGCGACACTGGTGATCAGCTTTATCGGTTACAACCCGCAGGAGGTGAAAGCCAAGGATGGCTTGGAGATCACCCTGAAGGAAGACGTGGCCCAACTGAACGAAGTGGTGGTCGTGGGCTATGGCTCGATGGCCAAGAAAGAGATTTCGAGTTCGGTAGTTCAGATCAGCAAGGATCAGTTCAACCAAGGAGCCGCCAGCGATCCCATGGCCCTGATTGCCGGTAAGGTGGCTGGTCTTAACGTGGCCTCATCGGCCGATGCCAACCCCAACGCCATGACCAACATCCAGGTGCGTGGTGCCGGTTCGCTCACGGCCTCGAATGGACCGCTGGTAGTCATCGACGGTATCGCCGGCGGTGACCTGCGTAACATCGCTACTCAGGATGTGGAGTCGATCACGGTGCTGAAGGATGCCGGCTCGGCTGCCATCTACGGTACCCGGGGTGCAAATGGTGTGATTCTGGTAACGACGAAGAAAGGCTCTGGTACGGCCGGCGTGACCAATGTGACTTACGACAGTTATATTGCTTTCAACGTGCAGAAACCGCGTGTTGGCATCCTTTCTACCGATGAGTTCCGCCGTTCGCGCCGTGGTCAGGACTACGGTGCCGATACCGACTGGTGGGATGAGATCACACGCCCTGTCAGTTATAATCTGAACCAGTATCTCTCTATCGATTCTTCCACCAAGAACGGTTATTTCGGCCTGTCAGTGAATTATAAGAAAGGTAATGGTCTGGACATCGTTTCCGGACGTGAGGAATATGGTGGGCGCTTCGTCGGCGAACAGCGTGTACTGAACAACCGCCTGCAGTTCAACTCGTCGCTCTCTGTCCGTAAGGTGCACGAGGAGTGGGGCAACGACGGACTGTTTGACACCGCCCTGACCATGAATCCCACAGTGCCCGTGAAGAATCCCGACGGCTCATACTATCAGCCCAACTCGCCTACTGACATCCACAACCCTGTGAACGACCTGAAGGAGAATGTCAGCCAGGGCGACCGCATCTACCTCTTGGGTAATGCCGATGTGAAGTTAAACATCCTGCAG
>CACZVN010000037.1 GCA_902784615.1 uncultured Prevotellaceae bacterium | reverse complement strand
CCTGCACGGGCGGCGAGATCGATGAGCAGACAGAGGTCGAGACACAAGGGAGCTGCCAGGATGGAGTCGCGACAGAGGAAGTTGATCTTGACCTGCATGGGATAGCCCATCCAACCGAAGATGTCGATATTGTCCCAGCTCTCTTTGTTGTCCTTTCGCGGCGGATAGTAGTTGATGCGCACCTTGTGGTAGTAATCGCGGTACAACTCGGGCTGCGACTCGGGATCCAAGATGGTCTCCAAGGTGGAGAGCTTCGAGACTTCCTTCGTGTGGAAGTTCTCAGGTTCGTCGAGCACGAGTCCGTCGCGGTTGCCTAAGATGTTCGTAGAGAACCAGCCGCCAAGTCCGAGACAGCGGGTGCTGATAATCGGAGCGAAGCCCGACTTAACGAGCGTCTGACCCGTCTTGAAGTCTTTTCCGGCTATCGGCATCCGCATCCGTTCCGCCAGTTCCCACATGGCAGGGATATCTACTGTGGTGTTAGGCGCGCCCATGATGAAAGGCGCCCCTTCGGAAAGGGCGGCATAGGCATAGCACATAGAGGGGGCGATACGCGCGCGATCGTCGGCCTGCATGGCGGCTTCCAGATCAGCGAGATGATTGTGGGCAGCAGGCTCGACAGGCACATAGATCTCCGTAGAGGCAGCCCAGAGCACCACGAGGCGAGAGCAGCCTTTTTCAGCCTTGAAACGGCGGATATCATCACGCAGCGCCTCTACCATCTGCCAACGCGTCAAACCTGCCTTCACATGATCACCTGTGAGGCGCTTGGCGTAGTTGGGGTCGAAGGCGGCAGGCATGGGCACGATCTGTTCGAGTTCAGCACGCACGGGTTCGATGTCCTGCGCTTTGAGCACCTCGGCAAACATGGCCGCCTGATAGGCATTCTGGGGATAGACATCCCAACAGCCGAACACCAGGTCGGAGAGACGAGCTAAGGGAACAATCTCCTCATATTTCAGATACTGACGGGCATCGCCGCTGCCAACACGGATCCTGTCGAACTGCGTCATAGAGCCTATCGGCTTTGCCAACCCTTTACGGGCCATCAACACACCCGTGATGAACGTGGTGGCCACTGCGCCACAACCTACTACCAAGATGCCTAACCGACCTTCTGCCGGACTTACTTTCACTTGATTCATATCGTTTTGCTTATTTTTTGATTCAACCATACGGCACGACAACCCAACTGACGGGCAGGCAGAATGTCGTTTTCCAGACTGTCGCCCACCACCGTCACTTCTTCTGGCGACATGCCCAGCGCCTCGATTCCTAACTGGAATATCTGAGGATCGGGTTTACGGATACCCACCACCGCCGACTCGATGACCTGTTGGAAACAGCCATCGAAGCCAAACTCATGCAGCACCACTGAGAGATTGCCATAGAAGTTGCTGACCAGTACCTTAGGCACATCGGGGAGCTGACGCAGGACTGCCACGCTATGCGCCGTCTCGCGCTTGGCTAAGGCGTAAAGGTCATCGACCAGAACGGCGTGATACTGCGCCATCGCTGAGGGCTCCAAGCCCTGCCCGATGAGGTATTCCAACTGCAGGCGCACCTTGAGCTCCAACGTCTGACGGAAAGTGAAGTCGGGCTTCACCAACGGCTGCGCACCCAACTGGCGTTCGACAGCGACGTAAGCCTCGCGGAACTGCTCCGAAGTAACGGGTACTTGATGACGCTCGTAAGCCTGCCAGATGACCTCGCGCCAATGTACGCCGCCCGTATCAAGCGTGCCGCCATAATCGAAGATGAAACCCTGATGCGGGGTCAGCGAACGGCAGAGCGCTTCATGCGTACGATGCATATAGACATACATCGCCTGGAAGACGGTGATCTCCATGAGCGGATAGACCCACGGACAATCCAACAGACAGGCGAGCAGTAGTTGGCATAATTATAATAGAACACACGCGAGAAAAGCGCACGCTTGGGCAGCTGTTCGTAGATGGCACGTTGCTGACGATAGCTGTCGAGTTCGCTACCCGTCTTTCCCAACAAGAAATAGAGATGGATCTGACGGTAGTAATCCGCCAAAGCACACTGGGGCGCGTGGCAGCAGAGACTCGCCACAGCCGCCAACAGAAAGGCACCGATGCCCCATGAGAACGACAGGCCAGGAACGGGCTGATGCCACAGACGCACGATGATGGCGATGTAGATGGCGGCAAACCACACATCGCCTGAGAAGCCGTCGAGTACACGCCCCACCAGGGTTTTCTTGCCTGTAAGGCGCGCCATTTGTCCGTCCGTAGAGTCGCAGAAGTTGGCGAGCATCAGCAGGATGACACCATAGAGGTTATGAAGCAAGTCGGTGAAGTGGAACATCCAGCCCGCACCGATGCCTAAGAAGATAGAAAGGATGGTAATGGCATTAGGATGGACGCCCAACCGATTCCAAAACAGGGCGAACACCAAGCCGACGGGACGCGTGAAGTGGACATCCAACCACTCCTCCGTGTCCTCAGACTTAAACGACAACTGTAATAATTCCCTGAATGTAGCCATACCTTTATTAATTAACCAGACTCGCGATGGCCTCTGCAGCCTCTTCCCGACAACGGGAGAAACTCGGCCAATCGTTGAAATCGATCATAAACCAATTGCCATCGGCAGTGACGATACAGTCACCGCCATAGACCTCCAAACCCACCGCTGCTGCCAGCGCCTCAGCTTTTATCTGCAGGTGGGCAGCATCAAACGGATAATGATGCGCCTGTCCGTTCCGATGTTCCAAGCCGAACTTCGACAGACCGTCGTCCGTGGGATAGAAACAGCGGAAGAACCCAGCGGCTGGAACACCATAGAATTTCACCAGATCACCCTCGACATGCGGACTGATGATATAATCGCGGATGCCACGGGCCCGCATGGCAGCCTCCACCTCAGCGAGCGCCTGACTGTCGGACGCAAACACCACATCGGCCTCCGTCTGGGCAGCGGCATCAGCCCGTTTCAGCCAATAGCCGTGAAGCCCCTCGCCTGCAGGAAACGGGATGTGGAGTGATGTCATGAGCGCCTGCACCTGACGGCGGGCGCACTGCGAGACACCCTGAGGGGTATTGACAACCCTCACCCCTGACGCCCCTAATAGACGGAGCGACTCAGGCAGACGGGCCATGGAGAAGATGAAGTCGGGGGTATCAGCAGCCAGGACGGAGGCGAGCGCAGCCTCATCGACCTGCGTGACAGCATGGCCCTGCTGAGACAACCGCAAGGCCACTGCCTCAAGGATCGCCCTGTCGTTCTCCACCGAATGAGGCGAGAACTGCTCTGCCCGTCGTATCATCAGTATCTTCATACGCTCAAGAATTGTTCTGCCTGACGGATATCCGTCACATGATCGATGTCGAGTACCTTCGAAAAAGGCCACGCCTGCAGGCGAAGACCGTCGGCTACTAAGGCCCGTTGGAAATTCCGCATGCGCTGTTCGCCTCGGGCTATACAGCGGCCTAAGGTGTCGAAGCACTGCGGCGTCAGGCCATAGATACCCGCGCTGATGAAATGCGGCTGCTCCGAGGTGTCGGTAAAGTCGGTAATCCGCAGTGTATCGTCGGTGCTGACATAGAGTGGCCGCTCATCGTCGATATAATCCGTCACCCCCATCAGACCATCGGCAGTCGTCTGACGGAAGGCCTGTACATAGGCTGCGAACGTTTGTTCCTGAAAGATGGTATCGACAGTGGTCAGAATGAAGGGCGCATCGTCGAGCCACGGGCGGAGTTCCCAGAGGCTGTGCATGGAACTGGGGGGGGATCTGACCATGAAGCGCAAGGGGATCTGCCCCGCGAGGCGGAGTGATTCCAGATAAGCAGCGACTGCCGTCATCTGTGAATTACAGATAACGGCAATCTCCGTAGCGTCGTTTGCCATAAAGACACGCAACATTTCACTATTTGCAAATGATCGATATCGATGTCGCCTGAACCCGTCTTCTGCTGAGAGAACCGGCTCACGACACCACGCAGCGTGATATCACCAGAGCCTCGCAGTTCACTGTCAACAGCCTGACAGCCCTCGTTGAAGTTCACTTTGATATCGCCGGAGCCTTTCAGACCCAAGCGGGTAGAGAGCACCCGCCACTGGTTGATGGCAATATCGCCAGAGCCTACCAGCGTTACATCCGACTCTTTGGTCTCCAGGCGATCGATATTGATATCGCCAGAGCCTACCAGTTCAACATGACAGGCATCACAGATCAGATCCCTGACAGTCATATCGCCAGAACCACGAAGCACGACCTCCATCTGATCGGTATCGATGCGCTTCTCTGAAGTGAAGTCGCCAGAGCCATTCAGACGGACACTGATCAGATCGGGCGAAGTGACATAGATTTCAGCCTCGTCTTCATCATGAATCACGATGTTCACCACACCCATTTTGCCGCGATTGCGAATGGAGAGCGTGCCGCCATCTACCTCTGTCAGGATATTCTCCATAGCGTCTTTGGGTCCTCTCACCTTCACGGAGAAGGTGTCGGCCTGGGTATAATACACATTCGGCGAACCGCTGATCTCAATTTTCTCGAAATCCTTCAAAGGACGGTATTCTGTGGCGATATCACCACTCAAACCTACCTTCATATTGACACAAGAGGTGGATAACATGGCTACTGCCATCAGCAGAATACCCATTAGGAATAATTGTTTTCTTTTCATCTTTCTGTCTTTTTTTGGTTTTACTTCCTGTACATTTGACGAAAGCATGGACCTAAAAGTTGCAAGAACAGATTTATTTATAGATAACATGATCAGCTTAACGGCAATTCTACCCAGAACGTAGAGCCCTCGCCTACCTTTGACTCGACACCAATCGAACCATTCAGGCTGAGTGCATGCGATTTGGCCACAGAGAGGCCAAGACCTGTGCCTGGGACGTATTCATCCAGTTTCACGAAACGTTCGAAGATTCTCTCCTGATCAGCTTCAGGAATACCCTTACCCGTATCCTTCACCCAGATGCGCAAACGGTCGCCCAGAACATCATAGCCCAAAGTGACGCTACCAGCTTCGGTAAACTTCACCGCATTCTGTACCAGATTGTCGAGAATCTCAAACAGTTTCTCTCTATCGGTCTGGATAGGCAGCTCCTCTAACGGACACTCTGTCATGATGGCGAGCATGGTGGTGGGCTGATAGGTATCAACCATCTGCTGGAGCATCTTGTTGACATCAACCTTTGCCATCAGCAGGCTCTTGGCACCTGCCTCAATCTTCGCCATACTGACAAGACCGTCGATGATACGCAGCAGCTTATGGTTGTTGTTCTGGATCTCCTGAATCAGCTGGTTGCGGTCTTCCTCACTTTCAACCACAGGCAGCAAATCGGCAAAACCTACAATCGCATTCAACGGGGTACGGATCTCATGACCCATGTTTGCCAGGAACGCTGTCTTCAGGCGATCGCTCTCCTCAGCCTTATTACGGGCTGTCACCAAAGAAGACTCCATCTCCTTTCGTTCGTCGATACGCTGGGAGGTACCTACGATCTTCAGCGGTTTGCCGTTCTCATCACGTTCCACGATGGTGGCAAAGCTATCCTCCCAATAAGAGGCGCCCACCTTAGGATCCACCCTGTATTCCTCGTGATAGAAATCCGTACGTCCCTCTAAGATATCGCTGAAAGACTTATTGACACGCTCTTTATCAGCCGGATTGATCGCAGAAAGCGTATCTTGGAATTTCTCATTATCCGAAATCACATAGTTGTTCATGCCCTCACGGAAGTCGTTCTCATAGGCAAAAGACTGATCCCTGGCATCATAGCGCCACACAGCAATCTTCATGGCCTTGAGCACAAACTCATATTCAGTGTTGTTCTGCTTGATTTTATCCAATTCCTTAAGCTCTTCCGCCAAATGTTTGCCTTTCTTACGCTGAACGAAGATCGCACTAACGAATATGAAAACAACGACCGCAGCCAACGCCCAGAAAAGGAGGACGAAGACATTCGTCTGAGGGGATGATATGAGAAGATTCACCATAATTCACACTAGTAGATGTGCGCAAAATTAATAAATAATTTGGAATAACACAAAAAAGCGCATCTTTTTTTGCGAAATATTTGTTTTTTCGCCCGACTTCCATTAACTTTGCACACGCAATTCCGCAAATTGCCCAATATGCAACAATAAAAATGGAACAGAATTTTGAATTGATCGCCAAGACGTTTATGGGACTGGAACCTGTACTGGCGAAGGAGCTGACCCAATTGGGGGCTAAAGATGTGAAGATCGGTAGGCGAATGGTATCGTTTACAGGTGATAAGGAGATGATGTATCGTGCCAACTTCCAGTTGCACACAGCCATCAGAATATTAAAACCCATCCGACACTTCAAGGCAAAGAGTGCAGATGACGTTTATGATGAAATCAAGAAGATAGAATGGTCACAATATATCGGACAAGACAAAACCTTTGCCGTTGACTCGGTGGTCTTTTCCGAAGAATTCCGCCATTCGAAGTTCGTATCTTACAAGGTAAAAGATGCCATTGTCGATCAGCTTCGCGAGGCAACAGGCAAGCGTCCGAATATCTCGGTAGCCAATCCGGATATCCGTCTGAACATGCATATCGCTGAAGACCATTGTACGCTCAGTCTGGACTCCAGCGGTGAGTCGCTTCACCGTCGTGGCTACAGACAGGAGAGCGTGGAGGCGCCTCTGAACGAGGTGCTGGCAGCAGGTATGATCCTGATGTCAGGTTGGAAGGGTGATACGGATTTCATCGACCCCATGTGCGGATCCGGTACACTGCTGATCGAGGCCGCCCTGATTGCCAAGAATATGGCACCAGGTCTGTTCCGTCACGAATATGCTTTTGAGAAATGGCCCGACTTCGATGCCGAGCTCTTCGACAATATCTATAATGATGAGAGTCAGGAGCGGGAGTTCAAGCATCATATCTATGGCTATGATGTTGACATCAAGGCCGTGAATACGGCACTGCTGAATGTGAAGGCAGCTGGTCTCTCCAGCGACATCACCATCAAGCAGCAGGACTTCAAGGACTTCACACAGCCTCAGGAGAAGAGTATCATCATTACCAATCCGCCCTATGGAGAGCGTATCTCTACGCCCGATCTTCTTGGAACCTACAAGATGATTGGTGAGCGGTTGAAGCATCAGTTTAAGGGCAATGACGCCTGGGTGCTCTCTTATCGCGAAGAGTGTTTCGACCAGATCGGCCTGAAGCCCAGCATCAAATATCCGCTCTATAACGGGTCGTTGGAATGTGAGTTCCGCAAGTATCAGATGTTTGACGGCAAACTGAAGGATTTCCGTTCTGAGGGTGGTATCGTGAAGACGGAAGAGGAGAAGCGCCAGATGGCAGAGAAGCACCGTTTCAAGAAAAACCGCGAATTCAAACAACGTCTGGAGGAGACGGAGCAGAACGAAGAAGCGGACATCCGTTCGTTCACCTTCCATCGCCACCAACTGGGTAAGCCGAACCGTGGCGGACATGAGCGCTTTGACAGAAGCGGTAAAGGTAAGTCTTTCGGGAAAGGAAAAGATTTCGATAAGCGGAAAAGGAGATTCGATGATGACGATGAATAAGTTCAGACTAACCCTATTAGCGATACTGACCATATTGGTCTCTACAACGATGCGTGCACAGGACAAGCTTTTCACACTTGAGGATCTGAACTTCGGTGGCACCAACTACGCCAACCTGCGTCCTCAGAACATGTGGCTGACATGGTGGGGGGAGCAACTGATTCAGACAGATGTTGAGGAGTGCTTTACCATCGATACAAAGACGGGCAAAAAAGAAAGCCTGTTCACACTCGATGACATCAACAAATGGGCTGAGAGTAACGACGAGAGATACGTGCGCCACCTGATGAATGCCACCTTCCCCTATCCAGACAAACCTATTGTGGCTGTAGGCAACAGGAAGGCTTTTATTCTGATAGACTTCAAGGCTAAGAAGATCGTCTGGCAGGACAGTATCTCTGGAGAGAAGGCCAACGACTGGAACGCAAAGTCGCGAGCTACCGCCTACGTGGAGGATCACCAGCTTTTTGTGGTTGACGGTCAGGGACAGAAGCACCAGCTATCTACGGACGGCAGTCGAGAGATCGTATATGGACAGGCCGTGCATCGTAATGAGTTCGGTATCAACAAGGGTACCTTCTGGAGTCCTGACGGCAACAAGCTGGCCTTCTACCGCATGGACCAAAGTATGGTTACCGACTATCCTCAGGTTGACATCTTCCCACGGGCGGCCACCCACGAACCCGATAAATATCCTATGGCAGGTATGACCAGCCACAAAGTAACGGTTGGCGTCTATGACCTTCTGACATACCAGACCGTCTATCTGCAGGCTGGCGATCCGACTGACCGTTATTTTACCAACATCAGTTGGAGTCCTGATGCCAAGACGGTTTATATGTTTGAGTTGAACCGCAAGCAAACCGACTGCCGACTGGTTTCCTACGACGCTACTACGGGTCAAAAGATAGCCGAACTGTATCGTGAAACCTCCGACAAATATGTGGAGCCTCTGAATCCTATTCAGTTTCTACCCTGGGATGATACAAAGTTTGTGATGCAGAGTCAGAAGGACGGCTACAATCACTTGTACCTGTTTGATAAGAGCGGTAAGGAGTTGAAGCAGATCACCAGCGGCAAATGGGTGGTGCAGGAGGTCGTTGGCTTTAACACCAAGACAAAGAGTGTGTTAATTCTCAGCAACGAGGTTTATCCATTGAACAGCAATCTGTATGCCGTTAACATCAATAATGGTGATCGCAGACTGATGGGTAAAGGCATTGGAGTGGTTCAGAGTGCCCAGCCATCAGTATCAGGACAGATGGTTGCCCTGAAACTCTCATCTTTCAACAAGCCGCGCATCATTGACGTTATCAATACTAATGGCTGGGGAAAAGTGACAGAGTTACTGGATGCCGAGGATCCCTGGAAGGACTACCAGCAGCCCATTTATTCCAATGGTTACATTACAGCAGCAGATGGCATTACAGACTTATATTTTAGGATGGTAAAGCCACACGACTTTGACCCCAACAAGAAATACCCAACCGTCATTTATGTATATGGTGGCCCTCACGCCCACAATGTAGATGCATCGTGGCACTATGCCAGTCGATCTTGGGAAACCTATATGGCACAGAAAGGCTACATTGTGTTCGTATTGGACAATCGTGGTTCGGAGAACAGAGGTAGGGACTTTGAACAAGCCACCTTCCATCAGCTGGGTCAGATTGAGATGCAGGATCAGATGAGAGGTGTGGAATATCTGAAAAAGCAGCCATACGTAGATATGGATCGTTTAGGTGTTCACGGCTGGAGTTTTGGCGGATTCATGACTATCTCGCTGATGACCAACTACCCCGATGTATTCAAAGTCGGTGTGGCAGGCGGACCTGTCATCGATTGGAAATGGTATGAAGTGATGTATGGTGAGCGTTATATGGGAACGCC
>CACZVN010000036.1 GCA_902784615.1 uncultured Prevotellaceae bacterium | reverse complement strand
GAGATGAAGCGTCGTAAGTTTGCCATTACCATTGGCGACGAGCTTCCCAACGGTATTCTGCAGATGGCTAAGGTTTACGTTGCAAAGAAGCGTAAGATCGGTGTGGGTGATAAACTCGCCGGACGTCACGGTAACAAGGGTATCGTATCGAAGGTGGTGCGCCAGGAGGATATGCCGTTCCTCGAGGATGGACGCCCTGTTGACTTGGTACTGAACCCGCTGGGCGTGCCTTCACGTATGAACCTTGGTCAGATCTTTGAGGCTATCCTCGGTGCTGCAGGTAAGCGCCTTGGTGTGAAGTTCGCTACCCCGATTTTTGACGGTGCAAAGCTCGATGACCTCGCAGAGTGGACTGACAAGGCAGGTCTGCCTCGTCTATGCTCTACTCATCTCTATGACGGTGAGACTGGTGAGCGCTTCGACCAGCCTGCTACAGTAGGTATCACTTACTTCCTGAAGCTGGGTCACATGGTTGAGGATAAGATGCATGCCCGTTCTATCGGTCCGTACAGCTTGATTACCCAGCAACCACTTGGTGGTAAGGCACAGTTCGGTGGACAGCGTTTCGGTGAGATGGAGGTCTGGGCCCTTGAGGCATTTGGTGCTAGCCATGTGCTGCAGGAGATCCTGACTATCAAGTCGGATGATACCGTTGGCCGTTCTAAGGCATATGAGGCCATCGTCAAGGGCGATCCCATGCCTACACCAGGTATTCCTGAGTCTCTCAACGTGCTGCTGCATGAGTTGCGCGGTCTTGGTCTGAGCATCACGCTCGATTAATATATATAAAGGTAAAATAGAAAAAAGGTATTATTGAAATATGGCTTTCAAGAAAGATTCAAAAGTAAAGAGTAATTTTACTAATTCGCCCGAAGATATCCTCGAGAGTAGCTTCGGTGAGGTTACCAAACCTGAAACCATCAACTACCGTACCTATAAGCCGGAGCGTGACGGTCTGTTCTGCGAGCGCATCTTCGGTCCTACAAAGGACTATGAGTGTGCCTGCGGTAAGTACAAGCGTATCCGTTATAAAGGTATCGTCTGTGATCGATGTGGTGTCGAGGTAACAGAGAAGAAGGTTCGTCGTGAGCGTGCCGGACACATCGAGCTGGTTGTTCCTGTGGCTCATATATGGTATTTCCGTAGTCTTCCCAATAAGATCGGCTATCTGCTCGGACTTCCCACAAAGAAGTTGGATGCTATCATCTATTATGAGCGTTATGTCGTGATCCAGCCAGGTGCTATGGCGGGAAAGAAAGATGCAGAAGGTAACGATGCCATTGGCTCAAATGTATATGACCTGCTTTCTGAGGAGGAGTATGCAGAGATTGTTGAAAATCAGATCTCGCCTGAGAACGACTATCTTGATGATAGTGATCCCAATAAGTTCATTGCCAAGATGGGTGCTGAGGCAATCTACGACTTGCTCGTACGCCTTGACCTCGATTCTTTGTCATATGAACTGCGCGACCGTGCCAACAGCGACTCTTCTATGCAGCGTAAGAACGAGGCTTTGAAGCGTCTGCAGGTGGTTGAGGCTTTCCGTCAGAGTGTAGAGAAAGGAGTCAACCGTCCTGAGTGGATGATTATGAAGATTATTCCTGTGACACCGCCTGAGCTTCGTCCGTTGGTTCCACTGGATGGTGGCCGCTTTGCAACATCTGACCTGAATGATCTTTATCGCCGTGTTATTATCCGTAATAACCGTCTGAAGCGACTGATGGAGATCAAGGCTCCTGAGGTGATCCTCCGTAATGAGAAGCGTATGCTCCAGGAGGCTGTTGACTCATTGTTCGACAACTCACGTAAGTCAAGTGCCGTAAAGAGTGAGTCTAACCGTCCGCTGAAGTCTCTCTCTGACTCTCTGAAGGGTAAGCAGGGTCGTTTCCGTCAGAACTTGCTCGGTAAGCGTGTTGACTATTCTGCTCGTTCTGTGATCGTTGTAGGTCCTGAGCTGAAGATGGGCGAGTGCGGTCTGCCGAAGCTGATGGCAGCAGAGCTCTATAAACCGTTTATCATCCGTAAGCTCATTGAGCGTGGTATTGTGAAGACGGTGAAGAGTGCGAAGAAGATCGTGGATCGTCGTGAGCCTGTTATCTGGGATATCCTGGAGAATGTAATGAAGGGTCATCCCGTGCTGCTCAACCGTGCTCCTACACTGCACCGTCTGGGTATCCAGGCTTTCCAGCCCAAGCTGATTGAAGGTAAGGCTATCCAGCTGCACCCATTGGCTTGTACTGCTTTCAACGCCGACTTCGATGGCGACCAGATGGCTGTTCACCTTCCTCTGTCAAATGAGGCAATCCTTGAGGCTCAGCTGTTGATGCTTCAGAGTCATAACATCCTGAATCCTGCTAACGGTGCGCCTATCACTGTACCTTCACAGGATATGGTACTTGGTCTTTATTATATCACTAAGATCCGTCCGGGTGCTAAGGGTGAGGGCCTGACATTCTATGGACCAGAAGAAGCAATCATCGCTCATAATGAGGGAAAGTGTGATCTTCATGCCCAGGTGAAAGTGATTGTTGACGACATTGTGGATGGTAAGCCTGATCGTCATATGGTGGAGACTTCCGTCGGTCGTGTGATTGTTAATGGTATCATTCCAAAGGAAGTTGGCTTTGTCAACAAGGTGATTTCTAAAAAGAGTCTCCGTGGCATTATTGCTGACGTGATTGAGAATGTTGGTTTTGCTGAGGCATGCGAGTTCCTTGATGGTATTAAGAACCTCGGTTACCGTATGGCATATCTGGCAGGTCTGTCGTTTAACCTCGACGATATCATTATCCCGAAGGAGAAAGCTGAGCTGATTAAGAAGGGTAATGATGAGGTACGTCAGATTACTGACAACTATAACATGGGATTCATTACAGATAACGAGCGTTACAACCAGGTGATCGATACTTGGACGCACGTGAACAATGATATTGGTAATGTCCTGCTGAAGCAGATGACTGAGGCAGACCAGGGCTTCAATGCTGTATTTATGATGCTTGACTCCGGTGCCCGTGGTTCTAAGGATCAGATCAAACAGCTCTCTGGTATCCGTGGTCTGATGGCTAAGCCTCAGAAGGCCGGTGCCGAGGGTCGTGGTACGATTGAGAACCCGATTCTGTCTAACTTTAAGGAGGGTATGTCTGTGCTGGAGTACTTCATCTCTACGCACGGTGCCCGTAAGGGTCTGGCCGATACCGCCATGAAGACGGCCGACGCTGGTTATCTGACTCGCCGTTTGGTTGACGTCTCTCATGATGTGATCATTACAGAGGAAGACTGTGGTACGCTGCGTGGTCTGCAGTGCTCTGCCCTGAAGAGTGGCGATGAGGTTATCTCAAGTCTGGCTGAGCGTATCCTGGGCCGTGTGTCTGTGCATGATGTCCTTAATCCTAAAACTGGTGAGGTCATCGTTGAAGCAGGTGAGGAGATTACCGAGGCTGTTGCCGATGCTATCGAGAAAGCCGACATCGAGACTGTTGAGATCCGTTCAGTGCTCACCTGTGAGTCTAAGAAGGGTGTCTGCATGAAATGCTATGGCCGTAACCTTGCTACCCGTCGCATGGTACAGAAGGGTGAGGCTGTCGGCGTGATTGCTGCTCAGGCTATCGGTGAACCCGGTACTCAGTTGACGCTCCGTACATTCCATGCCGGTGGTGTGGCTGGTAACGCTGCCGCTAATGCAAGTATCGTATCTAAATATGATCGTGCTGTTATCGAACTCGAAGAGGTGCGTACCGTTCCGTTTGATGAGGATGGACGCGACTGCGAGATGGTTGTCAGCCGTCTGGGTGAACTTCGTTTTGTTGATCCTAACACGAAGATCGTGCTCTCAACAGTGAATGTGCCTTATGGTTCTTCGCTCTATTTCCGTAATGGTGAAGAAGTTGCCAAGGGCGACAAGATCGCTCAGTGGGATCCGTTCAATGCCGTGATCGTAACGGAATATGCCGGTACACTGAAGTTCAATGATGTCATCGAGGGTGTAACCTTCCGTGCTGAGACTGATGAGACAACCGGTCTGACCGAAAAGATTGTTACAGAGTCTAAGGATAGGTCAAGGGTGCCTACTTGTGATGTCATCGGTGCTGATGGTGAAGTGGTTGGAACCTACAACTTCCCTGTGGGTGGTCACGTGATCGTTGAGGATGGTCAGACTGTTAAGACTGGTGAGACACTGGTGAAGATTCCTCGTACAGCAGCCAAGGGTGGTGATATCACTGGTGGTCTGCCTCGTGTCACAGAGCTCTTCGAGGCCCGTAACCCGTCTAACCCTGCTGTTGTCAGTGAAATCGATGGTGAGGTTACCATGGGTAAGGTAAAGCGTGGTAACCGTGAGATCGTCGTCACCTCTAAGACTGGTGAGCAACGCCGTTACCTCGTGTCTCTGTCTAAGCAGATTCTGGTACAGGAGCATGATGCTGTACGTGCCGGTACACCGTTGTCAGATGGCGTGATCACCCCGGGCGATATCCTCGCTATCAAGGGCCCCACCGCTGTTCAGGAGTATATCGTGAATGAGGTGCAGGACGTGTATCGTCTGCAGGGTGTGAAGATCAACGATAAGCACTTTGAGATTATTGTCCGTCAGATGATGCGTAAGGTCCAGATCAACGAACCTGGTGATACTTCGTTCTTGGAGCAGGAGATTGTTGATAAACTCGACTTTGCCGAGGAGAACGACCGTATCTGGGGTAAGAAGGTGGTAACCGATGCCGGTGACTCCGAAAACATGCAGAAGGGTCAGATTGTAACAGCCCGTAAGTTGCGCGACGAGAACTCTTTGCTGAAGCGTCGTGATCTCCGTCTGGTTCAGGTGCGTGATGCTGTGCCTGCTACTTCTACTCAGATCCTGCAGGGTATCACCCGTGCCGCTCTCCAGACCAAGTCGTTCATGTCTGCCGCTTCCTTCCAGGAGACGACAAAGGTGCTTAACGAGGCAGCTATCCGTGGTAAGGTTGATTACCTTGAGGGCATGAAGGAGAACGTAATCTGCGGTCACCTGATTCCTGCCGGTACTGGTCTGCGTGAGTTTGATAAGATTGTCGTCGGTTCTAAGGAGGAGTATGAGCGTATTCAGGCTAACCGCAAGAATGTGCTCGACTTTGCCGAGGAGACCGTACTCGATGAGAAGTAATTATTATATTTCTATAGAGAGGGGGCGTTGCAAATGCTGCAGCGCCCCCTTATTTGTCTAGGATAGTCCTTCTATTTCGCCGTTCTCGATTGTGATACGCTCGGCCTGTGGACTCCTTGGCAGACCTGGCATACGGAGCATGTCGCCAGCTATGGCCACAATCATTTCGCTACCCAAGTTCAGAATGACATCGCGGATGCGGATGGTAAAGCCCTCTGGAGAGCCATAGCGTGTAGAATCGGCAGAAAACGAGAACTGGGTCTTGGCAATGCATACGGGATAGTGGGCGATGGCACCGTCGTCATCGGTAAAGATGGCGCGCAGGTCCTCCAATTTTTTCTTGGCCGTTTTACTGTACTCTACGGCAGATGCTCCATAGATACCCTTACATACTTTTTCGATCTTATCTTCCAGACAGTCAGCCTCTTTATAAGTGAAGCGGATGGGAAGCGGTTGCTGCTTGTCAATCGTATCGACCACGGTCTGTGCCAGTTCTACCGCTCCCTCGCCACCTTTGAGAAATGCCTCGTTCACGGCGAATCCCACGCCAAGATCCTCGCAGTTCTTACGTACAATATCAATTTCTTCCTCTACGTCCGTTTCATGGCGGTTCAAGGTGACAACGACTGGCTGTCCGAACCCCTGCATATTGCGGATATGACGGTTCAGGTTCTTCAGACCCTCTGTCAGTCCTGCAGTATTAGGCTCTTTGATGTGTTCCAGATTGACACCGCCGTGCATCTTCAATCCTTGGGTGGTGGCAACAATCACCACCAGCCTTGGCTTTAGACCTGTCTTGCGGCATTTGATGTCGAAAAACTTCTCCGCGCCTAAGTCTGCGCCGAAACCTGCCTCTGTTACCACGTAGTCACCATAGGTCATTGCCATCTTTGTGGCTACGACACTTGAGCAGCCGTGGGCGATGTTGGCAAACGGGCCGCCGTGGATGAAGGCAGGCGTGTGTTCTGTTGTCTGCACGAGATTCGGGTTAAGGGCCTCTATAAGCAGAACGGTGATGGCACCAGCCACACCGAGGTCTTTTACTCTGAACAGCTTACCGTCGGCAGTGATACCTAGGACGATGTTCTCGATGCGACGCTGCAAATCCTTCTCGCTGGTGGCGAGACAGAGGATGGCCATCAGCTCTGAGGCAGGAGTGATATCGAATCCCGTCTCTGATACCACACCGTCACCCCGCAGACCTGTCACCACATTGCGCAAGGCACGGTCGTTTACGTCGAGTACTCGCTTCCAGAATATTTCCCGTAGTGAGAATCCTTCCTTGCGGTGTTGGTAGATATAGTTGTCGAGTAGGGCACTGATCGTGTTGTGGGCAGAAGTCACGGCATGGAAATCACCCGTAAAGTGGAGGTTGATTTTCTCCATCGGCAGCACCTGGGCATAGCCGCCGCCCGCAGCACCGCCCTTCATGCCGAAACAGGGACCGAGCGATGGCTCACGTAGAGCTACCACTGCCTTCTTGCCGATTTTGTTTAGTCCTAAGGTCAGACCGATACTGACGGTGGTCTTACCGATACCCGCCTTTGTCGGACTGATAGCCGTCACTAGGATGAGGCGGCTCTCCTTAACCTTCTTCTCGTTAATCAGTGATACAGGCACCTTGGCCATATACCGTCCGTAAGGCTCTATCTTCTCTGGGTCTATTCCTAATTGGGAAGCAATCTCGCCGATAGGCTTCAGTTCACATTCTCTTGCAATCTGTATATCTGTCTTCATATTCATTTAGTTATTTGTCTGCAAAGATAGTAAACTATTCTTTTTATCTTGTAATTGTGGGTATTAATAATTGCAAAAAGTGTTATATATAGTTAAATCAAAACTTGTACAGCGCTTTTTCTTCTTTTATATTAGGTGGAATCAGAAAATAGTTGTACCTTTGCAGCCCGAAACGCCCTTGTGAGGAGCGTGTATATGCGTAAAGTGCTGAATATAAACAAAATAACATATATAATAAATTAAAAATTAAAGTATTATGCCTACAATTTCACAATTGGTAAGAAAAGGCAGAAA
>CACZVN010000035.1 GCA_902784615.1 uncultured Prevotellaceae bacterium | reverse complement strand
ACAGTCAAGGCCGACTATACCATGATTACAGGCAAGAGAAGTCATTGCACGAACCGCGCAAACGAAAAGACTTTTACTTATGACAATGCAGACAATATGCCCCTTGAGGCCATCGTCAGACTCTATAATGATGGTGTCGCTATCCGCTATCGTATCCCGCAAGGCGTGAAGGTAACAGACGATTGCACCTCATTCTATGTGGCAGATGGTAAGGACAGATGGATAGCTCCTTACGACTTTGGCAACGAACAACCTTTCCCACACGACACAGAAGGAAAGACTGTAAAAGACAGAAATCTGCGTGATGTTACCAATGGCCAATGGAGCTATCCAGCCTTGGTGGAGCCACAAAAGGGGCTGTTTATGCTCATTGCGGAGTCAGATCTGCGAAGTAACGACAGCGGCTCGTATCTTGTCAATGCCGACAATTCCGAGCAATACAAGGTTCAACTGGTAGGTCCGTCTGCTTTCTGCGATGGTTTGTCACCTTGGCGTTTCGCCATTATTGGCTCTTTAGCAGATGTGGTCGAATCGACTCTCGTCACCGACTTGGCTACTCCCAGCCAGATTGCCGACCCCAGTTGGATTCAGCCTGGTGTCAGTTCTTGGATCTATTGGGCATATAATCATGGTTCCAAGGATTATGCGCTGGTGAAACAATACATCGACTTGGCTGCACAGATGGGATGGCCCTATTGTCTCGTTGATTGGGAATGGCCTGAGATGACCAACGGAGGTGACATCAACGACGTGATGGCATACGCCAAACAAAAGGGAGTCAAAATTAACCTGTGGTACAATTCCGGCACATCGCTTGTAGGACCTCACGCCCCACAGCCACAAGACCGGCTGAATACGGCAGAGAGCCGTGAACGCGAGATGCATGATATACTCAAAGATGCTGCCCGTCACCATCTGCTGGTCGATTTCCATGGTTGTACCATACCTAATGGATGGCAGCGCACATGGCCCAACATGGTGAGTATGGAGGGCATCTATGGTGCAGAGTGGTACAACAACTATGAGCTGATGACCACCTTGGCGCCACCCCACAATGCCACCGTTGTCTATACACGCAATGTCATCGGTCCGATGGACTATACGCCAGGCACATTCACCGACAGTCAGTTCCCCCACATCACCACCAATGCACATGAACTGGCTCTGCCTGTGCTCTTCGAGTCGGGCATTCAGCACATGGCCGATCGCCCCGAAGGCTATGAGTCCCTTCCTTTTGAGGCAAGACAAGTCTATTCACACCTGCCCGCCGCATGGGACGACACCAAACTCCTCGCAGGCTATCCAGGCAAGAGTGCCGTTGTTGCTCGCCGTTCAGGGAAAACTTGGTACGTTGCAGGAATTAACGGCACAGATGAAGAAATAAATCTTGCTTTCACACTGAAGCGGCTGAATCTCAAGCCCAAGAAGGTTCTGTTGTTCAGCGACGGCGAGGCAGAGCGCGACATCAAAGTTTCTCACCCATCTCTGAGCGGTGACAAAGTCTGCATTGCTTGCCGAGCACGTGGCGGTTTTTTAATGGTGATGTAATATCAGTAAGCAATAGAGTATGTTTCAGCCGTACTGGAACTATACTTTCTCTATTCTATTTGCAATATGTAAAGAAATGAAATAATGAAAATGACGCAATGCAAACATCTACAAAAATCTGCAAATATCGGGTGACAACTACCCTCAAAATAAGTATCGGATATTTGCAGATTTTTACCCCTATTTTTCGTACTTTCTACCGCAGAATGTGATGATTTTTATTTGCAGATTTTTGCAAATAACTGATAATTAGATAGTTATTGTATTTGTTAAAACACCCTAACAAAAACGCTGCAACTATCTAATAATCAATGTGTTATAATTTATTTCCCCACGCAGAAGTTCTTAAAGATATTTCCTAAAACTTCGTTGGGGGTGATTTGACCACCAGTGATTTCTGCAAGGGTATCAAGTGTTAGGCGGAGGTCTTCAGACAGAAGATCACCGCTTATATTTTGTGCCATACCGTCGAGTACGCGTTGTAGATGATCATGGGCTCGAACAAGGGCATCGTAGTGACGACTACTAGTAACAATAACATCGTTTTCCTGAATAGTAGGAATATTGGCAGCCTGATAGATCGCCTGTTCGAGAGCATTGATGCCTTGTCCGTATTTGGCGGAGATGGCAATAGTCCCTTGTCTTGATGTGGTGTTGTCGCTCTTATCTATCTTATTCTGTATGATGATCAACGACTTATCTTCACAACGCTGTTGCATCTCAGCATTTTCGGATTCTTCTGGTTCAGAGTCGATGAGCCAGAGAACGATACGGGCTTTGTCAATGGCGGCATAAGTACGACTGATACCAATCTGCTCTATCTCGTCTGTTGTCTGACGGATACCTGCTGTGTCGATAAATCGGAAGGTGATGCCATTGATATCGATGGTGTCTTCGATGGTGTCACGCGTAGTGCCATGAACATCAGAGACGATGGCTCGATCATCTTTCAGCAGACGATTCAGGAGTGTGGATTTGCCCACATTAGTTTTTCCAACGATGGCTACGGGGATACCCTGTTTCAGCGCCTGACCTGTCTCGAAACTCGTAGCGAGACGGGTGATATGATGATCTATTGTTTTAGTAAGCTCGAGTAATTCGCTACGATCGGCAAACTCCAAGTCTTCATGGTCTGAGAAATCTAATTCCAGTTCTAATAACGAGGTGAGCTTCAGCAACTGTTCGCGGAGTTGGGCAAGTTGAGAGGAGAAATGACCTCGCAACTGACTCATGGCCATCTGATGGGTGGCCTTGTTGGTAGAGGCGATGAGATCTGCTACGGCTTCAGCTTGCGAGAGATCTATCTTGCCATTCAGATAGGCGCGTTGGGTAAACTCACCAGGGCCGGCCTGACGGCAGCCGTTTTCTATCAGCAGGGCTAATACCTTATTTAATATATAGCGCGATCCGTGGCAACTGATCTCTGCACTGTCCTCACCTGTGTAGGAGTGGGGGGCGCGGAAGACAGAGACCATCACTTCGTCGATGGGAACGGGATGCTGTGACACAGCATCATACTCAACGATGTGGCCGTAATGAATGGTATTGGCCAAATAGTTCTGTACATCGCCTTTCCCTCGGAACACACGAGAAAGAATCTCAAACGATTGAGGGCCTGAGATTCGTATGATTCCAAGAGCACCACCAGAAGCAGTTGCTAAAGCACAGATAGTGTTAGTATTCATATTTCTTCTTGGCCCAAGTATTTATCAGGATAGCTACAATCACAACTACGGCGAGAATAATTCCTGCAACCATTAAAACCCCCTCTCGGTTGTCAATCGTCATCATCAGAGGGAAGAAGATGCAAAATATAATTGCGGAGATGGATAGTATAATCGTGAGGATGCGTACTCTGTCAAGATGGTATTGATCCCGCTTTTTCTCCATAACAAGAAGATTTTCTCCTCGTCCTGTTAAGAGAAGCACTACTACAATGACTTGCAGTAGTGCGAATATTATACAAAATACCCAAAGCGTGTCAATCATATTCTCTCTAATACTTTCTCGATGAGAGTATCGATAGAGTTCTTGTACTCGGTGTTCATCTCCGTGGTGTAACGGTTGGCGATGACCATGCAGCAGGTCATGGCACGATGGCCCAGGATGGATGCGAGGCCAGCGACAGCCGATGACTCCATCTCGAAGTTACAGATCTTCATGCCCTCGTACTCGAAGGCCTCGATCTTCTCGTTCTGCTTGGGATCGGCAAGGTCTGCACGTAGCACACGCCCCTGAGGACCATAGAATCCTCCGCAGGAGACGGTGTAGCCACGCACCATATCGTCCTTGGCAATCTGGTCGATGAGTTCTTCGTCAGCGATGGACACATAGGGCGCGCCCTTGATGGGATCCCACTGCATGTGCTCGCAGAAAGCCTTCTCCAAATCGATGTCGCACACCACATTGCGTCCAGCGTAGTAGTTCAGCAGGCCGTCGAAGCCGATGCTCTTCACGGAGGCGATGAACGAGCCTGTAGGAGTGAAGGGCTGCAGTCCGCCACAGGTGCCGATGCGCACCATGGTCAGCGTACGATGCTCATCTTTCTCTTCGCGCGTCTGATAGTCGATATTGGCCAGCGTGTCGAGTTCGTTCACCACGATGTCGATATTGTCGCAGCCGATACCATGACTCTGCACCGTGATGCGCTTCCCCTTGTAGGTACCAGTGATGGTGTGGAACTCACGACTGCTGACGTCGCACTCCTTTGTGTCGAAATGGGCGGCTACGGTGTCAACACGCGCAGGATCACCTACGAGGATCACCTTGTCGGCCAACTGCTCTGGCTTCAGATGGAGATGAAAACAAGAACCGTCTGCGTTGATGATCAGTTCTGATTCTGGAAAATGTCTTTTACTCATAGTTGTTGTATTTTTAGTTAATGACTTTGATTTCTTCTTTCCGGATATCTTTCTCCAGCGAATGGATAAGCTGATAAAGCTGTTGCTGCTCTTTTTCCATTTGGAGGATTCTCTGACGAAGATTCTGACGATCAGCTGCAGTTGCTGTTGCGAACAGATCCCTTGCCTTGGTGAGATCCGTTTCTACCATAGAGAGACGGCCTTGGGCTTTCGTTAAATTCTGATAGAGATTGGCTGCCTTGCTACTGCGGAAGTCCTTTGCACTCGAGTAGGTGAGGGCGTCGTTGATGACGATAGTAACAGACTGGGCACTCGTTTTTCTGTCAGCACTGGGCTTCACGTTGTTGATACTTTTCAGGCGTGCAAGGGCAGCCTTACGCTCACTACCATTACCCCAAGTATCGGCAATACTGATGATATCGGCAAAGTCGCGTATCTGCTGTTCTGTATAAATAGATGAGTCGTATGTCTTGCGGCTCTCAGAGGGTACGAAGATATAAATACATACCTTACCCTCTGGCTGACGACGGTCACTGACAAAGTAGCCGATATGGTTGAACTCATCGATGGCATACAGATAATCATTGGCCTCTGAGTTAAAGGGCATACCGATATTCTCTGGTTTGAAGAAACTACCACTGCGCGAATCATAGCGCGTCAGGAAGATATCGTAGCCACCAATGCTCTCTTCGCCCTTGCCAGCAAAATAGAAGGTGATGCCATCCGTCAGCATAAAGGGGTAAGAGGCTTCGGTGATACCCTCGCTGATACCCTTGAGGGGTTGTGGACTGCTCCACTCGTTGCCTAATACATCACTGGTGAAGAGATGCTGGCACAGACTGTCGTCTGGCAAACTGAAATAAGCCTTGTTACCCATCTCATTCACGAAGGCGAAACCATTGACGGATTTTCCTAAGAAATCACGCGTCGTCATCAGACTGCCAGTTTCGGAAGAGAGACGCAGATGTGGCAGAATCTGGTCTTTATCTACCACAATGCTGTCGATAATCAGGATCTGCTGCGTCATCTCTCGCATATTAGTGATACGTGGATCCTCCTGAGGTTCCTCGATGACCACTGGCTTTTTCACCACACGCTTCTTTTTCTTCTGCGCTCCTATCGAGAGGGGCAGAAGAAGGGCTAATGCGAGTATGGCAATCTTCCTTAGGGTCATATTTCAGGTTTCTTCTATCAGTTTGTTATCAGCATTCAGAGCGTTCCATATGCTGTAGCGCGCCTCTGGGTTCATGCGTTCGATCTCTTCATAGAGCCGTTTGATGTCCGTGCGATGCGAGTCAGTCTCGTAAGGACAGAGTTTCTGTTGTTTCTGATAACCCTCCAACTCAGCGTAGTTCTTGATATCCTGTTCCTCGATCATACAGAGCGGACGGATAATGGTCAGTGGCATCTTGCGCATTTTCAGACGAGCAGGCATCGAACCAAACCGTCCTTGGAAAGTGAGGTTCATCAGTGCCGTATGCAGGATATCGTCCTGATGGTGCCCGAGGGCGATCTTATTACACCCCAGTTCCTGTGCGAGGTTGAACATTTCCTTGCGTCGCATCCATGAACAGAGAAAACAGGGCTGTTTCTGTCTGCGCGCATCGCGAGCATTCGCAGGCGAACCTATCTCAAAACGCGTATTCCTCACGTGGAGTCTGACACCCAGTCCATCGCAGAACTGTTGCAGATAACTGGTATCTGTCTCGTATTGGATGTTCTCCATCCTCACGTGCAGGGCCTCTACACTGAATTGTGGGTGCTTGATCTTCGCGCGCTTCGCTAAGAGTTCCAACAGCAAGAGTGAGTCCTTGCCACCAGAGAGTCCCACGAGGATACGGTCATCATCTTCTATCAGATGATAAGTAGCCATCGCCTTGACAAACCGTTCGTTCAAACGGTGCCACAGGCGACGGCTCTCTATCTCAGAATTACTTCTCTCCACGCAGGTGCTTGTCCATGTTCATGGCAGCACGACGACCATCGCCCATGGCGAGGATCACCGTTGCACCACCACGCACGATATCGCCACCGGCGAAGATCTCAGCGCGCGATGACTGCATCTCCTCAGAGACGGCAATCGTGTTCTTGCGACCCAGTTCGAGACCCTCGATAGACTTAGGCACGAGTGGGTTGGGAGATACACCAACAGCCACGATCACCTGATCGACATCGAGCGTGACGGTCTTACCCTCAACGGGTACAGGACTGCGACGACCAGAAGCGTCAGGCTCTCCCAGTTCCATCACCTGGAGGATGGCCTGCTTCACGGCACCCTGCTCATCGGCGATATACTCGATAGGATTATGCAGCGTCAGGAAGTTGATACCTTCCTCCTTGGCGTGTTTCACCTCCTCCAGACGAGCTGGCATCTCAACCTCCGAACGACGATAGACGAGGGTGACCTCGGCACCCAAACGCTTAGCCGTACGACAAGAGTCCATAGCGGTGTTACCACCACCCACCACGAGCACGCTCTTGGCAGGATTCAATGGGGTATCGGTCTTGGGGTTGGCAGCGTCCATCAGGTTCACACGCGTCAGATACTCGTTAGACGACATGATATTGATGCTGTTCTCACCAGGGATATTCATGAAGTTGGGAAGTCCAGCGCCAGAGCCTACGAAGATGCCCTTAAAGCCTTGTGCCTCAAGTTGCTCTACTGAAATGGTCTTACCCACGATAACATCGGTCTGGAAATGAACGCCCATCTTGGCGAGGTTCTCGATCTCCACATCCACGATCTTGTTGGGCAGACGGAATTCGGGGATACCATACTTCAGCACACCACCGATCTCGTGCAGGGCCTCGAAGACATATACGTCGTAACCCTTCTTCACCATATCGCCAGCGAACGACAGTCCTGCAGGACCAGAACCTACGACGGCGATCTTGATACCATTGGCGGGTGCGATCTCAGGCAGAGAGATATTGCCACTCTCACGCTCGAAGTCGGCAGCGAAGCGCTCCAGATAGCCGATAGCCACAGCAGGCTCATTCATTTTCAGGTGGATACACTTGCTCTCGCACTGCTTCTCCTGAGGACATACACGTCCGCAGACGGCGGGTAGGGCAGAGGTGTCTTTCAACACCTTGGCAGCAGCCAGGAACTGACCACGCTCGATATTCTTGATGAACGACGGAATATTAATGTTCACAGGACAACCCTCTACACACGAAGGTTTGGCACAGTCAAGACAGCGCTTGGCCTCAGTCATGGCCATCTCCTTGGTGAGACCAATGTTCACTTCCTCCAGACGAGTGGTGGCACGATAGACGGGGTCGAGCTCAGGCATGATGACGCGCTCAATCTGTGTACGCTCCTTGGGTTTCATCGAGGCGCGCAGCTGCTTACGCCACTCAGCATCGCGATCTGTCAGCACCTCGATGGTGTCATTCGTAGGATCACTGTCCATCACGACGTCCGAAGACTTTTCACTTTTCACTTTTATCTCTTCACTTCCATCCAAGTGCTCCTCATAGTGAGCCAACTCCTCCTGCTCCTCACGCTTGAAGGTACCCATGCGCTTGAACATCTCGTCCCAGTCAACCAATGCACCGTCGAACTCAGGACCGTCGATGCAGACGAACTTCGTCTTGCCACCGATTGTCAGACGACAGGCACCACACATACCCGTACCATCCACCATGATTGTGTTCAGCGATACTTCGCAGGGGATGTTATGCTTCTGAGCGGTGAGGTTCGAGAATTTCATCATGATGGGAGGGCCAATGGCAAAGACCTTATCGACGTGCTCCTGCTCGAAGAACTTCTCCATACCAACAGTCACTACGCCCTTCTCGCCATACGAACCGTCATCCGTCATGATGATCACCTCGTCAGAACTTTCGCGCACCTTGTCCTCCAGGATGATCAGATCCTTTGAGCGACCAGCCATCACGGAGAGAACTCTGTTGCCAGCAGCCTTCAGCGCCTGGATGATGGGCAGCATGGGAGCCACACCGAGTCCACCACCAGCACAGACCACCGTACCGTATTTCTCAATCTTCGTGGGATTACCCAGCGGGCCTACCACGTCTGTCACATAGTCGCCTTCGTTGAGGGAGCAGAGTTTCTTTGAGGAGAGACCTACCATCTGGACAACCAGTGTGATGGTGCCTTTCTCGATGTCTGCACCAGCGATGGTCAGTGGCATACGCTCACCTTTCTTACCTACGCGCACGATGACGAAGTTACCAGCCTTACGACTCTTCGCAATCAGCGGCGCCTCAATCTCGAAAAGGAAAACCTTCTCAGAAAACTGTTCTTTTCTTACAATCTTATTCATATTTGTTTAGTTATGTTATTATCTGGGTAAACTTGAAGGTGTAGAAGATGTCGCCAGCCGTAACGGTAAGAACAACATGACGGGCAGCACCTGAACGATTCGGCTCAAAGGTGACAATGAGCTGGTTACCCTTCACACTCACCTTGAATCCATCAGTCGTGAGGTTATGATAGTCGCCCTCTTCACGGTTGGGGTAATAATTCCCTCCGTCAATATTAGCATTTTCAATCCAAGGCTGACTGTAGTTCCTACATTCAAATGTAAAAACGCCACCTTCAGCATTGACAATATATGTGCCGTCTTCTTCTGGGTATGTCGATTCTTTCACCCACTGCATCGAATCCCATTTGCCATCAGGATCCGAATCCGAACAACTCGACAGGTGTATGGTTGCAAATACTGCAGCCAGTATAGTCAGAAATGTAAATTTGAATCTTTTCATTTTCAATCTATCATGTCGCAACCCATGTATGGTACGAGGGCAGCAGGCACCTTGATACCATTCTCCGTCTGGTTGTTCTCCAAGAGGGCGGCCACGATACGTGGCAGGGCCAGAGCCGAACCGTTCAGCGTGTGACAGAGCTCAGGCTTCTTGGTGTCCTCACGACGATAACGGCACTTCAGACGGTTGGCCTGATAGGTGTCGAAATTCGATACTGACGAAACCTCGAGCCAACGACCCTGGGCCTCACTATATACCTCGAAGTCGTAGCAGATGGCTGATGTAAAGCTCTGGTCCCCACCACACAGCAAGAGAATACGATACGGCAGTTCAAGTTTCTTCAGCAGACCCTCCACGTGGGCGAGCATCTCCTTATGGCTCTCCTTCGAGTGCTCAGGCTTGTCGATGCGCACGATCTCAATCTTCGAGAACTCATGCAGACGGTTCAGGCCGCGCACGTCCTTACCATACGAGCCAGCCTCACGACGGAAGCACTGGGTGTAGGCACAGTTCTTGATCGGCAGATCCTTCTCGTCGAGGATCACGTCACGATAGATATTCGTTACAGGCACCTCTGCCGTGGGAATCAGATAGAAGTCATCCACCTCGCAGTGATACATCTGTCCCTCCTTGTCGGGCAGTTGACCAGTACCATAACCTGAAGCCTGGTTCACCACCGTCGGGGGCATGATCTCTGTATAACCAGCCTTGCGGGCCTCGTCGAGGAAGAAGTTGATCAGCGCACGCTGCAGACGGGCGCCCTTACCGATATACACAGGGAATCCGGCACCCGTGATCTTCACACCGAGGTCGAAGTCGATGAGGTTATATTTCTTGGCAAGTTCCCAGTGGGGCAGGGGATTGGCGATGCCCAGCGAGGGGTTCACGTCCCAGTTGCCTACGGTGTCGGCATCCGTACATTCCTTTAAATTACTCTTCACCACGTGGTTATCCTCAGCGGCTTTGCCCTCGGGCACCTCGTCGTAGGGGATATTCGGAATCTGACAGAGCAGCGTGGTCATCTCTTCCTGAGCCTTGGCCATCGCCTCGTCGAGTTCCTTCGACTTGTCCTTCAACGCAGCCACCTGGGCCTTCACCTGCTCGGCCTCGTCTTTCTTGCCTTCTTTCATCAGACGGCCGATCTGACCAGAGAGCTGCTTCTGTTCGTTCAGACAACGGTCGAGTTCCTGTTGCGACTCGCGACGTTTTTTATCCACAGCGAGTACCTGGTCGATGGCTTCCTTCGCATTGGGGAAATGCTTCTTCTCCAAACCGCGGATCACGCGTTCTGTTTCCTCATTGATAAGTTTGAGTGTTAACATCTTAAATACGTATTTTTATGTTTGATTTATTTCTAAGGTGCAAAATTACAAAATATTGGGCGAAATACAAAGAAAAAGGCTGATTTTTCGTTAGCATTATACTTTATAAGTATAAAAATGCAGAAATCCCGCAACTCCTTGCGGAGCGCGGGACTCTGTTGTTTGTTTGGAATAAGTGTTTCTTTTTAATTTAGGCCTCAGCGTTGGGGATAACTGAAACAACGCTCTTGTTGTACTTGCCCTTGTGGAACTGAACAGTACCATCAACGAGCGCGAAGAGCGTGTCGTCCTTACCAATAGCCACGTTGTTGCCAGGGTTGTGCTTTGTACCGCGCTGGCGAACGATAATGTTACCAGCCACGCACTTCTCACCGCCGAAGATCTTAATGCCAAGTCGCTGAGCTGCTGACTCACGACCGTTCTTAGAACTACCTACACCTTTTTTATGTGCCATAATTTCTGTCCTCCTACGGTTTTAAGCGATTACTGACTTGATTTCTAACTGAGTGAACTGCTCACGATGACCGTTCTTCTTACGGCTGTCCTTACGGCGCTTCATCTTGAAGACGATGACCTTGTCACCCTTCACCAGCGGTTCAACTACCTCACACACTACTTTTGCTCCCTCTACGGTCGGAGCACCTACCTTCACTGCACCGTCAGCATCTACGAGCAGCACCTTGTCAAATTCAACAGTCTTACCAGCCTCG
>CACZVN010000034.1 GCA_902784615.1 uncultured Prevotellaceae bacterium | reverse complement strand
GCGATCGTTCTTAGCTTCCCAGTTAGCGATAGCAGAGCGAAGGAGTTTCTCTACATCAGCTGCTGCTGCCTTCTTCGAGAAACGAAGCACACCCAGTGCGCGATTAACCTCCATGCCGCGGATCATATCCACCACATAGCGCATCTTGCGAGGTGAGGAGGGGCAGCCTTTCAGCTTGGCAAAATACTGTGTCTTAAGTGCTGCTTTTCTTTCTTCAGCCTTAATATGTTTTCTTGCTCCCATTTTAATCTTTAATGTTTAATGTTTAATCTCCCTGGGATTACTTCTTGTTACCGGCATGTCCACCGAAGCGACGGGTGGGTGCGAACTCACCGAGCTTGTGGCCGACCATGTTCTCAGTAACATAGACAGGGATAAATTTGTTACCATTATGAACTGCAACAGTGTGTCCCACGAAGTCCGGGGACGACATTCTTCTTACCACTCTCATTCATAGCGAGAATCTTCTTCTCGAGTGATACGTTGATGTACGGACCTTTCTTTAATGAACGACTCATAATTTATTTCTCTTTGTTAACTTCGTGATTACTTCTTGTTAGCTCTTTCAATGATGTACTTGTTTGAAAGCTTCTTAGGTGCACGTGTCTTCAGGCCCTTAGCGTACAGACCCTTGCGTGAACGCGGGTGTCCTCCAGACTGACGGCCTTCACCACCACCCATCGGGTGATCATGCGGGTTCATCACAACACCACGGTTGTGCGGGCGACGACCTAACCAGCGAGAGCGACCAGCCTTACCAGACTGCTCCAGAGCGTGGTCAGAATTACCTACACTACCTACAGTAGCTTTACAAGCTGAGAGAATCTGACGAGTCTCGCCTGAAGGGAGCTTGATCACACAATAGCTACCCTCACGAGAAGTCAACTGAGCAAAATTACCAGCCGAACGAACGAGCTTGGCACCCTGGCCGGGACGCATCTCAATGTTGTGGATGACGGTACCGACGGGGATGTTAGCCAGCGGAAGGGCATTACCTACCTCAGGCACTGCCTCCGCTCCTGACATCAGGGTTGCACCAACCTGCAGTCCATTAGGAGCAATAATGTAACGTTTTTCACCATCAGCGTAGAAGAGCAGGGCGATACGAGCCGAACGGTTCGGATCGTATTCGATTGTCTTAACTACAGCTGGAACACCATCTTTCTCTCGCTTGAAGTCGATCAAACGATACTTCCTCTTATGACCGCCGCCCATGTAGCGGACAGTCATCTTAGAGACTTCTCTGGCACGGATGCAGTAATATCCTCGAACGTGCCAATAATCTTGTGTCTTTGACCCGGAGTAACGGGCTTTAATTTACGTACTGCCATTTTTTATTATTGAATATTGCTATAAAAATCAATTGTATCGCCCTCTTTCAGAGTAACGACTGCCTTCTTGAATGCGTTCTTCTGACCCTTGATAAGACCAGCCTTCGTATAACGAGAGCTGCGCTTACCGGCATAACGACACGTATTCACGTCGAGCACTGTCACATTGTACAGTTCTTCGATCTCTTTCTTAATCTCAAGCTTGTTGGCCTCGGGTTTAACAATAAAGCCGAACTTCTGCTGTACAGGAAGATTCACCGTCGTACCTGCAGCAACGCGAACGTTACCCTTGCGGTCCTTCTTGTCCTTCTTGACAACATAAGACTTTGCCACAGAAGACTTGTCTGTAATCTTGGTCATCTTCTCAGTGACCAGGGGTTTTATGATAAATGCCATATCTTATGTCTCCTTTACTTGTTTAAGATACCGTCGATCGTCTCCAGAGACTTCTCAGTAATCACAAGCACATCAGCATTCAAAACTTTGTAAGTATTGAGCGATGATGCCTCCATCACTTCTGTACCCTGCAGATTGCGAGCCGACAAATATACGTTATTATTTGTTCCCGACAAAAGGAAGAGGGACTTTTTGCCATCTACCTTGAGATTCTTAGCAATGTTTACAAACTCTTTGGTCTTCGGAGCCTCCATGTTGAAGTCTTCAACAACCACAATTGCATTCTCCTGAGCCTTATAGGCCAAAGCAGACTTACGGGCAAGAGCCTTTACCTTCTTGTTCAGTTTAAAACTGTAGTCACGGGGTTTCGGACCGAACACACGGGCACCACCACGCAGCAGCGGAGAGTTGATATCACCATGACGGGCACCGCCGCCACCCTTCTGACGACCAAGCTTGCGTGTAGAACCAGAGATCTCACTTCTCTCCTTTGACTTTGCCGTACCCTGACGCTGGTTAGCCATATACTGCTTCACAGCCAGATAAATGACGTGGTCATTAGGTTCAATGCCGAAGATAGCCTCGTTCAGAGATACCTTCCTTCCGGTCTCCTGACCTTTGATATTCAATACGCTAACTTCCATCTTACTTGTTAATTAATACAGTTGAACCATTATAACCAGCGCAGCTACCCTTCACGAGGATCAGGTTATGCTCCGGTATTACCTTTAACACTCTGAGGTTCTGGGTTGTAACCCTGTCGCCTCCCATCTGGCCGCCCATTCGCATTCCTTTGAACACCTTGGCGGGATAAGAACAAGCACCGATAGAACCCGGCTTGCGCAGACGGTCGTCCTGACCGTGAGTGCTCTGACCGACACCACCGAAACCGTGGCGCTTCACAACGCCCTGGAATCCCTTACCCTTAGATGTACCGACAACGTCAACAAACTCGGCACCCTCGAAGATGTCAACTGTCAACGTGTCACCGAGGTTGTACTCCTCGTCAAACTTGAACTCGGCCAAGTGGGCCTTTGGTGTTGTGTTAGCCTTCTTGAAGATACCCATCATTGCTTTGGTGGTGTTCTTCTCCTTCTTCTCACCGAAGGCGAGCTGAACGGCCTGCTTCGATAACAGTGCACGGTACATTCTTACCGTCGGCACTGAAAACGGATGTCATTCCGATTTTTCTTCCAATTAATCCTGGCATTTCAGTTTAAAATAATAATGTTAATATATAAATTTGTTCCTTTTTAAGTGTCATCCCGCTCTCCAATACGCACAAACCCACTTAAAAAGGAACTTCAACTGCTTCATCTTTGAAGGCTAAGTCGCTCTTTATCAGGGTATTGTTAGCATAAAAGCCAGCGCAATACGCACTTTTGCGGGTGCAAAGGTACGAATTATTTTACTTCCCACCAAACTTTTTTAAGATTTTTTATGATCAAATACAGTATTTGACCATAAAAAGTCAGTCATGAAGCCCTTGATCTCCGTTTTAGGAATGGAGATCAAGGACGAAACGCGTTCCTTTGGTAAAATTAGGATCAATACTAAGTTCCCCGTTCATATTCAATGCCATCTGACGGCAGATAGGCAAACCGAGGCCGTCGCCCGTGGTGAGGTCGCGGATTTCCACAAACGGTTTGAATACATCTTCACGCTTCTCTTCAGGAATACCCTCACCCGTATCCGACACCAGGAACTGGTGGACATGGGCACCACGTTTCTTATAGTCCAGCCAGATCGTTCCACCTTCGGGTGTATATTCCGCTGCATTATTCAACAGATGAAGCAGGATATGCGAAACGTATTCCTTATTGATCTTGGCGCTCATCTTCGGTGCATTCACCGTCAAGGTGACATCATTCTGAACCTTATTACGGATCTGCTCCATCAACCCCTCACAGAACGTCGGAAGAGAGATGTCTTCCATCTCTATGGCATCCTTATCCTCATTCTCCAAGCCCGACAGCATCTGAATATGGGCGGAGAAATCCTGCAACGCCTTCACTTCGGGTAGGCGATTGTCAAGTTTCTGAAGAGTAGGATCCAACTGGGCTGAGATATTGCTGATGAACTTAGCTTTCAGGGCATTGTTCTCATTAGCCATCTTGATGGTGTTCTTCTGCTTTCTGGTCAGCAGGATAAAGCGCATCAGTATAATACCACCGATCACCAAAGCTGCGGCCAAGGCAGCAGCCAGGACACAGAGACCGATGATGATTGCCATGCGCGACGTCAGCGAACTGTCCTTCTCCGAGATAGCAGCCTCATTATCCGCAATACGCTGTTTCAGCGCAGCGAATTCGTCAGCAGTCTTCAGAGCACTAACCGAGTCTTTCCAAGCCACATAACTTTTATAGGACTGAGCCACCAGATTAGCACTATTGCTCCTGCGGCCATTGGCAATCAGGGTCTGGTATGCCTGATCGACCTTGTCGTACTCCTTCGAGGCCGTCAGTTTACCTGCCATCTCCTTGAAGACGGCATCTCCCTGCGCATTAAGACCGAATGTATAATAATAAATTGCCTTATTATAGAGCAGGTCATTCCTCAAGGTCTCATCACCAGCTGTGCTTACCAGACCCTCCATGATATTCAGTTGATCCACGCAACTGGTGCTCTTCCGCATCTTCATATACATCTGAAGACGTTCCTTTGTCACCTCATAATGCAGGGCAGCCTTATCGCTGGGCGACGACTGTTGGTTGGCATTGATATTGTCATCGATACGTCTGAGCAGATCAAAGGCTTCCTTCCAATAGTTATCCTTCTTATAGTATAATCCAGTAGCCTTGATACCGCAATCCACAGCCTGCTTCATCTGACCTTTTCCAACATAGTCCTCAAAGGCGCGGATATACATGTAACGGGCGGTGGCGACGGTGCCTTCCTTATCGGCAGTCTCGGCCTTTTGCTGGAGTTCACTTTTCTGTACCTCCTGTGCGCCAACAAGAGCACAGAAGAAAAACAGGTTTACAAATAGGATCAGTACTTTTCTGTTCATTGTATATTCAATCTTTTATTTGATGTGCAAATGTAGGCAATTATTTAAACTTCACCAAATAATTCACGGTTTTTTTACGAAAAACGGCGCATCTGATGACCAGATGCGCCGTTCCTCTATAAAGATTACCGTATATACTATACCTTAATCTCAACCTCAACACCACTGGGAAGTTCGAGTTTCATCAGGGCATCGACGGTCTTTGCTGTCGAACTGTAGATATCAATCAGACGCTTGTAGTCTGACAGCTGGAACTGCTCACGGGCCTTCTTATTAACGAAGGTCGAACGGTTCACGGTGTAGATACGCTTGTGTGTGGGAAGGGGGATAGGACCGCTGATGATAGCACCAGTTGCCTTGACGGCCTTCACAATCTTCTCTGCTGACTTGTCAACCAACTTGTGGTCGTAGCTCTTCAGCTTAATACGAATTTTCTGACTCATGTCTTTTAATTTGATTAAATTGTTATTTAAATATGGAGGCCGCTAAAGAGTCATTTGCTCAGCGGCACTCCGTTTTTTCTTTATACGAGGTCGGCACGGCCCTTCACCTCCTCCAGCACAGCCTTGGCGATAGAGCTGGACAGCGGTGCATGGTGATCGTACTCCATAGAACTGGTGGCACGACCGGAAGTGATGGTACGGAGGGCGGTCACATAACCGAACATCTCTGACAGGGGCACCATGGCCTTGACGACACGGGCACCGCTGCGGGACTCTTCCATACCCTCAACCTGTCCGCGACGCTTGTTCAGGTCACCGATCACATCACCCATGTTCTCCTCAGGAGTAACCACCTCAAGTTTCATGATGGGTTCCATCAGCACGGGCTTAGCCTTGGCACAAGCCTCCTTGTAGGCCATCTGGGCAGCGATCTCGAACGAGAGCTGGTCGGAGTCAACGGGGTGGAAACCACCATCGACGACTGTCACCTTCAGGCTGTCAACAGGATAGCCACCGAGGATACCGTTCTTCATAGAGGCCTCGAAGCCCTTCTGGATAGCAGGGATGAACTCCTTGGGGATGTTACCACCCTTCACCTCGTTCACGAACTGCAGACCGCCGTTGGTCTTCACATCGTAGTCCTCATCAACAGGACCGACCTGTACGAGCATCTTGGCATACTTACCGCGACCACCCGACTGCTTCTTGTAAGTCTCGTCGATCTCAACGGTCTTGGTGATAGCCTCCTTGTAGTTCACCTGGGGCTTACCCTGGTTACACTCCACTTTGAACTCACGCTTCAGACGGTCGATGATGATATCGAGGTGAAGCTCACCCATACCGCTGATGATGGTCTGACCACTCTGCTCGTCGGTACGAACAGTGAAGGTCGGATCTTCCTCGGCCAACTTAGCCAGTCCGTTGTCGAGCTTGGCGATATCGGCCTGAGACTTGGGTTCTACGGCGATAGAGATCACCGTGTCGGGGAAGGTCATCGACTCCAATACGATGGGTGCATTCTCATCGCAGAGGGTATCACCTGTACGGATATCCTTGAAGCCTACACCTGCACCGATATCACCGGCGTCGATCGACTCCATGGGGATCTCCTTATTTGAGTTCATCTGGAACAGACGGCTGATACGCTCCTTCTTACCGGAACGGGGATTGAAGACATAACTTCCTGCGGTGATCTTACCGGAATAGACACGGAAGAACACCAGACGTCCCATGTACGGATCGGTTGCGATCTTAAAGGCCAGGGCTGATGTGGGCTCATCCTCTGAGGGCTTGCGTTCTTCCTCTTCCTCTGTGCTGGGATTCGTACCCTTGATCACCTCCACGTCAACGGGAGCGGGCAGGAAGGCGCACACATAGTCGAGCAGCGGCTGCACACCCTTGTTCTTATAAGAAGAGCCAAGGAGCATCGGCGTACACTGCATGGAGATGGTTCCCTTACGGATGGCAGCGATGATCTCAGCCTCTGTGATAGACTCGGGATCGTCGAAGTACTTCTCCATCAGAGCCTCGTCATACTCTGCGGCAGCCTCGAGCAGTTTGTTACGCCACTCGTCGCACTCAGCCTGCAGGTCGGCGGGGATATCCTCGATATCATACTCAGCACCCATGGTCTCATCGTGCCACAGGATAGCCTTCATCTTGATCAGGTCAACCAGACCCTTGAAGTTCTCCTCAGCACCGATAGGCACCTGGATCACCACAGGGTTAGCACCCAGGATGTCGCGCATCTGCTGTACCGTCTCGAAGAAGTCGGCACCAGAGCGGTCCATCTTGTTCACATAACCGATACGGGGCACATTATACTTGTCAGCCTGACGCCACACGGTCTCCGACTGAGGCTGTACACCGTCAGCGGCAGAGTAAGTAGCCACGGCTCCGTCAAGCACACGCAGTGAACGCTCCACCTCAGCGGTGAAGTCAACGTGTCCCGGAGTGTCAATCAGGTTAATCTTGTATGTCTTGTTATCCCATGTCCAGTTACAGGTTGTTGCAGCAGAGGTAATGGTGATACCACGCTCCTGCTCCTGGGCCATCCAGTCCATCGTAGCGGCTCCGTCGTGCACCTCACCGATCTTGTGCGTCTTACCTGTATAGAACAGGATACGCTCAGAGGTCGTGGTCTTACCGGCGTCGATGTGAGCCATGATTCCGATGTTTCTCGTCAAATGTAAATCGCGATTTGCCATTTTGCGTTTATTAGAATCTGAAGTGTGCAAATGCGCGGTTAGCCTCAGCCATGCGGTGCATATCCTCCTTACGCTTGAAGGCACCACCCTGGTTGTTGAAGGCATCCATAATCTCAGCAGCAAGTTTGTCGGCCATAGACTTACCGCTACGCTTGCGGGCGAAAGCGATCATATTCTTCATTGACACGCTCTCCTTACGGTCCGGACGGATCTCCGTCGGCACCTGGAAGGTAGCACCACCGATACGGCGGCTCTTCACCTCCACCTGAGGAGTGATGTTGTCGAGGGCCTGCTTCCAGATCTCCAGGGCAGACTTCTCCTCGTGTCGTACATCAGGTGGTTCACGAACTTAGACACCTTCTGGTCGTTGAACACGGGATCCGGCAGGATCACGCGCTTCTTGGGTTTTGCTTTTCTCATTTTACTTTTTTGAATGATTAAATTCTGCGTGGGGGCTGTTCTTACTTGTTCTTCAACGTCCTTCGCTCGGACATTTACTCAACCTTCTAACATTTCTCCAGCAAAACGGATTTGATTTCTTTTTTTCTTGTCGGCTATCTAACCTTCTCCGGTTAGTTTACTTCTTAGCCTTAGGACGCTTGGCACCGTACTTAGAACGACGCTGCAGGCGATTTGCGACACCGGCGGTATCTGCAGGTTGTGACCCTCTCCGGGAATGTAACTGTTGACCTCCTTCTGGTTGGTCAAACGAACACGGGCTACCTTACGCATAGCCGAATTAGGCTTCTTCGGGGTTGTAGTATAGACACGCACACAGACACCGCGACGCTGAGGACAGTTGTCCAGCGCGGGTGACTTTGACTTGTCAACAATCACCTTTCTGCCTTTTCTTACCAATTGTGAAATTGTAGGCATAATACTTTAACTTTAAATTATTTATATGTATATTTTGTTTATATTCAACACATTACACCGCCTATTCCCACACAGAAAGGCGTTTCGGGCTGCAAAGGTACGACTATTTTTTGATTCCACCTAATATATAAAGAAGAAAAAGTGTTATCACTTTGCATGTTTAACAAAGTATAACACTTTTTGCAATAATTAATGACAGATTGCTCTTACGCCTCCCCTTTTGAGAGGTCAAATGGGGCAATTGTGCGCGGTTCCTGGTTCGGAATCCGTATCGGACCGTACTCTTTTTCGTACCGCATAATGTTCTCCTGAAGAGCACCCAACAGCCGTTTAGCATGTTCGGGCGCCAAAATCACCCGACTGCATACCTGTGCCTTGGGCACACCAGGCAATACCCTTGCAAAATCGACCACGAAGTCACTGCTACCATGCGTTATGATGGCAAAGTTGGCATACTCTCCCTGCGCCACTTGCTGTGGCAGTTCTATCTGCAATCCTTGTTGCTTTTTCTCGTTCTCGTTCATCTCTATAATATATAATAAGGTGGAAACTGACTGCAAATATACACCTTTTTGTCAGTTCTGACAAACTTTAAACCGATTATTTGGTGAATCACGGATAATTCACTATCTTTGCAGGCGAATAACTAAAAAAAGACAATGAAGACAGACATACAAATTGCAAGGGAATGTGAACTGAAGCCCATCAGCGAGATCGCTTCACAACTGGGCGTTGACCCGGAAAGTATAGAACCCTACGGACGGTATATGGCCAAGGTGCCCATATCGCTCATCGACGAGGAGAAAGTGAAGAAGAGCCGTCTGATCCTTGTGACGGCCATCAGTCCGACAAAGGCGGGCATCGGTAAGACCACCGTCAGCATCGGCCTGACACTGGGTCTGAACAAGATCGGCAAGAAGGCCGTTGTAGCCTTGCGTGAGCCCTCCCTCGGCCCCTGTTTCGGCATGAAGGGCGGTGCTGCGGGCGGTGGCTACGCCCAGGTACTGCCGATGGAGAAGATCAACCTGCACTTCACTGGCGACTTCCACGCCGTGACCTCGGCCCACAACACCATCAGTGCCCTACTCGACAACTACCTCTACCAGTATCGCAAAGATGGATTCTCCCTGCGGGAGATCTTCTGGAAGCGGGTGCTCGACGTGAACGATCGTGCCCTGCGCAATGTGGTGACGGGTCTGCGCGGCGACGGGGTGGTCTCCGAGACGGGCTTTGACATCACACCAGCCTCGGAACTGATGGCCATCCTCTGCCTCGCCACCAGCGAGAAGGACCTGCAGCGCCGCATCGAGAACATCGTGCTGGGCATCACTGCCGATGGCAAACTGTTTAAAGTCAAAGACCTCGGCGTGGCAGGTGCCATCACCGTGCTGCTGAGGGATGCCCTTAACCCGAACCTCGTGCAGACAACAGAACACACGCCCGCCTTCATCCACGGCGGTCCGTTTGCCAATATCGCCCACGGCTGTTCCAGTGTGGTGGCCACAAAGATGGCCATGACCTACGGCGACTATGTGGTGACGGAGGCCGGTTTCGGCGCCGACTTAGGAGCGGAGAAATTCTTCGATATCAAATGCCGCAAGACGGGCCTACAGCCGCGACTGGTGGTGATCGTGGCTACCACCCAGGGACTGAAGATGCACGGCGGCGTGGATCTTGAGCATATCAAGGAGCCCAATGCCGCAGGACTGACGGAGGGCCTGAAGAACCTGAACCGCCACATCCGTAACATGCAGGGCTTCGGGCAGCCCGTGGTGGTGACGCTGAACCGCCACAACACGGACCTGGAGGAAGAGATAGACATCGTTCGCAAGAACTGTGAGGATCTCGGTGTCGGCTTTGCCGTGAACGAGGCCTTCCTCAAGGGCGGCGAAGGGGCCGTAGAACTGGCGCAGACCGTCATCGACACCATCGACAAGCAGCAGCCCCTCCCCATCCGTTTCACCTATAAGGAGGCTGACTGTCTGGAAGACAAGATCGAAAAGGTGTGCAAGGGTATCTATGGCGCGTCGGCCGTGGAATACAGCAAGACAGCCAAGAAGAAACTCGAATCCCTGCGCGCCACCTTCACCGATGAAGACAAAGTGATCGCCCACTACCCCGTCTGCATCGCCAAGACACAGTTCTCATTCACAGCCGACTCCACCCGCTACGGCTCACCCGAGGGCTTCACCATCCGCATCCGCGACATCATCCTCAACTGCGGCAGTGAGATGATCGTGGCCATCGCTGGCGACATGCTCCGCATGCCAGGCCTTCCCAAGAGTCCGCAGGCCGAACGCATTACCATCGAGAATGGAAAGATCGAGGGACTGTCATAATCAGAATATAAGTGCCACTAAACTTTCCTACGGAGCCTCCAAATTTTCCTGCGGAGCCTTCAATTTTTCCTATCGTGGCTCCGCTTGGGTGAATTCTCTCGAGAATTGGAGGCTTTCTTACGCGCGCGCAGGCGTATAGTTGTCTTACTCACTTATTAACCCACTCATCCCGCCTATCCCACACGTAAGTTTTTTACATTCAGTGTTGGATAGGCGGGATGAGCGGGTTGTTTTTGGCTTATCCCTCCTATCGCGCGTACGCGCGATTAGTCACCCTGGAAAGTACCGATGAAGAAAATGGCGCCGGTGTCCCATTCCTGGATCAGATAGACGAATGGACGGTTGGCATTGAAGGTTGCCGTCTTATCGAAGAGGTTCATAGACAAATCCATGGTCGCCACCGTCACAGCACTGGCCTTCGCGCCCTCTTCTGACACCTCAATAGCGGCCTTCTGTTTCATCAGACTAACATACAGATTCTTGTAGTTCTGACTCATGTTGGGGAACTCGGCCTTATCAATGTCAAACATCGTAGGAGCACCCATTTGGCTGATGATCTCGTTAAGTTTGAAGTCGCTATCCGTCTCGAAGCGGGGCAGGCTCAGTTTTACGCAGGTAGGTTCGCCCTGTCTGTTCTGTTCCCAATAGTCGTTGGTGAGCGCATTGATGACGTCATCAACCGTCTTGCCCTCCGAGGGGAGCAGCACATACATCAGATACCTGTCGCCAGTGCCGAATGGCAGGCAGACTGACGAGAAGATGTCGTTGGCATTATACAGGATGTCGGCATTCCTTTTCATCATGGGCACCTGTACGTTCGTACCATCTGCCTTCGTGAACGTCTCCACCTTGGTGTCCTTCTCGTCGAACTTCTCCGTCCAGGAGGCCTTAAAGTAGATGGCATTCATCAACACGAGTTTGACTTCAGGGCTCAGTTCGTCGAGGATTTCCGGAATCATGCCATGGCTTTTCTCGTTGCACCAGCCGTTGAGATAGTCGAGCGAAGCAGGATCGGCGAAGTCGAGCGATGTTACCTCTGCCTCGTAATAATCCTGCATGTCCTTCTTGTACTGGTCTTCAAACACCACATCATCGTCGGCTGCAACGATGTCTGCCATCTCTAACGTGACGCTGGGATCGGCCAGCGGTGCTTGTGTTATGAACGCCTGGCAATAGGCGTTAAGGGCGGTCTTGTCGCCATCGCCGAAGCCCAGCACGTTCGTGATCTCTTCTGACGTCTTTCCTGTAGCGCCATCGTTGAGCATACCCATCACGTAGGTCACGCTCAGGGGCGAGGTGACGTTGCTCTTCTTCTCTTGTTGTGAGGCATGAAGGGTACGGTAGAAGTTAAAGGTGAAGTCGTTGTTCTTCTTGGCAAATGCCCTCTGCTCCTGCGTCAGTTCAATAGCACGGGTCTGGGGCAGCATATACACCACCTCGTCATCAGGCTCTTGGGCCTCCGGCTCCTGTTCTTCCTGCTCATCCTTAGGATCAGCCTGGCCCAACTGCTCCTGTCCGGGCTGCTCTCGCACACTCTCTATGTCATTACTACTGCTACATGCCGTCAGCAATCCCATTGCCAACATTGCCAATCCTGCTTTCACAAATACTCTTTTCATCTTCTTGAATTTAATAGTTCTACAAATATAACAGCTAAACCTCAGAAATACTGCATGGATCCATGGTTATTTGTGATAGTTTAACACTTAACATACAAATTGTATCTTTGTTTAAGATTAAAACTAGTGCCATATCAAAAGCAGCTCCACACCTCGGCCATAATTATAATTAGCATAATTAGAGTCGGTATCAGGGAATTGAACTGCTGATGTATCAAATACATTAGCATTGAAGTACCCATTGTTTATCCCATACCATCCCCAATTGAAATGATACAAATAAACAGTATAAGGATCACCAATAGATTGTAACCACCAAATAGGATTGACAGTACCAAAAGGATGCGCGTAGGTCTGTCTTTGATATGTCGCCGCATCATAACCATCAACAACCCATCCGTGACCGCCATTTTCATTTATTTTATACCCCTTTATAAACATGATTTTCCCATCATTAAGATTGTTACGGATATATGACTCACTATAACTCGTCCATGTACTGGTTTGGTATCCAAGATTAGTTATTGCTGATGGTATAATAAAAGAAGGAGTACTTGTTGATGTCCAATTGCTGTAATCACTATTAGTCATTTCTCCGAGTTGCCTACACAGTCTGCCAATAGAAGTATGGGTAGCAGAATCTGTAACAGAACAATTCCATCGAGAGTGTCCTGTTGGATGAGATTTCATAGCAGACCAATTAAGCTGCTGGTTTGTTTTGTCTGCGCCCGGGTAAGTCAAATCAATGCTTTGTGGATGCTGATAGTAAGACATGATTTGGGCTAATGCAGTATTAGCACATCCCGCTATGCCATTTGGGCAGAATTCTCCTTCTGGAAGAGATTGTCCCCATCTCACAGTGACATAAGGACCAACGTAACTATGGCCAATACATACAATAGAATCAATCAACTGTATGAAAGGTTCACCATTCTTTCCACTGACATATTTCTCGGCCATATCCATAAACATCTCAAACCCCTCTATCTCCGAAGGAGTGTCAAGATCATAATGGCCGCTCTCTGTAACTGCCAACAGGCCCTCCACATATCTGGGAGCTGCAACAACGGCAAAACCCTCGTTGTTCTCAAAGTTAAACACATACATCAGAGTATCTCTTCCACTGCTCTCACTACGAGTTCCATTTGATACGATAGTCTTCACACCGTTTGCCAAGTCTATTCTCCGCTTAAAACTTCCATCTGTTCTTGTATTAGTTTTGTCAAGCATTGCTATGGATTGCTGAGCTATTTTCATAGCATCATCAACCGAACGAATTAAAGACTTTGGGAGTGACAGGGGTTCACTCTGTTCTTTTGTGTTTTCGCCTAGGTTGTCATCATTGCTAGTACAGGCAGCCAGCAAGATTATCACTAAATAAAATAACTTTTTCATACTTTTATATTTATTGTTTCGTGATTTGATATGTATCACTTATACACTATAACACAAGGTATCCCCTATAATAATATGTGAATGTGGATGAAGGGATGAAGCGTATTTCAAAGTTACCTGAGAGCGTAGAGGGTAGGATGACCTGAGTTGTACCTGCAGGAACAAAAGTAAAATAGGCCACCGTGTTGTTCACATCACGCAGTTGAAGAGTAAGGTTTTCCTCAAAGGCAGGCATAGTAAGTACATAATCATCTTGTGTGATGTACCACGGACGAGGAGGAGCAAGGGTATTACCTGCGCTTGTACCACTTTGATCAATAATGTGCATGGGTATCTGATGTTGCGCCCATAGAGGATTTATTCCTCCCCCATTGCATAATAGCGCAAAAACTAATAGTAATTTTTTCATAACCTTACGTTTTTAACCGTATGACAATGTTGTCATTGCAAAGTTATGATATTATAAGGTTTTAGGCAAGAAACAGCCAGGAAAATGATTTTACTAAATGAAGTGAAAGCGTTTTACCATTCCTATTTTGATGATTTCTTTGTCAAAATCTTCACTATTCCCATCTTTCATAAAAATAACTTGCAATAGTTTCTTACGTATTTTTGTAATGCTTGACGGAGAGCACTGCTTTAACTTAGAAATCTCTATTGGGGATAGTTGAACCCGAGTGGCAAGACAGACATCATATTCCATGTCACTAAGAGGGGATTCCAAGGTGGAATGAACAATTTGGTAAAATGTAGGTATTTCTTTCTCGACAAGCAAACGAAGTTCTTGCCAGTCCATAAATGTTGGATATTGAATTGGCTGGTTCTTAGCCATCTGATGAAGACGACGAGTAATATTAGCATTACGAAGCCGATAATCCAATGCAATATTCCTAAATAGATAATAGCGTTTGAAAAAAGCCCACAATAACAATATAGAAATGACAATAACAATAATAGATATCAACCAAGCAATCTTTGCCTCAAAATCCTTTTGTTTGGCGAAAAACTTATGATAATTATAGTTATATGACGCCTGCAATTGTTGCACATTTTGCATCTCGGACAGAGAATATGCTGAGTCATTTAATTGATAAGAAAGCATCGCGTATTTTGCAATAGAATCGGAGATTACTCTATGTACAAACACCTCTTGCAAACCCTTGCAACCCGCGATCTGGTTGTTCAAATCTTTGCCGTCTCTTAATTCTTTCCGAAACATTCTTTCAGCAGAATCAAGTTCATTAATAGTTAAATAGTATTGACCTTTTGCATAATAATAAGTTTCACGTCCCTCTTCTATATTTCCCTGAACATCAAAAAGACCAGATTCTGATTCATAAAGATGCATATATTTCTTTGCCCTAACAATATCTTTCTTCTCTAATGCAGAAGTAATCGCGCTACCTAAAGTTTGAGCTGCGCGGTTACTTCTATCAATATTCATAAACTGTTGAGCCACACATTCCCTAACAACAATAACGGAATCGGCATTATGAAGATAATCATATGCATCAGCCTGTTGAGCATAGCATTCTATTGCCATTAAAGTGTCTTTGCCCTTCTTTGCATAATATTCTGCAAGTCTCAACTCCTTTAACTGGCTGCGAGGTTGAACCTGTAAATGAAATACAGCAGCACTTTGCGCATGGATGCGGCTTAATTTGGCGAAGTCGCAATCGGCGGCGGTGGTGTCGGCACAGTCGGCGGCCTCGTAGTAGGTCTCGAGGGCGCGAGGGAGTTCGCCAAGACAGTAGTAGGTGCGCCCGAGGATATATCGGGCGCGCATCCGTTCATTGGCATTGCCATGACGATCGAAATATGCCACCAGCGACTCCGCCAATGAGTCGTTGAGCATCTGCTCACCGCTGCGGTTCTGCTGTTCCAGTGTCTCCAATTGCTGGCGCATCTGCGCACCATTGCCCCCACAACTGGCCGTCATCCACAGGATGCACAGGCAAAAAAGATAATATATTGACCCTTTTCTCTTCATCACTGCAAAGATACGAAAAAAAACCGAAATGGCCAAACTTTATAGCCACATTATGAAAGGATGCAGGACAAAAAAAGGGGGCGCTGCACAGACCTGCAACGCCCCCTCTCTATAGTAGAAAAAGAAAATTAATTATTCGTCAAGTACAGTTTCCTCTGCGAAGTCGAGCACGTTCTTGCGGTTAGCCTGAATGCGCTCATACTCCTCCTTGGAACCTACGATAATCTTCTCGAACTCGCGCAGACCGGTACCGGCAGGAATCAGGTGACCGCAGATCACGTTCTCCTTCATACCCTCCAGATGATCGACCTTACCGCGGATGGCAGCCTCGTTGAGCACCTTCGTGGTCTCCTGGAACGAAGCAGCCGACATGAACGACTTCGTCTGGAGAGCGGCACGGGTGATACCCTGCAGGATCTGCGTAGAGGTGGCGGGCACGGCATCGCGCACCTGAACGAGTTTCAGGTCGCGGCGCTTCAGCATGGAGTTCTCGTCGCGCAGCTTACGGGCCGTCACGATCTGACCCTTCTGCAGGTTCTCGGAGTCACCGGCGTCGGTGACCACCTTCTTACCCCAGATACGGTCGTTCTCCTCAGCGAAGTCGAGTTTATCAACGATCTCCTGCTCGAGGAACGAGGTGTCGCCCGGTTCGTTGATCTGAACCTTACGCATCATCTGGCGGACGATGATCTCGAAGTGCTTGTCATTGATCTTCACACCCTGCAGACGATAGACATCCTGTACCTCGTTCACGATATACTCCTGAACAGCGGTGGGACCCTTGATGGCCAGGATATCGGCAGGCGTGATCACACCGTCGGACAGTGGTGTACCTGCGCGCACGGCATCGTGCTCCTGTACCAGGATCTGCTTCGACAGCGATACGAGATACTTGCGCTGCTCACCCGTCTTGGAAGTGACGACGATCTCGCGGTTACCGCGCTTCACCTTACCCATGGTGACCTCACCGTCGATTTCAGAGACGACAGCGGGGTTCGACGGGTTACGAGCCTCAAAGAGCTCGGTGACACGCGGCAGACCACCGGTGATATCACCACCCTTGGCTGCAGCACGCGGGATCTTCACGAGGGTCTCACCAGTCTTGACGGTCTGGCCGTCCTCAACGACCACGTGACCACCCACAGGGAAGTTATAGGTTCCGATGACCTCACCGTCAGCACCGATGACGTCACAGGTAGGCACCTTTGACTTATCCTTCGACTCAGTGACGATCTTCTCAGTCAGACCGGTCGTTTCATCAGTCTCAGCACGGAAGGTAACACCCTCAATGACATCGTTGAACTTCAGCCTACCAGCATATTCGGTAACGATCACGGCATTGAACGGATCCCACTGGGCGATCTTGTCACCCTTCCCCACCTCGTCGCCATTGCGGAAGTAGAGTGAAGAACCGTAAGGCACGTTCACGGTAGAGAGTACAATCTTCGTGTTAGGATCCACGAAACGGAGTTCACCCAGACGGCTGACCACCATCTCACAGTCGCGTCCATCCTCGTCGAAAGGTACAGTACGTACCTCTTCCATCTCGATCATAGCACGTTCGTACTTAGAGACGATGCTGGCATTGGCAGCGGCGTTACCAGCCACACCACCAGCGTGGAACGTACGGAGTGTCAGCTGAGTACCCGGTTCACCGATAGCCTGAGCGGCAATCACACCGACAGCCTCACCCTTCTGTACCATACGACGGGTAGCAAGGTTACGGCCATAACACTTCATACAGACACCCTTCTTCGACTCACAGGTGAGTACGGAACGGATCTCTACGCTCTCGATATCGGAAGCCTCGATAGCCTCGGCAATACTCTCAGTAATCTCCTCACCAGCCTCGACGATGATCTCACCAGTCTTCGGGTTAACCACATCGTGTACTGACACACGGCCGAGAATACGCTCAGACAGACTGGAGATCACCTCGTCGCCACTCTTCAGGGCGGTGCACTGCAGACCACGCAGGGTACCGCAGTCCTCCTCGGTAATGATCACGTCGTGAGAGACATCAACCAGACGACGGGTCAGGTAACCAGCGTCAGCCGTCTTCATGGCCGTATCGGCCAGACCCTTACGGGCACCGTGAGTAGAGATGAAATACTCCAACACAGACATACCCTCCTTGAAGTTCGACAGGATCGGGTTCTCAATCGTACCACGTCCCTCGGCACCAGCCTTCTGCGGCTTGGCCATCAGACCACGGATACCAGAGAGCTGTTTGATCTGGTCCTTAGAACCACGGGCACCTGAGTCGAGCATCATGAATACGGCATTGAAGCCCTGGTCTGCCTCGGTCATCTGCTTCAGCAGCACATTACCGATATCATTGTTGATATGCGTCCATGTATCGATAACCTGATTGTAACGCTCGTTATCGGTGATGAAGCCCATATTATAGTTGTCGGTGATCTGACGCACCTCGTCATTACCCTTCTTGATCAGTTCTGCCTTCTCCTTCGGGATGATGATATCATCGAGGTTGAACGACAGACCAGCCAGATAAGCCATACGGTAACCGAGATTCTTGATTCCATCAAGGAATTCACAAGCCTCAGCGAAACCGACGTTCTTGATCACATCTGCGATAATGTCGCGCAGACTCTTCTTAGAGATGATCTTATTGACATAGCCCACTTCCTTCGGGATGATGCCGTTGACAATCACACGACCGACAGAAGTCTCAATCATGTGACGCTCGGGCTTGCCATCGACGATATCATCAACCACGACCTTTACCTGTGCGTGAAGGTCACACTTACCCTCATTATGGGCGATGATAGCCTCCTCGGGACCGTAGAAGGTCAGACCCTCACCCTTGGCACCCGGACGGATCTTGGTGATATAGTACAGACCCAGCACCATATCCTGTGAAGGCACGGTGATAGGTGCGCCGTTGGCAGGATTCAGGATGTTGTGGCTCTGAAGCATCAGCAACTGTGCCTCGAGGATAGCCTCGTTGGACAGCGGAAGGTGGACAGCCATCTGGTCACCGTCGAAGTCGGCGTTGAAGGCCGTACATGCCAACGGGTGCAACTGGATAGCCTTACCCTCGATGAGTTTCGGCTGGAAAGCCTGGATACCCAGACGGTGCAGTGTCGGTGCACGGTTCAGGAGCACGGGATGACCCTTCATCACGTTCTCCAGGATATCCCAGATCACCGGCTCACGACGATCCACGATCTTCTTGGCGCTCTTCACCGTCTTCACGATACCGCGCTCGATGAGCTTACGGATGATGAACGGCTTATAGAGTTCGGCGGCCATCAACTTCGGCAGACCGCACTCACCCATCTTCAGTTCTGGGCCGACGACGATCACCGAACGGGCACGACGATCACCGAACGGGCTGAGTAGTCAACACGCTTACCGAGCAGGTTCTGACGGAAGCGGCCCTGCTTACCCTTCAGGGAGTCGGACAGAGACTTCAGCGGACGGTTGCTCTCGCTCTTGACAGCAGATGACTTACGGCTGTTGTCGAACAGTGAATCGACAGCTTCCTGGAGCATACGCTTCTCATTACGGAGAATCACCTCAGGAGCCTTGATCTCCATCAGACGCTTCAGACGGTTGTTACGGATGATCACACGACGATAGAGGTCGTTCAGGTCGGATGTAGCGAAACGGCCACCATCCAGCGGTACGAGCGGACGAAGCTCCGGCGGTGTGACGGGAATGATCTTCATGATCATCCACTCGGGACGGTTGATGCCCTTCTCCACACTCTGACGGAATGCCTCCACCACCTGCAGGCGCTTCAAAGCCTCGTTCTTACGCTGCATGGAAGAGTCGCTGTTGGCACGGTCGCGCAACTCGTATGACAGAGAGTCGAGGTCAAGACGGACAAGCAGGTCGTAGATAGCCTCTGCACCCATCTTGGCAATGAACTTATTGGGATCACTGTCATCCAGATAGTCATTATCCGGAGATACGTAGTTATCCAGGATATCGTTGTACTCATCCTCTGAGAGCAGGTCAAAGACATTAGAACCGATGGCATCGTTGCCGTCGCCGTCCTTCTTGCCAGCCATGACACCCGGCTGAATCACAACGTAACGCTCGTAATAGATGATTGCATCCAACTTTTTCGTGGGGAGTCCGAGCAGATAACCGATCTTATTGGGAAGGCTACGGAAATACCAGATATGTGCCACGGGCACCACCAGTTCGATATGTCCGGCACGCTCACGACGCACCTTCTTCTCCGTCACTTCAACACCGCAACGGTCGCAGACGATACCCTTGTAACGGATACGCTTGTATTTTCCGCAGGCGCACTCATAGTCCTTCGTCGGACCGAAGATACGCTCGCAGAACAGACCGTCACGCTCCGGCTTGTAGGTACGGTAGTTGATGGTCTCCGGCTTGGTCACTTCGCCAAAACTGCTCTCGAGGATCTCTTCCGGGGAGGCAAGGCCAATGGTAATCTTCGTAAAATTGCTCTTTACCTTTGAATCTTTCTTGAAAGCCATATTTCAGTTTTTCTTTTTTCGTTTTACTTATTTACCTTTTTAATCAAGCGTAATGCTCAGACCGAGACCGCGCAACTCGTGCAGCAGCACATTGAGTGACTCGGGGATTCCTGGTGTCGGCATTGCCTCACCCTTAACGATAGCCTCGTAAGCCTTCGAACGGCCGACGGTATCATCCGACTTGATGGTCAGGATCTCCTGCAGCACATGGCTGGCACCAAAGGCCTCCAGTGCCCAGACCTCCATCTCACCGAAACGCTGGCCACCGAACTGGGCCTTACCACCAAGCGGCTGCTGAGTAATCAAGCTGTACGGACCGATAGAACGGGCGTGCATCTTGTCCTCAACCATGTGACCGAGTTTCAGGAAGTAGGTGATACCTACCGTAGCGGGCTGGTCGAAACGCTCACCTGTCTCACCGTCGTAGAGGTGGGTAGAGCAGAGGCGCGGCAGACCGGCCTTGTCCGTCCATTCTGCGAGGTCATCAAGCTTGGCACCGTCAAAGATCGGGGTAGCGAACTTCACGCCCAGACGCTTACCGGCAGCACCGAGGATAGCCTCGAAGATCTGACCGAGGTTCATACGTGAAGGCACACCCAGCGGGTTCAGCACGAGATCGACAGGACGACCGTCCTCGAGGAACGGCATATCCTCCTGACGCACCACCTTCGACACGATACCCTTGTTACCGTGACGACCGGCCAGCTTATCACCCACACCGATCTTACGTTTCTTGGCCACATAGACCTTCGCCATCTGCAGGATACCGTTGGGCAGTTCATCACCGATCGTAATGGCAAACTTCCTGCGCTTCAACTCTGCATCCAGCAACTTGTATTTCTTCATGAAGTTGATAATCAGCTGGGCTATCAACTCATTCTTATGCTCATCATTCGTCCAGTTGCTGATCTGGATATCACCATACTCCAGATTACGGAGGGCGGTAGCCGTGAACTTGCTGCCCTTGGTGATGATCTCTGCACCCGTGTAGTCCTTCACACCCTGTGAAGTCTTACCCTTCGTCAGTTCCAGCAACTTATCAATGAGGATGTCCTTCAGGTCACCTACCTTTGCATCGTACTCCTCGTCGATCTTGGCCAGCGTGATCTTATCCTGCTGCTTCGACTTACGGTCCTTGATGGCACGACGGAACATCTTCTTGTCGATAATCACACCCGTCAGCGAAGGATTAGCCTTCAATGAAGAGTCCTTCACATCACCGGCCTTGTCACCGAAGATGGCACGGAGCAGTTTCTCCTCAGGTGAGGGATCGCTCTCACCCTTCGGCGAGATCTTACCGATCAGGATATCACCCGGCTCCACACGTGCACCAACGCGGATCACACCGTTCTCGTCGAGATCCTTCGTGGCCTCCTCACTGACGTTCGGGATATCAGCCGTGAACTCCTCAACACCACGCTTCGTCTCACGTACGTCGAGTGAGTACTCATCGACATGGACGGAAGTCAGGATATCCTCGCGGACGATACGCTCGTTCAGCACGATGGCATCCTCATAGTTATAACCCTTCCAAGGCATGTAAGCCACGAGCAGGTTACGACCCAGAGCGAGCTCACCGTTCTCGGTGGCATAACCCTCGGTCAGGATATCACCCTTCTTCACGCGCTGTCCCTTCTCACAGATAGGACGCAGGTCGATGGTCATATTCTGGTTCGTACGGCGGAACTTCGCAATACGATATTCCTTCATGGCGGGCTCGAAGCTGACGAACTCCTCATCCTCCGTGCGGTCATAGAGGATACGGATAGTTGTGGCATCCACATATTCTACCACACCATCGCCTTCGGCGGTCACCATTGTACGAGAATCCTCACATACCTGCTTCTCAATACCGGTACCCACGATCGGGGCCTCGTTATGGAGCAGAGGTACAGCCTGACGCATCATGTTCGATCCCATCAGTGCACGGTGAGCATCATCATGCTCCAGGAACGGGATCAGCGAAGCGGCGATAGAGGCGATCTGCTGTGGCGACACGTCCATCAGATCGACGTCTGTCGGCGGCACCACGGGGAAGTCTGCATCCTGACGGCACTTCACCACCTCACGGATAAACGTACCGTCATCGTTCAGCGGGGCATTACCCTGACCAATGATATGCTCGGCCTCCTCCTCAGCAGTCAGATAGACAATATCCTCATTATTCAGGTTGGCGATACCATTCTCCACCTTACGATACGGAGTCTGGATAAAGCCGAGTTCATTGATCTTGGCATACACGCAGAGTGACGAGATCAGACCGATATTCGGACCTTCAGGGCTCTCGATCGGGCACAGACGGCCATAGTGTGTATAGTGTACGTCACGCACCTCGAAACCGGCACGCTCACGCGACAGACCGCCAGGACCCAGGGCTGAGAGACGACGCTTGTGGGTCACCTCGGCCAGCGGGTTCGTCTGGTCCATGAACTGTGACAGCGGGTTCGTTCCGAAGAACGAGTTGATTACGCTGGAGATCGTCTTGGCGTTGATCAGGTCCGTCGGTGTGAACACCTCATTATCACGTACGTTCATACGCTCACGGATGGTACGGCTCATACGGGCCAGACCGATGGAGAACTGGTTCGACAACTGCTCACCAACGGTGCGTACGCGACGGTTCGACAGGTGGTCGATATCATCGACGGCAGCCTTCGAGTTCACGAGCTGGATCAGGTACTTGATAATCTCAATGATATCCTCCTTCGTCAGCACGCGGACATCCATGCTGGTGTCGAGACCCAGTTTCTTGTTGATACGGTAGCGGCCCACATCACCCAGGTCATAGCGCTTGTCAGAGAAGAAGAGGTTCTGGATCACCTCACGTGCACTGGCATCATCGGCAGGATCTGCGTTACGCAACTGACGGTAGATATAGAGCACGGCCTCCTTCTCGGAGTTCGACGGGTCTTTCTGCAGGGTGTTGAAGATGATCGAGTAGTCCTGAGCGACAGCCTCGTCCTTATGTACGAGGATCGTCTGAGCACCACTCTCCAGGATCTCCATCATATTGTCGTCGGTAATCTCCGTCTCGCGCTCCATGATCACCTCATTACGCTCGATGGAAACCACCTCACCAGTATCCTCATCCACGAAGTCCTCGTTCCAGCTCTTCAGCACACGGGCGGCCAACTTGCAGCCGATCACCTTCTTCAGGGCAGCCTTGTTTACCTTCACCTCCTCGGCGAGGTCGAAGATCTGGAGAATCTCCTTATCTGTCTCAAAGCCGATGGCACGGAGCAGGGTGGTAACAGGCAACTTCTTCTTACGGTCGATGTAAGCGTACATCACGTTGTTGATGTCGGTGGCAAACTCGATCCAAGAACCCTTGAACGGGATGATACGGGCTGAATAGAGCAACGTACCGTTGGCATGCACGCTCTGTCCGAAGAACACACCCGGTGAACGGTGCAGCTGGGATACAACCACACGCTCGGCACCGTTGATAACGAACGTACCAAGGCACACTATAGGTCAGACCACGCTCCAGGCACTCGTCGATGGTGTAACGGGGCGGGTCAATATAGTAATCCAGGAACTCAAGAACGAAATTATTACGCGTGTCGGTGATAGGGAAGTTCTCAGCGAACACCTTATACAAGCCGTCATTCTTGCGTTCCTCAGGCGGAGTGTCCAACTGCAGGAAGTCTTTAAACGACTTTAATTGCACATCAAGGAAGTCCGGAAAGGGCATCGGATTCTTGACGCTGCCAAAGTTTACTCTGTTGTCTATTACTTTTGAAGCCATATTGTTTAATTATTAAGACAGAAAATGGTCGGGAACCCTCGACTGGAGAGTCCCCAACCACATTGGTATAGTGTTGTACTGATTACTTCAGCTCAACCTCGGCACCAGCGGCCTCGATGGTCTTCTTCAGGTTCTCAGCCTCTTCCTTGCTCAGACCTTCCTTAACGGTAGCGGGAGCACCGTCAACGAGATCCTTAGCCTCCTTCAGACCAAGACCACAAGCCTCCTTAACGGCCTTAACGACCTGGAGCTTAGCAGCACCTGCAGACTTCAGAACCACGTCGAATGAAGTCTTCTCCTCAGCAGCAGCGGCCTCACCACCAGCTGCGGGACCTGCTGCAACAGCAACAGCTGCAGCTGCGGGCTCAATTCCATACTCGTCCTTCAGGACAGTTGCCAACTCGTTTACTTCCTTTACAGTCAGGTTAACCAACTGCTCAGCAATAGCTTTAATATCTGCCATTTTATTTAAATGTTTTAATTGTTTTTAATGTGAATGTTACTTTGTTCGCTTATTTGTTACGCTCAGCGATAGCGTCAAGCAGTCCGTGAACCTTGCCACCAGCATTCAAGCCAGAAACGACATTCTTGATCGGAGACTGCAGCAGAGCCACAACGTCGGCGATCAGTTCGTTCTTGCTCTTGATAGCTACCAGCTCCTCAAGCTTGTCAGCACCTACGAAGAAGCTCTCCTCAGCATATGCACCCTTCAGGGCGGGGATACCTTCTTTCTTGTACTCCTTGATCAGCTTGGCAGGTACGTTTGCCGTCTGTGTGAACATAACGGCCGTATTGCCCTTCAGGCAATCATACAACGGAGTGAAGTCAATCTCAGAAGCCTCAAATGCCTTGTGGAGAAGCGTGTTCTTCACAACCAGCAGTTTGATCTCATTCTTGAAGCACTTCCGACGGAGGTCACTGGTCTTCTCTGCGTTCAGTCCGGTAATATCTACCAGATAGAAATGAGGGAATGCCCGATGATAGTATCTTTTACTTCCTTTTTCATTTGTCTAATCTTTTAACGAGTTATTCAACTGATTTAGGATCTACCTTGATACCCATACTCATCGTGCTTGAGAGGAAGATACTCTTAATGTATGTACCCTTGGCAGCAGCAGGCTTCAGCTTGATAATGGTGGAGATGAACTCCTTCGCATTCTCAAAGATCTGATCCGGGGTGAAGGTCACCTTACCGATTGACGTATGCACGATACCAGCCTTGTCAACCTTGAAGTCGATCTTACCCTGCTTAACTTCCTTCACTGCCTTTGCGACATCCATAGTAACAGTACCGCTCTTCGGGTTAGGCATCAGGCCACGGGGACCGAGTACACGGCCGAGGGGACCCAGCTTACCCATACAAGACGGCATCGTGATGATCACATCAACATCTGTCCAACCGCCCTTGATCTTCTCGATATATTCGTCAAGACCAACATAGTCGGCGCCTGCTTCCTTAGCAGCAGCCTCCTGATCAGGAGTACAGAGAGCGAGCACGCGGGTAACCTTACCAGTACCGTTCGGCAGCGACACAACGCCACGAACCATCTGGTTGGCCTTACGCGGGTCAACGCCCAAGCGTACATCGATATCAACTGAAGCCTCAAACTTGGTGGTGGTAATTTCCTTCACCAGTTCGGCGGCTTCCTTCAAAGAGTATGCTTTCCCTGCTTCAACCTTCTCAGCGACTAACTTTTGATTTTTTGTCAGTTTACTCATTGTCTTAATTGAAGTTATAAATTATTTACCAGGGAAGTCCCCTTTTACAGTGATACCCATACTACGTGCTGTACCTGCCACGAGTTTCATTGCTGACTCTACCGTAAAGCAGTTCAAATCCTTCATCTTATCCTCTGCGATGGCACGAACCTGATCCCAAGTGACACTTGCGACCTTCTTACGGTTGGGCTCTGCAGAACCGCTCTTAACCTTAGCAGCCTCCTTCAGCTGTACGGCTGCGGGAGGTGTCTTGAGCTCAAAAGAGAATGACTTGTCAGTGTAGTAAGTGATACCCTTCGAACCCAGAGCAGGTCCTACGGGAGGAGAGGGATTCGCAGCGCCACCTTTAATCTGTAATTTGATTAATCCAGCAACTTCTTTAGCCATTTTCTGTTTATTATTAATTGATTTTTATATAAGCCACAGGAGTGGAAGCCTCCCACAGCCGTATATAGAGAATCAGGCGTACCGTAACATGCGCCCTATTCTTTTTCTACCTGATTATAGGCCAGCTCCAGAGGAGTCTTACGACCAAATATCTTCACCATCACCTTCAGCTTGCGCTTCTCGGCATTCACCTCCTCAATGATGCCACTGAAACCGCTGAACGGTCCGTCGGTCACCTTCACGGCCTCATCCACCATATAAGGTACGACGGGCTCCTCGCTGCGGATGATCGTTTCCTCAGCCGTACCGAGGATCCTGTTGATGTCCGCCTGACGGACGGGCGAGGGATTATCAAGACCTCCCAGGAAACCCAGGACATTGGGGATGAAACGCAACGTATGGGCCACCTCACCCTGGAGGTTAGCCTCAACAATCACGTATCCGGGAAGGAAGAGTTTCTCCTTCACCACACGCTTACCATTACGGAGCTGTGCATACTTCTCCGTCGGCAGAAGAATCTGACCCACATTGGCTGCAAGCATCTCATCCTTCTTCAGCAAAGCCTCCAGATACTCCTTCACCTTTGCCTCCTTGCCGCTCACGGCGCGCAGCACATACCATTTCATTCCTGACTGAGCCATCCTTGATGTTCTTATCTGTTATCCTGGATAAACAATACCCATAAACGACTTGAAGATAAAATCCATGGCCCAAACGACCAATGCAATAATCAGTGAGGCCGAGAGGACCACCACTGCACTGTGCGTCAGCTCCTTACGCGTCGGCCACGTTGTCTTGTGGGCCAACTCGTCGTAGCAAGCTTTGCAATAATCGAAAAACTTCTTCATAATCCTTTGTAATTAGCACGGGAAGGAGGACTCGAACCCACGACCCTCGGTTTTGGAGACCGATGCTCTACCAACTGAGCTATTCCCGTAAGTAAGCCCCCACCCATGAGTGGGGGCTTGGATTTAGTATCTAGTTTGTACTGGCGATGCCAGTTTTTGCTAGTCTTACTAAGAGGAGAGGATTAGTCCTCATAAACCTCTGTGATCTGACCAGAACCAACGGTGCGACCACCCTCACGGATAGCGAAGCGCAGACCGGGGTTCAGAGCAACAGCGTAGATCAGCTCAACAGTGATCTCCACGTTATCACCAGGCATCACCATCTCAACGCCAGCGGGCAGAGTAATCTCACCCGTGCAGTCCATGGTGCGGAGGTAGAACTGGGGACGATACTTGTTTCCGAACGGAGTGTGACGACCACCCTCTTCCTTCTTCAGGACATAGATAGAAGCC
>CACZVN010000033.1 GCA_902784615.1 uncultured Prevotellaceae bacterium | reverse complement strand
GAAAACTTTCTCTTACCAATAACTAAAAACCTAAAACTATAAATATTACTACTAACCTAAAACAATCTATTAACCTTTTGACGATGCAAAGGTACGACGTTTTTTTCATTCCCACAAGAATAATGATGGAATAAGTGTATAATTACCCATTATTCTTGACGTAAATCAACCGTTTGTGTGCGGTAACAACAAATATTTATACTTTTTGCTTGGTTTTTAACAAAACTTGATGTACCTTTGTATCAGCAAAATGAGAGTACTGATTGTCAATACGAGTGAACGAACGGGTGGGGCGGCAGTTGCTGCCCAACGCCTGATGATTGCGCTGAACAATAACGGCGTCAAGGCGAAGATGCTCGTGCGTGATAAGGAGACGGAGTCGCCCGCGGTCGTCGCTCTGGGCAGACACATGCTGGAGGAGTGGCATTTCCTGGCCGAACGGTTGGTCATCTGGTTCAACAACCTCTTCAGCCGCAAGAACCTCTTCAAGGTGTCGATCGCCAATACGGGTACCGACATCACCCGTCTGCCGGAGTTCAAAGAGGCCGACATCATCCATTTGCATTGGATCAACCAGGGCTTTCTCTCACTGCGCTCTCTCCGCAAGATTCTACAGAGCGGGAAACCTGTCGTGTGGACCATGCACGACATGTGGGAGGCGACGGCCATCTGTCATCATGCCTATACCTGTGAGCAGTACAAGACGGAATGTCACCACTGTCGTTTCCTGCGCTTTCCCGCCAGACACGACCTTTCCAACCGCGTCTTCCGTAAGAAGCAGAAACTGTTGGCAGGGGCAAACATCCATTTCGTGGCTGTCAGTCAGTGGCTGGCCGACAGAACCAGGAAGAGTGCATTGATCGGCAACCAGTCCGTTACCGTCATCCCTAACGCCATCTCCACCTCCCAGTTCTCGATGACCGACCGTCAGGATGCCAGGAGCATGCTGGCCCTGGGCAGCGAACGGTACTATATCATCTTCGGTGCGGCGCGTGTGGATGATGATATCAAGGGACTGGACTATCTGACGGCCGCCCTGCAGAAGCTGATTAGTGACGGCCGCTACAGTCGTCAGGATATTCGCTTGGTGCTCTTTGGTGGTATCAAGGACGAGCGCATCCTCGCAAACATGCCTGTGCCAACTTCCTATATGGGCTATGTCAACGATCATGTCCTGTTGTCACAGCTTTATTCTGCGGCCGATGTCGTCGTATCGTCATCGCTCTACGAGACTTTCGGTCAGACCATCATCGAGGCACAACTCTGCGGCTGTACGCCCGTGACCTTCGGTAATAGCGGACAGGCCGACATCATCGAGCATCAGGTCAACGGCTATCTGGCTGACTATCTCTCTGCCGACAGTCTGGCCGACGGCATCGACTGGGCCTTCCATGCCCGTCTGCAGCCTCAGGACCTGAAGAAACGGGTGATCAGGAAATATGCTGAGAGTGTGGTGGCCAACAAATACATCCACCTGTATCACCAATTGGTTAAAGAGAGTCTATGAGCATCAGGATCACTTACGTCACCATCACCTATAACGCCGCATCGGTGTTGCAGCGCACACTCGACAGCGTGCTCAGCCAGGACTATCCCGACATCGTCCACCTGATTATCGACGGAGCCTCGACAGACGGGACATTGGAGATGGTCAACAACTATGTCGAGCGCTCGAATGCCGCCCAGAACGGTCACCGCATACATGTGACATCCGAGCCCGATAAGGGCATCTACGATGCGATGAATAAGGGTCTGCGCTCGCTCGACGGTGATTATGTCTGTTTCCTGAACGCCGGTGACTTTCTGCCCGCTCCCGACACCGTCTCCCGCATCGTGGGGCACATCGGGGACTGGCTCCGGTGTGCAGACGTGCACAACGGTGCCTGTCCCCGATGTGCCCCCGCCGTCCTCTACGGCGATACCGACATCGTCGATGGCGAAGGCCGTTTCCTCTATCACCGTCGCCTCTCTCCCCCTGAGCATCTCACGTGGAAGTCCTTCCGTCAGGGTATGCTCGTCTGTCACCAGGCTTTCTATGCCCGTACAGACTTCGCCATCGCTACACCTTACGACCAACAGTACCGTTATTCCGCCGATGTCGATTGGTGCATCCGCGTGATGAAGGCGGCGGCCAAGGAGAATGTCCCGATGCTGAACCTCCACATGGTGGTGGTCAACTATACTGAAGAGGGTCAGACGACACTCCATCACCGTGAGTCACTCTGGGAGCGCTATCATGTTATGGAGCGCCACTATGGACGCGTCCAGACCATCCTGCTCCACGGCTGGTTTATCCTGCGCTCGCTCCTGAAATGAGAAAAGGCAGCCCCCCAATCAGGATGCTGCCTTTTCTGCCAATTACTAACTATAATTATTTAAGAACGAACTTTCTGTTGTTGATGATGTAGATGCCCTTCGGCAGTCCGCTCGTCGCCTCACGGCTGTCCTTGACCGTACGCAGCAGACGGCCGTCAAGGGAATACACTTTCACGACGCCTTCCTTCGTGGTCTGTATGTCGCGGATAGCCGTGGGGGTGACCACGCCCTGCAAACCCTTTCTAATGTAGTAGCCGCCGTTTTTAAAGACCTGGTCATCCTGCTGCGGCTGTCCGTTGTTGTTGAAGATGATCATCTGCGGCTGAGTGGCAGATGAGTTGTTCTGCTTCTTGCCGTCCCATGTCCATTTCCACACCTTATTGCCATTGGGGGCCGTTCCCAGTTCCTCGCAGGCCACGCCCGGCCATGTGCCGCCCGTGAAGTTCTCCGATGGTTTGTCAGACCATGCCCAGCAGTGGATGGTGTTTGTCCAGGCCTCAGGTGCCTCGAAGAAGGCGCATACCTCGCCCTCGTTCACCTGGCAAAAGTCGGGGATGACGGGTTCTGCCTCCGGCTCCGTGTAGGTGAAGACGCGGTTGATGGCGCCGGTGAGTCCGCTGCTGAGGCTCAGGCATACCGAGAGGACCACCTCTTCCTTGGCGTCGATACTGATCTTGGTACCGCTCTCCACTTTCCCCTCTTCCAACACGTCACCCGTATCGACGCTGATGACTCCGTAATACAGTTTCGCATCGGGGTCAGCCGAGACGGCGGTGAGTGTCACGTCGAAGGGCTCTGAGAATTCGCCGCTGCCCTTGTCGGCCCAGGCTGTCTCTAGCGTGTTGGCCAGGTAGTAAGCGTAGTGATAACCTGAGAGAATCTTCGTCCACTGGGTGGCGTCGGGTGTCACCTGCTGTTCGTCGCCCACGACCACCAGCAGTTTGTCATCCACCGTGTTTGCATAGTATTTCTTCTGGCTCTCTATATTTGTGTAGGTTGATGTGTTGCCGATCTCAGCCAGTTTGCGGGCCTCGATCATGGCCTTGATCTCGGGCTTGTAGGCCTGCCAGTGCTTCAGGAATACGCAGGGCGTGCCAGGCATAGCCAACAGGTAGGCGTTGGCGGCCAGCGTGTCCTTCTTGATGGGATCCTGGGCGGCGTTCGATCGCTTCTCCGTGTCGTGGTTCTCCACGAAGGTCACGGCCCACTGGCGGTAACTGCCGTTCTCGAAGTCGTTGCTCACGAGGGGCCAACTGCCCTCGTTCTTCTGAGCCAGTTTGCTCCAGTCGCCGTTGTTGATGGCGTTGCGGATGGTGTAGCGGAACTGGAAGTCAAAAGCGGCACTCTCCTTGTCCGTACCGTCGATCCACTTCTTGATGGTGCTTGAACTGTCCCAGCACTCGCCGACGGAGAATTCCGGTTTGGCGCTCTGGTTATACATCTTAGTATATTCAGCACCGTAGCCCTTCACCATGTCGTAGCGGAATCCTGCGTAGCCGAGGTCGTTGAGCAGGAAGTCAAGATAGGCCTTCACGATGGTCTGTACGTTCTCGCTGTAGTGGTCCAGGTCGCGCATGCCAGGCCAGTCCTCTCCCGAGTCGTTGTGAGTGCTGAGGCTGTAGCCGTTGTCCGTGGCCCATTTCTTGGTGTCGCCGCCGTCATCGTTGGCCACGATGTCCGTCGATACCATCTCATAGGTCACGCCGTTGTATTCCTCCTTGGGGAAATCCACCCAGTTCGACACGTTCTTGCGGTGGTTGATCACCACGTCGGCGATGGTGCCGACACCGAACAACTTGAAGGCCTTGATCATCGTACGCAACTGCGTCTCATTGCCGAACGAACTGTTATAGTCGTTAAACCACCACAGGTCATCATATCCCATGGAGGTACTGCCGCAGTTGCCGCTCTGCGGAATCCAGATCAGGTCAAAGCTGTAGGACAGGTCAGCAGACTGTTTCGTCAGTGTTGTCCACTGTGTGTCCTCGAACGAGTCCCAGTAGAAACTCTGTAACATCACGCCCTTGTAGTCGTTGGGCCATCCCTGTGCCATCGTGACAAGGGTCACGGCGAGGAAGAGGATTGAGGTGCAGATTCTTTTCATACGCAGAGCAGTTTAGTGATTGTCAATAATGCTGATGCAAAGATACGCAAAAAAGCCGATTGGTGGTTTCCAATCGGCTTGAAAATGTGTAAGTTGCAAATGCAAACGTTTGCATGTTTCGATGGGCCTTTCTAGAGGTGGATAGGCCCGTAGCCAAGGCAACTCGTGGTCGTGATGGCCGTCAGAAAGGCTGTGAGTGCGGCTACTATCACCTTCACCGCAATCTCAATCATACGTTTCTTCATGATTCACCTCCTTTCGATTAATCGCCACTGCCGCCGTTGCTGGGAGCGGGATCCACGATGCTCTCTATCTTCTCGGAGGCGGCTTTCGTCCAGCGGAAGGAGGCATCGTCGTTCAACTCTGCTCGAGTGAACTCGCCCGTGCTCTGTGCGAGCAGTTTGGCGCTCTTCACGGCATACTGGGCCTGCTTGGTGAAGTCGGGGGCTCCAGTGCCGTCGGGACCGTTCTTGGGGATGCCGCCCAGACCGCAGTTGATCTTGTAGTTCTCTTCCAGTGTCAGACCGTTGGCCTCCACAGAGCACTTGAAGATGGCGAGGTCGTCGATCTTCACGGTGTTGCCGTTGAGACACTGCTCACGGGTACACTTCACGAAGTCCTTCAGGATGCCGGCGATGGTGCCCACGGAGAACGGGGTGTTATGCTCGGCCATGTGCTTGGCCATGTCGTCGATACCGAGGGTCTGCTTGTACTCTACGCGGGCATAGTACTTACCCAGGCTGGGTGAATTTTCGCGAGTGTTCTGATAAATGTTCAGTTCTAACATAGTGTTCAAATTTTAGGATTAATAATGTTGTTGTCTTTGCGCCCTTGATCCTCCGGCCTGCGCACTGCCTTTGTCTCTCGATTGCGGTTGCAAAGGTACGACAAAAAGACATACGTTCCGGAAAAAGTACGGGGCTGGACAAATCCTAAAATCTTAACATATTGGTAATTAGTTTGTTATAAATCTGCTTTTTGAAAACTGTACTCAATGAGTTCGGTGAAACGTGTGGCGACGGCGACCATCTCGTCGTAGGGACGGCGTGTCTTGAAGTAGGCGGGGTCAAAGGTCCAACGATCAAAAGGCCGGGTGAAGCCCGTCTTGGTGATCTGCTTCAGTGCACTCAGTGAGAACGGTATGCGGCAGTCGGCAGGCTGGATGCGCCAGACCAGGCGTTCGAAACCCGCATAGTCACCTTCGGCGACACCAAGTCCCCGATCCACCAGAATGCGGTAGATTGCCTGCCACTGACTCTTGCGCTTCATCAGGAAACAGCCGTCAGCATCACGTTCCTCCATCAGCCTGCGGATACACTCCCGCAACATATCCTCCCTGTCCAATCTGGCCAGTGGCCTAACCATCGTCTCTGCATCCGCCACACCCTGTAACGAATCGGCAATCTGCCTGAATACCTGACCAATCCTGCTGCACGTCTCATTGATTCGGTGTTCTGCCTGTCGCATACCTCGTTCGTATGCCTTCAGTCTGGATGCCAGCGGACAACGGTCTGCCTCCTGGCATCCTAACCCGCAATCGGGCTCTTTCTCTGTAAAATCCATAGTTTTAGTACCTTTTTTCTTTATTTATTGTTTTATTGACTATCTATTCAGAATAATTTCGTATCTTTGCAGCGGCCTAACAGCCGTTTTCGTGGGTTACTCTTGGAGTTATTGAATCCTTTCTACCAAATTGCGACAAAAGGAAGAATAAGGAGGTTCGATAACACCCTGTATAGGGTGTGGTCTGATGTTCCGTCCTTAAAGGTCGTCGCAAACCTGGTAGAAGCGGAATCATCTCCCACACCTTTTTATATATACAGGCAGCCAAATGGAAAAGAACGACAACGACATGCAGCGAACCGACGATGAGATCTTCCGTGAACTTCTCGCAGTAGCGACCGACAACGAGGCCCTTCTGGTGGAATCTCCCGAGCGTTACCGCCAGAAGGTGATTCGCGATATGACCGCACTGGCCGGTCAGGCCAAACAGGATAGCTGTATCCGTCAGTATTTTCTTCAGACCAAACGGGATCCCGACGCAGTGCTCGACGAGTTCCTCCGCAGGGCCATCGCGAAGGTAGGGAAAAAGTGACAACGTACCAAACTTTTTCGCAAAAACGAGTTAACAAATAATTCACAAAATTCTGTAAGTCCCTAATTATCATTTTCTTGTCCACAAATTTTGCGGATTGGAAAAATGTTCGTATCTTTGCAGTACAAAATGAAGAGGACAAGAACAATCATTCTCCTGATCAGCGGGGCTATGTGGCTGCTGGGCTGTTCGGGAGGGGCATACAGGCAGACGCTTGACAGGGCAGAACGCCAGAACGCCGCCTTTGACTCCATCACCGGCATCGACTCCATCCAGACGGCCGCTGCCTATATGGACCGTCATGGGACGGCCAACGAACAGGTGCGCGCCTACTACCTGCTGGGCTGCGCCTACCGCGACGCGGCAGAGGCTCCCAAGGCCCTGGAGGCCTACCATGAGGCCGCCGACCGTGCCGACACCACCCGTTCGGATTGTGATTACGGTCTGCTGATGCGTCTGCATGCCCAGATGGCAGAACTGTTCTACCAACAGTTGCTCCCCTACGAGATGATGCAGGAACTCGACGCCCAACGCCGCTATGCCCTGCGGGCTGGCGATGACAAGGCCGCAGCGAATGCCATCGAGCGGCGCGCCAATGCCTACTACCTGCTCGACAAGCCAGACTCTATCATCCCCATCCGGATGAAGGCTTCCGCCATGTATGAAGGACTCGGACTTACTGAGGAAGCCGCCCAGGCACTGGGTCCCGTCATCAACCTGCTGACAGACCGTGGCGACACGGCAGAGGCCCGCCGATGCATCACCCGTTATGAGTCAGTCTCCAGTGCCTTCGTTGATGGAGAGCCCATCCCCCGCAAGACCCTCCACTATTACTCCAAGGGCAAATACTATCTGGCCATAGGGAAGACTGATTCCGCCCAGATCATGTTCCGTCGGTTGCTCCTGACCGAGCACGCCACTGGGCAGAATGAGGCCGGCTACCGCGGACTGTATCTCCTCTACCAGCAGACGGGGCAGAAGGACTCCATGGCGAAATATGCCGATCTGTGCTACCAGCAGAGTATCCACCAACTCGCCACCACCAATTCCGACAATCTGCGTCACATGCAGTCGCTCTATAACTACAGCCGTTCACAGCAGTTGGCGCAGCAGATGACCGCCAAAGCCCACCGTCAGACGTTGACTCTCTATGCCGTCATCACCCTGACCGCCATTCTCATCCTGATAGCCGTTGCCCTTTGGTTGCATTACCGCAGGAAGCGGCGGGCGTTGCTGTCGCAGTATGACCAGGAGCAAGCCAACTTGCAGAAGGCCCTGAATGAGCTGAATAAACTGAAGGAAGCCCTGGAAATGAGGGACACTAAGATCGGTGACTTGGTGGAGGAAAAGGAAATGGACGTGCGCGCGCATCAGATACAAATCCGTCAACTGGAAGAGAAACTGAAAATCAGACGGAGTAAGAATGTCAATGAGCAACTGATGTCGAGCCCCGTCTATCGCCATTTCAAGGATGCTGCGCTCAATCCCAAAGCAAGAATCAGTAAAAGGGACTGGCAGGAACTCCAGGACCTGATAGACGAAGTGCTCCCTGGTTTCTATGCCAGGATGAACAGCCAGAAGCAGAGCTTGTCGCAGGCAGATTACCAGATCTGTATGCTCGTGCGCCTCTTCTTTCCGCCTAAAGAAATCTCCAACCTGACGGGAAACTCCGCCTCGGGTATCTCCATGAAGCGCGCCCGACTTTTACTAAGGATCTTCGACATCGATGGTTCACCAGATACCTTTGATAAATTGGTTCAGCAAATTATCTGATTTTCAGTAGATTACGAAAATCTTGTGAAATTTCTGTGAAAACTCACTGGGGACGGTTCTCAGTGAGTTCGCATATATGACATATCCTTTGATTTTCAAGGAGTTACGAAATCCGATTATCCATGAAGAATCCCTTTTACGGGTCAAAACGAGCCATTTTTTGCTTAACCATTTGGCACATTGAAAGTTACGCACTTTTGTGAATTATCTGTTAACTCGAAATCGTCTTAGAACTTGCTTTGTTACTACATATTTCCTACTTTCGCTGACGATTTTCTAAATTAATAGAATTATGAAAAGATTTTTTGTTTCTTTGATGGTATGGTGCGGCATGACTGCACTTGCCATGGCTGGTCAGATTCACCTGACAGCAGGTATTATTGATCAGGGGTCAACAGGAAATGACGCCCCACGTGGTCCTATTTATGTACCTTCCGCTGAGATTGAAGGCAACGTCTTTACGGTGAGTGCACATCCTGACTATGTACTTCAACTAGTAGATTCTAGTGGGGAGGACATTGTCTATTATGAGACGGTTCTTCCCGCAGGTGTCAACTCAGTGGTTCTGCCCACCACCCTGTCCGGCGACTATGAGGTCCGCCTGATCTGGGGTAACTGGTATTTCTTTGGTAATATCAGTCTATAATGAATAGTGCCGCTCAACATTAGCGGCACTTACGTTATCAATCTAATACTAAAAACCAGGACAGGGAGCAATATTACAGGATCAGACCTTGGCTCTCTGTCCATTTTTTAGGTAAATCGTTTCACCGAACTCATAGGATAATCTATAATATTCACATAAATCATCATGTGTATGAAGAATATATGGGAGTATACTTAGCATTTCTATTTGTAGGTGTTCCGTGTATATTGTTTCTCATTTTCAGCTATACCCCGTTTGGGAAGAGATGGTTGAAACAACATAACATATTGTAATAGATTACAGATGACAATTAAGAGAGGCATCAAGTTTGGTGCCTCTCTTATTGAACACATTACACTGCGCACAGCGCAGGGCCAGACCCCGATGTGCCTTACTACTGTATGTTCTTGATGAGTTCCAACTGGAGGTCGGGGATGCGGTTGTAGTTGCAATCGATGATGTAGGCCTTCAGGGTGGCGGAGTCTGTGCCGCCATATTTCTTGAAGCGATCCTTGTTCCAATACCACTTGATGGCGCCTGACTTCAGGGCCTCTTTCATGGTGGAGAGGTTGGTCTCGATGCAGTCGTACCTCTGGCCCTTATACTCGAACTGCACTCCTAAGCCTGCATAGCAGAGCCCCTGATGGAAGGGCAGTTCCACCTCGTCGGCGCTGAACTGGAGGCTGTTGATTTGATCTGCCTGCAGCAGCTCATGGTCGAGCAATTGCTGTATCTCGATGAAGTACCATTTGCCGCCATCCACGAGTTGGCCATTCGTCGTCTCATCCATATACTGAAAGGTCTCTTCCCTGAGATACTGATTGACGATAATGGTCATAGCATCCTCTGCGGTGATTCATGGATGAGAGGCCATGATGATAGATATTGCGTTTCATATTATTCCACTAGTTACTGCAGTTGGATATGATGAACTAGAATTTTTATCTTCTCTATTATTTGATCATATTAAAGGAATCATTGGCATGACTATATTTCATTTATTTTTTTCATATCACACAGGCATTGCACTTTTCAATCATCAAATATTTTTTGGTGCAAAATAATTATCATCTCATTGTGAATTATATCATACTACGGTAATTTTGTTATTTAGTTTACTATTTATTGAGGCAGAACTGTATGAATCTCCATTTTTAGCATTTTCATTATATACTCTCCATGTTGTATTATATTGATTTCCATTCGCAATAGAGATTATTACGTGTTCTTTTTCTAGGATGTTTTTAGTAGGTTGTGTATCTTGATTTTTTATGAGTTTTTCTCGTGTAGCTCATCATCATGTGTCGGCAGCACAACTTACCAAAAAAACTTTATCAGGATGTTGATTTATATATTTTTCTAATTGAGTTCGTCTTCCACCTAGACATCATTTGATGGTAGCCTCAGGAGATATTGCTTTAAGGCGGTAATATCATTCATATGCATGTTCTCATGGATTATCTCATGGTTCACTAGATTGTCATATATTTTCTACGTCATCTGCATTAGGAGTCTCTCCCATGATGATATGTACTCTATTATCTAGCTTAGACCAGTTGCATGCTGCGTATGATGCCATTAGATGTGGATATATGAAGTCTTTAGTTGACTGTTGGAGATTATTGTACCATGGATAGGTCTCTTTGATGATATCTATGACTTCAAGCGTGCCGTCTGCATAGTCGAGTGGCTTGATGGTCAGGTTCTCTGCCTTGTATTCCGTTATCGTGCCGTCCTTGCTCTTCACGGAGAGGATGATGCTGCACGTGCCTGGATAGTCGGGGGTGAAGTGCTTGGGATCAGCAACCTCACTGCGCTGTCCGTCCTTTTCTATCTCCACCTTCGTCAGTTCCGCACCATTCCCAAAGGTGATGCCGCTGAGCAGGTCGGTCTCCACATCTACTTGAAAACTTTTCAGGTTATCCAAGCCTGAGATATCGGGCAGTGGCTCGGGCTCAGGTGTTGGTGTTGGGGTAGGCTGTGGCGTAGGTTGAGGCTGTGGCGCGTCTTCACTACCGCCACCGCCACAACTTGCAGGAATGACAATCGCCATTCAGCTGCTGACTATTTGACGATGATTTTCTGTCCGTTCCTTACATAGACGCCTGGCTTAGTGGGCTTGGTATCGAGACGGAGGCCATCGACGGTGTACCAGGTTTCGGCAGAAAGGCCAAGCACGGTTGAGTGGATGGCATCAGGACCACCTGCCTCTATGCTGACGGAGAAGTCCTTGGTGATGTTGAGGCCGTTCCACTGGTCATCGACCACGAGGACCTGGCCCGTAAGGGTGTCGCCCTGCTTGTAGCCATACCTGCTGAGCAGGTCACCGTTGATCCTCCACTGGAGGGTCATTGGGTTCTGGGCGAGGATCAGGTCTTTGTTATTGTCGCTGAAGGCTGTCCACTCGCCATCGATGAGAACTTCTGTGCCGGGGATGTCGAAGATGATGCCATGATAGTAGCCCTTCTCCAAGGCGACGGTTTCATCGGTCTTAATGTTGGCAGGGAGGTTCAAAGGCATAAGGTATTTTTGGAAGAAGCCAGCAGGATTCATCAGGATGAGTGGCTGTGATTCAGGCTGGCCGTCAATGTCATCGTCCGTGTCACCGTCTCAATTCAGGTCAAACCTGATATAGTCAGTCAAGGCTGTTGATCTAATCATTTCTAATAATTTATCTACATCCTTCACTTCAGCGAACATTTGGAAACATAAATCTATTATAGCTACATTCGTATAGTTCGTGTAGGATGTAGCATACTTTCAAGGTTCTCATGTCACTTGATTATTTGATCATGATACATATGGGAAAGCACGTCCAGCAAACAATACGTCGTTATGGAATCATACAGGAAACTTGCTGCTCTCAGATTTCTCTTTAGTCTGGTTTATATCTCAGCGGAAATCAGTTCATATCGTTACCAATAGATGTCTATCTACACTGTTATCGTTTCTTCAATTTGCGCTGGAAGGAGCTCCATAAACTCAATGTTCATCTCAGTTTACATTTTCATGATATATTTTATTTTTTAATACTCCATTTTTACTTCATATATTTGATCAAGCAACAAAAACCAATAAATTTTTTGCTCTATAAAAATTTTTTAAATAATTAGGATCCCAAGAATTGTAGAGGTCCTTATCTCCCAAAGCATATGATGAACATCAGAGTACATAAATATTATTTGGATGTTGACTTATGACATCTTTTACATATTTATCTCGATCTCAAAAAGTTGGATCAACTACCTTAAAATTTGCATGTTCTACAAGTGTATTTAGGATATCCCATTCGTTATGTGAGTGGTTAGATGGTGTGGTAGCTCAATCTCATCAGATTACTTCATAGTTACTATATCATTTAGGGGTTTCCAGAAGCATTCCAGTATTAAGTCTATTCATTAGTTGTTGATATTCTTGTGGAGAATGATTACCAGCACCATATTCCCACATCATATCCCTGATTCTGGTTGCTTCAGCTATTCTGATATGTTCTATACGATTATATACCTTTTTATCTCACGCCTCCACTTGTCCTACTATAGGGAGGATTTCTTTTGGTTGGATATTTTTGATTTCCAAAGGCTG
>CACZVN010000032.1 GCA_902784615.1 uncultured Prevotellaceae bacterium | reverse complement strand
TTGGAAGTGTTACCTGTATGAGGCCGTCTATAAGAACGGTACCGGCAAGAAGTCGAACATGCACGACGCAACCACTTCCAAGCCTAAGAAGGACATGCACGACATCATCGTCGATGCCAAGACCGGAGATAAGGTAGGAACGGTCAACGGTAAGTTCTTCGACAACGACAATGCCCTTCGCTGGTACGTGCGCTACAAGACTGGTGAGCAACTCAGCAGCAATGGTAACTACAACGAGAAGACTGCCATCAGTGGTGTCCAGGAAGTGTATGTCTATAATAAACTGCATGGGATAGACCTGAACAATGACCCCGAGGTGGCTACCAAGGATATGACGATGGGAGATGGTGACAGCTACTATGGCGACTCCTACTATCGTATAGGCGACGTGGTGAAGGATGAGGACGGTGCCCTCTGGTTCTGCGTCCAACTTTCAGGCGTTCCAGAGATGGTACGCGAAGAATATCTGGAGTATGGTGTAGAAGGGGTTTACAACAATTTTAAGATGAAAGTGTTGCCCAGTCAGTACTCTTGGTTCGTTAGTCTCACCCCCAAGGGCAACAGCAGCCAGTCGCTCTTCGAGGGCGACGGCCAGCAGTATTACACCAACCTACCTACCCTCAACCAGGCTAAGTATATTTCACATATCTTGGCCTACATACTTTGGGATGGCCTTTGGAGCAAGAGATCTGAAAGCGCATCGCTCGCCAATACTTATAGGAACATTCTCCAGTACGCCAAGGTTGACCTGACCAAATTGGTTGTTCGTCGCGACAGTTTGTTCGATGCAGGCACAAATGGTGCTGAGACTAACCATTGCCAGAATTGTTTCGTAAATCTCGCCTATAGCGATGCCAGCAATGCCGCCCAGCAGAAACAATCCTATATGCGCTGTATCATTGACGGCTGCGGACTGGATACTGATGATAATGGAAATATAAAACCAGGCAGCCGCCAGAATTATGACAGGATGCAAGACAGCTATACTACAGGCAACTACACCACAAAGATGTACATACAAGACGTGGGCAACATCAATATGGTACGTCAGTATGCCTATGACCCGTGGGTTACACTGCCCTGGTACACTCTTGGTAATACGGGACCAGGCCAGAAAGATGGCAAAGCCACTGACATCTATCCTCATGAAAAGATCTTGGAGGGACGATATTCGCAGGCTGTACCCGAAAGGTTCCTTTGGGACGAGCAGAAGGTTGACTATAGTAACCCTGAGTTAACGTCGATGTACAAGGAGCCTATCACCATACTCCGCGTGATGCGGGTGAAGGATCGTGGTCTAAAACCCACCGAGAGCGTTGATGGGAAGAAACTGACCGAGGAATTCCTCTGTCCGTATGATGGGAATCGTGATGTACATGGCGATATGTCGGGTTTCTTGGGCAACTTAGGTGAGATTGCCTTCTTTTTTAATGGCAATAAGTATAAAATGAAAGATATTCCCCTCCTTGGGCAATAATACTGATATAAGTATGTAATAATAGAATAATGTATAATGAATACAAGAAGTTATTTCAACGCAGTGCTTTCAGCCGTCTTCGTGATGGGACTGGGCATGAGCGTCACGTCGTGCAAAAGCGACGATGACAGTGGTGGCGGTGATGACAATCAGGTCAGTACCCTGACGCTCGACGAGAGTGTTACGCGCAATGGTGTGGAAACCGACATGGAGAGTGCCGTCGTGCCTCTCAACGTCAAGTGTAATGGTGGTTGGAGTGTAGCCATTGAGAAGGGTAAGGACTGGGTGAGTGTGGAGAACAACAAGATTTTCTACAACGGCTCGCAGACGCTGCAGCTGCTCTTCGACGAGAACCGCACCGAGGTGGACCGTACTGCCACGCTCTATATTACCAACGACGCCAATGAGACACAGGCCGTCACTCTGCGACAGACCACACTCTATAAGGGTGAGGCCCCCAACAACTCGAACATCCAGAACTTCGGAGGCAAGGGCCTGGGCTGTGGCATCAACGTGGGACAGCTCTTCCGCGACCAGACGCAGGCCGCTTCGAGCAAGTATAACCCGTTGGCCATACACAAGCTGAATAATGTGTTTAACTTGGGTAAGATTGAAAGTCTGATAGACAAGGGCGCCTTCACCGGTGAGAATCCTTATGTGGAGATCATTTCAGAGCGCGGCGAGGCCAGCATCGTGAAGTGGGACTCGCTGGTATCCAAGAGCCGTACCCTCGATGCATCGCTTAACATTGAGATCTCGTTCGGATTCTTCAGTATGACCGTTGGTGGACACTATAACGCCTCCGACACGATGAACCACGTGGGTGTTGACTACGCCATCGTGCGCAATCTGTCGCTGTTCAATGCCTACGTGCAGCCAACTGTCCTGCGTAGTTATGCGATGAAGCAGGATGCTATCGACATGATGAACGCCGGCGACGTGGATGCTCTCTATGATAAGGTGGAGGCGCAGGAAGCCGCGTACAAGAAGCGCAACAAACGTCGCTTTGGCAAAGAAGACCTGACTGCCGACCAGCAGGCTGCCATCAACGCCATGTACGATCAGATAGACAACCTGCATACCTATGGCGGCGTGTTCTCTACGGGCTTTGCCACGACCTATACCAAACTGGCCTCGGCATTACGGTCCGGGGATCAGGCGAAGATCAATGCCACATTGGAGCAGATTGATGCCGATTACGGTCCGTTCTTCATTGCGCGTGCCGTACTGGGCGGTTCGCTGAACATGAACTGCTGGCTATCGAACTCCTACCTGAAGACTGCCGGTACACTCGAGGTGAAGGCTGCTCTTGAAGGCGAGGGTATGTTCAAAGTCAATGGTACGCTGAACTGGAGCCAGAACGGTCTGGATGCTGTACGCAACTCGCGCCGTACCTACGACATCTATGGCGGCAAGGCCAACCAGCTGATGAACGACATCGAGGCCGTGATGAACAGCGAAAACCCCCGCGACGGCGTACGTCTCGACGAGTGTACGAATGCCTGGGTGAACTCTCTCTATGGTACCAACTCCGACGGAACTCCTGGTACCAGTAATGCAGCACTCATCACTGTCACGCTGACTGGTATCTGGGAACTGTTCGACGATCCTCAGATACAGACTATGGTAAAGGAATACTTCCTGAAGAAGTATGAGAAATACGATCTGTCGAAGTATATCGACATGATGTATCAAGTAGAGCCTGACAAGTGAGAATCTGCAGGTGGCTTATAGGAGTCGTAGGGCTGCTGGTACTGGGAGCATGTAGTCAGGAGACCAGCTGGGAAGGCGATGACGCAGTAGCGCCGTCGGCCTTCTCGTGGACACGTGGCACCATCGAGGAGACACGCATGGCCTTCCTGCGCAACTTTGGCGTGGGATACGGCTATAATGCCGTGTCGGGTCGTTATTGCAACTATGACGATATCCGCTGTCAGGTGCTGAACCGCCGACAGTTGGAACGAGCTGCCGTGAACTTGCAGGAACAGCTGTTCTTCGCCGACTACACCACCCGCTCATTCTTCCGTGATACTGTTGCCTACTCTGACCATGACTATGTGGCCATCTTCAACCTTGACGAGAACTCGAGTATCAACTGTGTGGTTTACAGTCAGGAGCAGACCATCCGCCAGAACATTCTGGAGGATGGCTTGCGCCAGAGTTTCTACTACTGTGCCGATGAGACGCAGCAGGTGGCGAGCCAGTGGATCAGCGTGGCATCTACAAAGGCTGCCATGCAGTTGGGCCTCGATCCGCAAAAACTGCTGACAGCATCGTTCCGCGATGCCGTGAGCCATCTGGGCGACACCAACGACCCTGCCGCCGTCGACTCGTTCATCCGCGTTTATGGCACCCACGTCGTAGTGGGGGCTGCCGTGGGCGGACGCCTGCACATCGACCTGAAGAACTCGATGAAGCGATACAGTCGCCGGTTGCAGGAAGAGCAGTTCAAAAGTGAAGACCTGCTGCTGGCATTCAAGAGCCGCAGCGAGAACCGTCAGCTATCAGAACAATATGCTTGGGTGGAAGATGCCTCTATCAACGTGACGGCCTACGGCGGCGACCAGTCGGCTCTCTCGCAGCTCATCGGCCCGCAACGCTACGACGGCTCCCGCCATTTCGATGTGGCGTCGCTGTCGGCATGGCGCAGCAGCATCACCTTTGTGCCCGATGACGAGTATGCTTCGAATGCCGAGATGATCGACATGGAGGTGGTGCCCATTTGGGAGTTCGTGTTCGATGTCGATGCTGCCGCCAAGTTGCGAACCCGCATCACCTCCGACGCGGCCCTGGCCAGGAAGCTGCTGGGCGAGAAGAACTTCGCGTCGTGTAGCTTCCCGCTCAGGCACGACGAGGCGAAATGTCAGGTGGCACGTCGTAACGGCTCGTGGGAGACGGTCACCCACCGCACCGGCAAACGGAGCGACCGCCACGTGGTGTTTGTGGTAAGTGGAGGTCGCTATGTGGCCATGCAGAGCTACGAGTACCTCTCGGGACCGGGAGTATCGGGCCGGTACTTCTGGACGGTCTATCCCGTCTACGGAACCGAAGTGAAACTCTATTGCGGTCTGGCTGTAAGCGAATCCGACGGAACCGTATACCGGTTGGTGATGGGCAATGACGGATATGTGAGGCCACAGGTACTGACTGGTGCAGAACAGGTGGGGTGGGACGCTACCGTGTATCTGAATGCTGGACAGCTGAGCTTTACAGCCCAACAGGGCTATGACTATGCGCCCGCCACTCCAATGCTCTACGTGGAGCCGACACATGGCGTGAACACCGATGGTACGGTCGATGTGAGCTATGCCATCGTAGATAAGCCCAATGGAAACGAGTTCGAGATAGAGATTCCTGCTGACGGTCCGCAGGACATTGGCGAACAATGGACGCTGGTCTTCACGGGCTACAATAAATACAAGCAAGTGATGAACACGTACACGCGATCGGCCGACTTTGCCGGGAACTATAATCCACGCGAAGTACGCCCTGTGCAATGATAAGTAAACAATGAAAGATTGGATAGTGACGATTCTGATGGGAGCACTGCTCGTGGGATGTTCTGAACACGAGGAGGACATGACTAGGCCAGAATTTCCGGCAGACACTGTGTTTTCGGTGTCGGCTGCCGACAGTCTGCTGAGTCGCTTCGCCTCCTTCGAGAACATCACTGTGAAGGTGACTCGCAACGAAAAGGGCGAAGGAACCATCACTGTCACTGCCAATGCTGACTGGCTCACTCTGAAAACCGACACGCTGCCCGGCGACGGCATCATCAGCCTGGCGACATCCGACAACAAAGGTACGACACGTCGTGAGGCCCTGCTCACCTTCTCTTCTACGACAGGGAGCAAGGCCACACTCCGACTGTATCAGCGTTGTCTGGCCGACGATGACGAGAACGCCGACCCGGCAGCGGAAGGCTATTTGGGCTATGGCTACGACATCTATCAGAGTCTGGACAATCCTATGGCTGTGCGCAAGACCCATGCAGTGCTGAGTCTCGACCAGTTGCGCACCCAGAGTTCGGACATCACCTACGAACTGGTGCATGAGAACCGCCTGTCGCGTACCGACTTCAATATCTACTCCGCCCGCTCCATCAGCGAATATGCCACACTGCTCACCAACTCGGCCAGCAACACAGAGGTGACACTGATGGGGTGCAAGCAGAACTGCGATCAGCTGCAGCAGGTGAGTCGTCATGAAGACCTGATGGTGAGCAACCTGGCCTATGGCGTGATGCAGAAGGCCGTATGGAGTCGCACCATCGACCGGGGAGCACTGATGCATCTGCGCGATGCCGGCATGCAACTCTTCACCTTTGAGTTTAAACAAGATCTGCAGAAGGTGACTGGGCAGACGGGAGGTGCACGTGCCGACGCACTGGCACGACTGCTGGAGAAGTACGGCACGCACGTGGTGGTACAGGCCGACTATGGCGGAAAGATAGACTACACTTTCAGCATGACAAAGACAGGCAGTCTGCAATACGATGAGGAGCTGCGCTGCCAGGCTGAGTTTACGCTGGGACGACTGCCAAAAGCCGAATGGAGCGACAAACAATCGGCGGTGCTCAGCAGTTCGAAACAGGCTCAGGGGGCCATCAATATTACCGGTGGCAGTCCTGCCACCCGTCAACAACTGCAACAAGACGTGAAAGGATTAGGTGCTGCTGACGGTCTGCCGCCCGAACACTTGCTACAGTGGTTGGGCAGTATTAACTATAGTGACCATCCTGGCACCGACGAGGCACTCGATGTGGTACACTTCGATATCATACCTTTATGGGATCTCTTCACTGGCGACTTGCAGCGTGAGGTGATGCAGGCCGTGATGAGCCGTGCCGACCTGAGCAGCTGCAAGGTGAGCGATGCCATGGCTAATATCGACCTCTACTGGATCGACCTGTCGCAGGCTGTGCGGTTCGACAGCGACGACAATGCCTCGCTGTCACGCATCCTCTATGTGAAGGGCGTACCGGTGCTGAACATCTGTTCGGAATATGTGCCGATGATCAGGGCTGATGAGCGGGTGAATATCGCCTATCCGATATATAAAAATAAAGTGGGACTGGCACAGGGCTTTTTCGGCCTCTTTCTCGGCGACGGCATTCACCAGCCTGCCTATGTGATGTTTGATAAGACTGACTGTTACGTGGAACCAATTGTCACGCTCACTGGAGGAACGGTTCTCAATCAGATTGCCTATATTGGTGGCAACTTGTATCCCGACCGCCACCAACTGCCATTCCAGAATGTGACACCAGAGGTCCACGACGACTACTTCATCTATCGTTACGATGGTGAGACACACGCTACGCCGGTGGTGAAAGTAGGCTCCAACTTCTGGACCCGGCGCGACATCACCCACGGCATGGGATTTACGCCTGACCCTGACAGCGATGACGACGTGAGGGAGATTATGACCGACGGCACACTGTTCACCCGGTTCCAGTATGACGTGACAGCACAGGCTGCACGTGCCAACAGTTGGAGCTACGGCTACGATGGAAAACGCTGGTATCTGCCGCAACCCGTGCAGGTATCTCAGCTGTTCACATACATGGGCAATACCCCCAAAGCACTGTTCCGTGGACAGGTGAGCGGATTCAATGCACAGTTCAACGGTTATCAAGGGCAGGCTGATATTCTGAACCACAATGCCCTCGGCGACAATATTCACCGTGGTAAGGGCGAACTGAACATCTTGGCTTCGAAGGCCACCAGCAGCGTAGGCGATGCCTGTCTGATGGTGCTCGACAGCCACTACCGTCTGCAAATGATAGACGACAAAACCTATACGGGCGGGGATGCCCAGCAGTGGCGTACCAACTACTATCCCGTGCGACTCTGCCGAGGTATGGGCTATGAGTACCCCTCGCTCCAAACGTTGCAAGAGAAATATCCCGGCTATTAAATAAAAATGGAAGTATGATAAGATGTAAGCAAATAAGCATATTGACGCTGTTCCTGATGGTCATGCTGACACAACTGACCATCGGCTGCAAGAGCGATGACGACACACCCGACACACCTGTGCCTGCTAATGGCGAGACACTAACACAGGCTGACAGCCTTGTGATCCGTCAGCAGATGGCTGTGGTGAACATCCTCAGCACACTGACAGGGCGTAACGACATAGGCGCCGACTTCGATACCCAGCGCTATGACCCCGACTACGGCACGGTGCGCGACGAAGCACTGCCCTACGTCAGGGCCATCTCCGTGGCAGATGCTGCACAGGCCGAGAACCAGTTCCTCGCCCTGGGTGGTGCTGCCTTCGCCGTCAAGACTGCCGACGGACTGAAGGTGACGCTGGCCGACATGAACCTGCGCACCGACGGGCGCCGTCAGACCTTAGGCACGCTGACCTTCCATCGGGCTGCCGACGGGGAGCGGCTGGCCTATGCCGATGTGGAGATCGCTTGCCTGCCCACCCTTCGCCGCATCGACTATATCGACGAGACCAACTGGGGCACCAATGCCAACTCTGCCTATATGCTGGGTCAACTGGTGTATTACACGGGAAACTACTACACTACAGGACTTTACGTCTGTGTCAAGACATCAACCGACGGGGCCAACAACGGTAGGCTGATACACTTTGAGAAGGGGCCGGGCGCTTCTGACTGCTCCTACAACCTCGACGGTGACGACGAGGGCTGCTGGGTGCCTCTCCATCCTGGGGCTGCTGCCGACATGGAATGCTATATGCAGCTGCTGATGCGCAACAAGCGGGGCTACCGCAATGCCATCAAGAAATATCTCCAGCGAGGCGATACCGACAAGAAATTCAAAGACCGCATCGAGCAGGTGCTGCCTGACGGATTCCGTTATGACGGCTACCTGTACTATGGCAACGGCATGGACTTCACCGCCATCCTGAATGCGGAATTCAGCAGCGAGTCGGAGTGGCTCTTCGGCCGCCGGCGCAAGGTGACCACTTGGCGCGTGTCGAAGGATAGTGTCATCGACTACGGTTCCGAATGGATATACACCTACTGGTATGATGACGAATGGGGTAAGGGCTTTGAGCGTACATACACGATCCACACGATGAACATCATCAAGTTCGGCTCATCGGAAGTGGCGGGTGCCGCCAAGGTGTACGACCCCGCACCAGATGCGTTTTAAGCGACTATAATATAAATAAGGTATGAATATGAAAAGAATGAAATGGTTGATGCCCGTGCTGGCTGTGATGCTGATGCTGACTGCCTGCAACAAGGACGATGACACACCCGACAAACCGCAGGAAGCCAAGGGAGTGCCTACGCTGGTGACGATTGTGTTTGAACCAGGACAACTGGGGGCCATGTGTACCAACGACTATCTCCAGTTGGATGTGCTGACATTTGCCAATGAACACAAGGACTCGGTGGCAGGCTCCTTTATCTGCCTGAGGACATTTGAGAGAACCAGAGAGGCCATCAAGGAATGGGCTGAAGCAGGCAAAGACGCACCGGGCAGCGAGCACCGTCTGCTCATCCTTGCCTCGCCAGAACTGTTGCGCTGTATGAAAGGCGTGACACTGCGGGAAACCGATCATGTGTTGATGCTGAGGACCTGGCTGGACGATGCCAAGACCGTGGGACCGGCAGGACGGACGCATGTGCTGAATATTTCGTATGCCAAGGCGGTGAGACAGGCTGTGGAGCGTTACAAGGCCAAGTATCTGGAAGATTATGCTGATACGCTGGACTACTTCGCACAGAAAGAGTACGGCCCGTATAGGATCTACCGGACCTTCTGTTCCGTTCATGTGGCTGACAGCATCAACGAGACACTGCACGAGTTGTACCCGGAGAAGAAAATAGGCTACCCCTTCGACAATACGAATGAGAACACCGGACTCTTTGACATTGAGAACTGGGGTCTGGGCGTGATTGACGAGCAAGAGGATCAGTGCAACTGGAGCGAAATGGTCTATATCATGTCTTATGCCACCATATGGAATCCGCTTTGTGAGGAGGTATTCTGCCAGCCTATCCAATTTGTGGACTACGGTGTGTTCAATCGTACCTATGAGTGGTATTGGATCACTCATGGCTACAACGGTGAGCAGCCGCAGTGCGTGATTATCGGTGAACCGGGTAACATTAAGAAGCAACTGGACTACATCGTGCCCAATTACAACCTGAGTTCGTGGCTTAGCCGGTGGCTGGCCAACCCGGACAATATGCCTGAGGAAGAATGGGGCGTGGCTAGCCTCACTATTTGGGAGAATGTGATAGGGAGTGAATAGTGAAAAAAGTGAATAGGTATGAATAAAAGAAATATGACAAGGCAACTGATATGCTTATCGTTTATCGTTTGTCAGTTATTATTGAGCGTAGTGCTGACTGCTTGCAGCAGCGATAATGATTCCTCCACCCCGGCACCCGTTGAAACAGCCATTGTGGAAACGCTGAACGTGGATGTCATCATGCCGGTCGAAGTCCGTTCCATGTGGCAGTCAGCCATCGATTTGGCTATAGCCAATATCGAAGCCGCCCAGAAGAACCTGCCGAAACAGGTGAAGCTGAATCTGCGCTATCACGACGAGAGTGCTTCCGACTTAGAGCAGACTGTTTACTCGCTGTGCTATCCCAAAGAGGGTGACGACACCTGCCATCTGATACTCGGTCCTTACAGGTCGTCCATGGCAGAGATGGTTCTGGCCAACGCTGCACAGAGACGTGTGCCGGTGATGATGCCTGACGTGACGAGCGATGAGGTACAGCGTATCATGGACGGAAAACCGTATGCATGGTTTATGACCGAGAGCGATGTGACAGCCTGTGAAGCCTTTATGAACCTGGGATCCTCAAACAGTATTCGCAATGCGGCACTCATCTACAGTAACGACCGTTACGGCAACTCGTTCAGAAACTGGTTCGGATACATGGCTACTGAGTTCGGTGTCAACGTAGACCCTTATTTCCTGCGTTCCTACAAATCGGGGCAGGACATGACCGACATCTTTGAGCAGATTGAAAAGGCTGCCGCCGACAAGGGAGAATCCTGCATGGTGCTCATCGCCGTAAGCAGTGACAATGACTACAAGCAGCTCATCAAACAGGCCATTGCCGCCCGCGATCGGATGGGCATCCTTGACTCGTGGTCTTCGCTCGTTACTTACTTCGTGAGCGACGTGGGTGACTCACCTGCTGTATACAGTGCCGGGTTGCCGCTCTATGGCCTCAGCCCAGCTGCAGCCACCATGAGTGGATTCGACACTTACTACTATTCACTCTACAAGGAGAATGCCCCGAATGGTGCAGCTCAGGTCTACGATGCCCTGATGATAGCTGCCCTCGGTGCTGCCAAGCGGGCAGGCAACCCGTCGGGACCCGACCAGCTGATACTCGACGGTGAGAAAGTGGAATACCGCGATGAGCCTTACGGCCCGAACCTCTCCGACTGGATGCGCGCACTGGTGGCAGACAAGAGCGGTACGGTCACCACTTGGACCGTCGACGGACTGAACAAGGCCTTCAGACTGCTGAGCCAAGGCCAGAACCCAAACCTGACGGGTGCGACGGGCAAGCTGCTGTTTGATTCGAAGATGCACAACACCATCCTGCAGACCACCTATTGGCTCTGGATGACTTCTGGTGAAGGCGAACGCTTGCCGCTCATCACCTTCTCTACCCATGGCGATGACGGACAGGTGGCCACGCTGCCTACTTGGGAATGGCAGAAGCGGAACCGACAGGACTTTGAGGATGTTCATGTCGATCATGACCTGCCCTATGTCAAGGATCACTGGGCACTGGTCGTCAGTCCCTCAACCACCTGGGCCAACTACCGCCATCAGGCTGACGTACTTGCCGTGTATCAGACACTGCGTCAGCACGGCTATGATGACGACCACATCGTGCTGATCTGCGAGGACAACCTGGCAAACGCGCCTGAGAACAAGTATCCGGGAAAGGTCTATGTGGATAATCCGACCACGTCCGGCGGCTCGTTCAGCGATGATGACAATGTGCGCAAGAATGCCGTTGTCGACTACCACTTCACTGATTTGCAGATGGACGACATACGCAAGATTATTCTTGGCGATACCGATGGGGGCCGTCTGCCCCAGGTGCTGCGTACTACCGCAGAGAGCAATCTCTTCATCTTCTGGAGCGGACATGGTGCCGACGGTAGGGGCATGTGTTGGAGCGACGGTTCTGGCAGTGAGGTGTTCACCGGTGAACGAATGCGTGACATCCTCAAAGAGCTGAACGACCGCGATGGCTATCGCCGTTGTATGCTCGCCATCGAGACCTGCTTCAGCGGCCTCATCGGAGAGGCCATTGTAGGACTGCCCGACGTGGTGGCTATCACAGCCGCCAATACCGTGGAGCCTTCGAAGGCCGACGTACATAATCGTGAACTCGGCGTGTTCCTTAGCAACGCCTTCTCGCGCGCCTTCCGCATCTCCATCAACAACGATCCCGAAATCACCCTGCGCGACCTCTTCTATAACTTGGCCCGCACCACTACAGGTAGCCACGTGACCCTTTACAATGATGTCAACTACGGCTCGGTTTACTCCCTCAATGCCGGTGACTATTTCCCGGAATAATGATAAACTAATTATAACAACAAAATGAAAAAGAGGTTCCGTGGGCTTTAACCCCAAACCATAGCCTCACTCCCAATTCTGGTGGTGAGGCTATATTTAAGGTACAAAACAGACTTAACTGACACTAATGACCTAACGATGAAAACACAGCCATTGACCGGCTCGGCATGATTTGCTGCGGCTTGGCCGACCATCCTCGGGGTGGCGGCACAAAAGCCGACAGTAAACATGAAAAAGAAACGTAACATTGGCTGCGGGTCTCAAGGAGACTGGCAGCTGGAGGTCGTGCTGATCGACCTCCACATCCGCCAATGTCAGGCGGTCATCCGTGAGTGTCAAACACAGGTCAAACAACTCCAAGCCGAGCGTGCTGCGCTTCTGGCTCCCCACAAAAAGAAACGACGACGAACGTGGGATGACAACACACCAATGATCCGTCTCGTCAACCTCTCGCAAATGGAACACTTCCTGGCCTTAATGAACGACTGGCAAAAACGCTCCGCCGAGACAATCAATCCCAAGAAAACATCACTTTACGCCAGTTCGGGATAAGAAGTTCTAAAACAGCATAAGTTGCTTGGTGTTTTCAATACAATATCCCTGCAGTGCCTGTGGCTTATTGTCGAAGAAGCAATATGCGGCCAGTGCCGCAATCATACTCATGATGAAATTGTTGACCGACCTGTGCCTTGAATGTACCAGTTGTGTCTTACGTAGCATGACCTTGTCCCACATGGGCATGAGCTTGTTCTTCATGTTGGTTCTGATACCTGTCACCAGATGAACCCCGTCTTCGAAAAGCATGTAAAAAAGCCTGGGTGAAATGTATCCCCTGTCGGCAAAGAGCTTCCCGTAGAGTGTCTTGGCCAAGACTGCCCAGACCTTCGGGTCCCTGTCATCCACATTGGCACCTGTGAAACAGAACGTAATGATCTCGCCTCTGTCGTTGCAGACCAGATGCAGTTTGAAACCATGGCACCATCCCATCGTCCCTTTCCCATCAGTAGCCAGACCTTTGAACACCTTGTTGGCATAACGTCTGAGATTGTGGCAGACAGGCACCATCGTAGAGTCCACGAAACTGATGCCTGTACAGCGTCCGAAGGCTGAGAGGTTAAGGAAGAACATCATCTGGAAGAACACGCGGCTCTCGAGTTCCACGAATCGGTTGTAGGATACGGCATTGGGGAAATCGGACTTCAGATGCTGCCTGATGAAGAACAGGTAGTAGTGTTTAAAGTTGCGGAACGAACCAAACTGGAACACTATCAAAATGGTCATAATCTCACTGTCGGAGAGGGATGCCTTACGGTAGCGGCGCGCCTTACCATCAGAGGACATAAGAGACTTTTTGTCTATCTGCTTATCAGATTCATTGCAAAATTCATCCACGGCACAGAAAATTTCTGTAACTTTGTACTCGGTAATCATGAGTTTATTCTTTTGTTTAACTTTATAAGTGATTGGAATTCAGATATAAAGGTACAAAAAATATCTCAGATTACCAACTTTTTATACGACTTTCTTATCCCGAACTGGGGTATATAGTATCTATTTTGTTGGCTGCAAATATAGAGATGGGGTGTACCATAAGTCGGTACACCCCCTATACTTTAACTGTATTTTAACAGTCATGGCGGTGTCTTGTACTGAAAAGGTTGACGCTATTACGCTGCTTCGCTATTTCACTGCTTCTTTTGGTGAATTGAATATGCAGCAGGTAGGGGTATGGCTATTTCTATATTTTATATATATTATAATATATATAAAATTAATAATATATATAATAGAGAGATTGAAATAGTGACGGGAGCAAATGAAGCAGCGAAGCAGCGAAGTAGTGTCATAGCGTGAAAGGGGCAAAACAAGGGGGAGGGGGCTGACATTTGAGGAGATTACGGCAATCTCGTGCGTTGTAATATTGAATCTGGGAGATTGAACTAATTTCGTCGCGCGGGGCCAAGATCAGCCAATTTTGACTTCGTCGAAATCTGTTCGCGACTTGGCCATTTAAGCAAGCTTATGGCGCTCGCTGCTCCAGATTTTAACATTTCAAACTATTTTGAAACAAAGTGGAAAAAGGCTTGCAAATGTGCGGAAAATGTTGTATCTTTGCATTGTCAATCATGAGAGACACACAAGCGGGAATCGGCCACCCGATGTAGCTGGCCGAATATGTCTGATACCATAATAGAAAAACACAAGAGTATGGCGAAGATTTTTTATGAATTGAAGCAGAACAACAATGAGGACTCGAAGGTCTTTGGCAAGTGGTTTGCCTACGGAAAGACGGTTGAGATCCTGAACACCCGCAAGCTGGCGCAGCACATCGCAGAGCACGGTAGTATTTACACCCCTGACGTCGTCTATGGCGTACTGGAGAAGTTCCGCAGTTGCCTGGTCGAGATGCTGCTTGAGAGCAAGCGCGTGAAGATCGACGGACTGGGCATCTTCTACACCACCATCGAGAACGAGAAGGGCGGAGCCACCACCGAGGAGGACTTCAGCGTGAACTCGAACCTGAAGGCGCTCCACATCCGATTCCTGCCCGAGCAGGCTCAGGAGCAGAACATCTCCAGCCGAGAGTTCTTCAAGAAGGCCGAGTTCGTGAACGTGAAGTCGCTCACGGAGAAGAAGAAGCCTTCGACGGAACCAGAGATGGGTAACGGCAGTGGCGGTGACGCACCAGGCGAGGGAGATTAATGTATAACCTTAGTAATCTAGTACTATGAAGAAGCGAATGATTGAGATTGCGGTGAAGGTCATAGTAGCCGCTCTCACGGCCTTCCTGACGGCCATCACGACCACGAGCTGCATGGGTGCGGGTCCAGTTTATCTCTAATGATTAGCCGCCGACAGGCTCCAAAAATGGGGTGTGCCGGCGGCTTTTTTCGTGTGTCAATGGGCTAATACCAAACGTATGGTATATAATATGCCACAAAGTCGGGATTGTGGGTATGTGGAAATCGCCGTACCTTTGCACCCAGAAATTAAACATTAAATAAATAAAGATTATGAAAGAGCGAATGTGTAGACAGATGTCAGACTGTTGCTGTTGTCAGATGATGATGGCAATGACAATGAAAGGGAGTGTATATATAATAGGTATAAACAAAACAAAAACGAAACAATATGAAAAGATTAGCATTAGCAATAGCAGTATTATTGAGTATCAACATCAGCAACATTTGGGCTGAGCAGAATTCTACCAACACGAGCAGCGTGCGCTATGTGAAAGCACCAAGATTCGCTCGTCCGCTGGTAGAGAAGTGGATAACCGAATATGCAAAAACACAGCCGGGCGTAGAGTTCCAGATCGCCAAAGGCAACCAGAATCAGGGAACCATAGATCTGAATGTCGTATTCGACAATCAAGATACAAAAACAGAAGACTTTAGCCATACAATTGTTTATTTCGGAGAGTTCGCCGTGCTGCCTATCACAGCCAGCGGTAGTGAGGCTGCGAAAGTGCTGGAAGGTAAGCACCTGAACTCGAAGAAGCTGAAGCAGCTTTACTTCCTCAACGACGATTTTGATGAGGACGTGAAAAAGATCAAGCAGTTTGAGAAACTCGTGATCTATAGCGGCAGCAACGCCACATCGGTCGCCGCATCGTTCGCCCACAACTTCGGCGAAGAGAGCAGTAACTTCCGTGGCAAGCGTATTTCAGGCGACGACCTGTTCCTGAATACCGCTCTGACGAAGGATCCGCTGGGTGTATCGTTCAACGCCCTGCCCAACATCTTCGACCTGCAGAGCCGTCATATTAAGGATGATCTTACCATCATCGGCATCGACGTGAAGAAGAACCTTGAAGAGAGTTTCTCTGACAAGGCCACCCTCGATGAACTGATTGCCGTCCTGGAGAATGGTAAGGTGTCTGAGATTGCCGTTGAGAAGATCGGCGTGAGTTATAATGGTGGTGACGATGCTGTGAATCAGTTCCTGCAGTGGGTTTTCACAGACGGCACGAAGTTTAATCATGAATTTGGATTGCTGAAC
>CACZVN010000031.1:1529-14834 GCA_902784615.1 uncultured Prevotellaceae bacterium | reverse complement strand
CATAATTCTTCTGAATTTCAAGGCGCAAAGTTATATACTTTTTCCGAAAAATAGAAAGGATTTATATTACAATGTTATTAAATCTCAATATAGCAGGTGTGTCTTGCATGATAATTATTGTTTTACGTAAGTGTTCAGCCGCCTTTTCAAATTCGAGGGAATTCTGCAAAGTTGTGGGTGCAGGCTGGGGGCATCGTTCAAAATTGGGTGCAAATTGGGTGCAACTTTGAAATGTGAGGAAAAGAAAAATCCTGTATTGAACCAACGACCCCCTGATTAACAGTCAGGTGCTCTAACCAACTGAGCTACTGAAGCAGGTTTTGCTGTTAAGCGGGTGCAAAAGTACGGCGAAAAAATGAAACTACCAAACTTTTGGGCGAAAAAATTCAAGGAATCTTTATTTTTTTGTAAAAAAAGAGAAGAAAAAGGTGTTTTCTTCAGAGAAACATGTAATTTTGCACCATCATAATATTCAAAGAAAGATATGAAAAGATATATCGTACCGTTGTTTATGCTCCTGACCTTGTCGCTATCGGCGCAGGCACAGAAGAACAGTGACCATAACTTCGAGGTGGGCAAGCATCTCGACATCTTCAACCAGGTATATAAGAACCTGGAATTACTTTATGTGGATACGCTCGATCCCAAGGGAACGATTGGCACGGGTATCAATGCCATGCTCAGGAGTCTGGATCCCTATACAGAGTACTATGCCCAAGATGAGACGAAGAACCTCAGGATGATGCTCACGGGTAAGTATGCCGGTATCGGTGCGCTGATCCGTAAGCACCAGAAACTGGATCGTGTCGTCATCGACGAGCCCTACGCCAATATGCCCGCGGCGGAGGTCGGACTGAAGAAGGGTGACGTGATCTTGAGTATTGACGATTCGATGATGACGGATAAGACAGTGACCTTTGTCAGTGAACACTTGCGTGGAGAACCAGGTACGAGTTTCCTCCTGAAAGTGATGCGTCCCTCGACGGGTAAGCTGATGAGTTTTAAGATTACCCGCAGGAATATCAAACTGCCTGAGTTGCCTTATTACGGTATTCGCGAAGGGAATATCGGCTATATCAATCTGAATTCTTATACCGAAGGTTGTGCCAAGGAGATGCGCCGTGCACTCATTGACCTGAAGAAGCAGGGCGCCACCTCTCTGATCCTTGACCTGCGTGGTAATGGCGGCGGTTCGGAACAGGAGGCCGTGGATATCCTGAATCTTTGGTTGCCAAAGGGTATTACCGTCGTGGAGAACCGTGGAAAGTTCAAGCAGGTGTCGAAAGAATATAAAACGCGTGTAGAACCGTTGGACACGGTGATGCCCTTGGTGGTGCTCGTCAATGGTGAGACGGCTTCGGCCAGTGAGATCACCAGTGGAGCCCTCCAGGATCTGGACCGTGGAATAATATTAGGTACGCGTACATATGGGAAAGGACTGGTGCAGATTCCCATAGACCTGCCCTATAACACCAATATGAAGGTGACAACCTCGAAATACTATATCCCCAGCGGGCGCTGCATCCAGGCCATCAACTACAAGAAAGGCAGTGGCGGCTATCGGGAACATATCCCCGACTCGCTGACGAAGGTGTTCTATACCCGCAACGGCCGTGAGGTGCGCGACGGCGGTGGTATTAAACCTGATATGGAGGTCAAGGCAGACACGATCCCCAATATCGCCTTCTACCTCTCCGCCTCTGGTCAGGACTCAACGGAGGTGATGTTCGACTACGTGGTTGATTATATTGCCAAGCACCCGACGATTGCCCCGGCAGCGGAGTTCCATCTGACGGATGCCGACTGGCAGGAATTCAAAGAGCGGGTCATCAAGAGTGGCTTTACCTACGATCCCGTCAGTCAGAAACAGTTTGCTGAACTGGTCAAGACGGCGAAGTTTGAGGGCTATTACGAGGATGCCAAGGGCGCCTTTGACGAACTGGAGAAGAAGTTGAACCATGATGTGGCTACTGATCTGGAGAAACACAAGGAAGTGCTGATGCAGGTCCTGGAGTCGGATATCATCGCTGCCTACTATTATCAGGCTGGCGCCATTGAAGCAGGACTCAACTATGACCGACAGCTGAAGGAGGCCGTCCGTCTGCTGCAGAATCCGGAGGAATACAAAAAACTGCTGCTTCCCCAGAAGCCGAAAGAGACTTCTTCGACAATCCTGCTGAAGCCGAAGACGATAGCTCCTATTGCTCTGAAGCAGAAAGGGGAGGAGTTCTTCAGCGCTATTGCGTGATGATAAACTGGGCGGGTGTCATGCCCGTCATTTCCTTGAAGACTTTCTGGAAATAACAACGGTCGTTGAAGCCGCAGTGTAGGGCAACGGCCTCGTTGCTCCATTCCGGGTGTTCCCGTAGGGTGCGCTTGGCTTCGTCGATGCGTAGTTCTGCCAGCCATTCGTTGTAATGTCTTCCCGTCTGTTTCAGCCATACGGAAAGCAGATAGCGAGGTATCTGCATCTCTTCGGCGGCATTCGGCAGTTTGAGACCGCTTTTCAAATGACCGCCAGTGGCCATCCACTGTTCTACAGCCCGTTCCACTCGTTGCATGGCTTCGGCAGGTGCCGCCTTTTCCTCGTTTTCTGTCTCTTCCTCTTCATTCTGTTCGGCCTCCATGACCCTGGCGGGGGCGGCACTGACGGCATAGATACAGAAACTATCAACGAGATAGAAGATGCTGGCGAGAAAGATGGTACCGAAGAGTGCCAGAAACCAGCCGTAACCGAAGATAATGGCTGGTGCGAGGAGGGCAATCAGTGCCAGGATGGCAATGGAGTATTGCATCCAGGAGAGTTGACCTTCCGCGTCGCGGTCGTAGTAGTTGGCCAGCGATTGGCGGGTATGACGCAGTTGACGGATGTGCAGAGAGGTATAGAAAAGTTGCATGGCGGCATAGAAGGCGCTTGCCCCAATTTCTGCCCAGAGTAGCGGCAGGGCCTCCGTCTTGTAACCGACGAGTACGAGGGTCATAGCGATGAACCATACAGGAACACCGATGTACTTCTCGAGCGAAGTGACGCGTCCCTGACGCAACATATAGAGGATGGCGAGGGAGAACAGGGCTGCACAGGGGATGAAAAAGGCGAGATTGAGCATAATGGCCTTGGTGACATCCAACGACCGCAACCCCAACCTGTATTGTATCACAAACTGGATGCCTAACAGGGCGGTAGCAATGACCAACAGCCAGCGTGAACGGCTCATCGACGGGTTGCTTACCGCCCGACGGGGCAGCAACAGCAACTTCATCGCCAACAGCGTCATCAGTACGATGGCCAGGAATTGCATCTCTTTCATACTGGGGTGCAAAATTACAAAAATTCCTTAAAATCGTATCAAAATCGGGGGAAAAGTGTGTCAATTTGCATAAATTTCTACACATGGTTGCAGTATTTTACACACTATTGTCATAGTTTCCACACCCTTTTTCCCCCTAGATATCTACTTTTGCACCCAGAATTTTAATCTTCAAAAGAAAAAGGTATGAAAAAGATTGTTTCAGTAGTAATTTGTGCAGCGGTGATGGCCAGTTGTTCGCCAACCGACTACTACCAGGGCCCTGTTGATCCCACAACAGAGGACGTTATCAACAATGAGGAGATTATCGAGAATGCCGAGAACATGCTCGGTACCACCATCGACCCCAACCACGACTGGTGTACCACCATCTCTGGCGACGTGAACATCACAGTAGATGCTACTGTAAGTAAGGTACAGCTGCTCGCGCAGGTCTGTGAAATCTCCGAAGACTGTCCCTCGTACGTGTCGCGCAACGGGATGGTCATCCTGAACGAGACGGAGATCGACGGCCCCGGCACCATCAAACTGCACTACGATGCACCGAAGGAGAACCTCGGTTTCTACGTGGCGTACACGACGAACGAAGGTATGATGGTCAGTAGCGTGAAAGACAACACCGCCTCGATTACGGATATCGCGAAGGCCTCGACCAGAGCACTGGAATACACACTGCCCACCGGAGAGTTCAAGATTGCTAAGGCCGTTGAGTCGTATGCCTCTCAGCGCAACTGGAATTCGGGTGAACTGCTCTATGAGTTGAGCGATGCAGACTACAAAAAGATGAAGATGCGCTCGACCGAGTGGACTGACGAGTTCAAGAGCCAGTTCGAAGGTATCGTGGACGAGTGCTTCCCCAACGGCAGAGCCGAGAACAACCTGCCCAAGGTGAAGGAAAGCGGCTACTATAACGAGAACTCCTACATCACCAGCACCGGTAAAGAACCCATCATCGTGACCCCCGTCTATAAGTGCGACCATCCGCAGGAATACGGTAACGAGGTGTATTATTCTGAAATATACTACTATTATTTCAAGAAAGATGCTACCATCGGCAAGAACCAAAGCGATACGATTAACTTCATCAAGGCCCTGCCGAAATATAAGCTGATGCCTCTCAACAAGTGTTTTAAGATGAACGGCGACGACGACATCGTGAAGCGTTTCGGCTCATTCGCCCTGCTGTGGTTCGGCGATGGCATTCCCTCCGCTGAAGACATAGCCAACGGCAACGTGAAGGGAAGTTTCGATTTCCCTAAAGACTATCAGATCGGATTCATGGTAAAGACCAACACCACCTGGGATGATTACAGGAAGCAGGGCGAGGTGTATTGCGACGGTCGTATGAACGGCGACATCAACACCAACACGAACTACAACTTCAGCAGTTCAAAAATGAGTGCAACTGACCCACGCGCTGCCTGGCTGACTGTCAATAAGAAGAGTATGCTCTGCTGGGAGTCGGGTACCGATAGTGACTTCAATGACATCATCATGGAGGTTGAAGGCGGATTCACTGGTCCTACCCCTCCGCCCTCTTTCAAGTACAACACCTATATCTTCTGTTTCGAGGATACCTTCAACGGTGATTACGATATGAACGACGTGGTGATCAAGGCCAAAAGAAGGAATGCCACCACCATCGAATATACAATCTTGGCATGCGGTGCCTACGACGATCTGTACATCAAGAACATCAACGAGGAGGTCTCGAATACAGAGGTGCATGCACTTCTCGGAGCAGAGCCCAAGACCTATGTCAACACAGAGAAGGGCGGTCAAGTGCGTGATACGCGTATGTTCACCGTCAAAGTCGATAAGGATTTCAGCATCCTCGACAAGCGTACCCAACCTTATATCGTAGATGCCACCAAGCACCACGAGATCCATGTGTCAGAGAAAGGAAAGGCTCCCTATGCCATCGTGATTCCCAGGGCATTCAATTATCCGTTGGAGAAAGTCCGCATCAGTGATGCCTATATGTATTTCAACACATGGGCGGCAAATCATGAGAAAGAAAAGAAATGGTACAACCGTCCAAATACAGATAAAGTCTATAATAAGTAATAATCCTCATGTAGTTTATGGTAGGGTGTGCGAATTTCGATAATTTGCACACCTTTTTTAGCCTCTTTAACTCATTTTACACCTCAATAGTTAGAGGGAAAGATTATTTTTCGTAATTTTGCAAGGCAAATAATGAATAACGATGGAACTGGAACTCTATCGCACGGCGCTGATTCTGGCAGGAGCAGTCAATCTGTTGATTGCGGTGGCATTGTTGCACAACAATGTCTTTTTCCGTGTGTATGACGTGTATTTCCGTTCCCGCTGGCTGGTGGCTGTCAACTACGCCATCTTCGGCATCGGATTCCTGATACATGCTTATTTCGTACTCCGTACAACGTGGCCTGAGGCTGCATCGGCACTCACCGTAAGCTATTTCCATTCGGGCGGTGTGCTCTTCGGTTGGAGCCATATCTCGCTGATGTGTCCTGACTATCTGACGAAAAAGCGGGTCATCTGCGATCTCGCGATCTTATTCCTAGGCGTCGTGACATACTGGACGGTGATGCAGGACTGGGTGTTTGCCATCTTCTTCGTGCATGCATCATATATCGCCTTTAACTTCTACCGCACGTATTTCCACGGAATCAAGAATATCGAGGATATGCCTGCTGACGAGAAGGCGCCCCGTTGGTGGACGGCCGAGACCAAGCGCACGGTGCTGGGATTCCATCACTCGTTTGTAGTGGGCTGCAACCTGATCGTCTTGTTCGGTCTGGGCAGTATTGCCATCACTGCCGCCTTCCCCCACGACATCCTGCCCTACACGTTGCTGTCGCTCTCGGGTATCGTGGTGTTCTGTTTTATCTTCTATTCGCTGGTGGAGTACGGCAACGTGATCGACGCGGCCACCAATGCGACGGAGGATGCGAGCAAGAAAGACGTTAAAGATTAAAACTATAAACAACCAACCAACAAGATGAAGAAACTTATGCTATTGTTTGTAGGTGCGTTGCTGATGGTGGCGTGCGCTACACCAGAAGAGAGAGCAGCCCGACAGGCTGAGAACCTGAAGATGGTGAAGGCCGCCGTGGGTAATCAACAGTACAAGATCACCATCAACTCAATGACGCCAATGCGTGGTGCAAACACTACTGTAATGGGACGATGGCTGAAGATCGACGGCAACAACGTGGACTGCTATCTGCCCTACGTGGGTCGCGATGATGTCCCCCACATGAAGACACGCGGTGAGATCAAGTCGGACGCCAAACTCGAGTTCAGGACCGAAATGGAGAACTACAATCTGCAGTATCAGCCCTCGAAGAAGTGCGGTGTGATCACCTTCAAGGCCAGCGATATGGGCGATGACTACATCTTCAAGATCATTGTCGATAATACAGGCCGTGCCCGCATCACCGTCACGCCCAGGGATCGTGACTACATCAATTACGAAGGCAGTGTTTATGGTCTGTAACTGAAAAATGATGCAGAAACGAAAAATTTTTGCGTAAATATTTGGTAGTTAACGGGAAAATGCTTACCTTTGCACCCGTTCAGCGGAATGAGAGGCTCAAAAGAGTCTCTCATTTCACGTTTAAATGATAGTAGATGATAAATAAGGAAACGATTGAGACAGTGGTGGAAGAGTGGTTGAAAGACAACGACTACTTCCTGGTGGACATCATCTTTGCCGATGGTGACAGAATTGTGATTGAGATTGACCACGCCGACGGCGTTTGGATTGAGGATTGTGCCGAACTGAGCCGGTTCCTGCAGGAGCGTCTGGGTGACGAGCTTGGAGACTACGAACTGGAAGTGGGTAGTGCCGGATTGGGCCAGCCGTTCAAGGTGGCACAGCAGTACGTCAACCATATCGGTGATGCCGTAGAGGTGCTCGACCTTGAAGGTAAGAAGATTCAGGGCATCTTGAAGGGCGTTGACGGTGCGAACTTTACCGTTACGGTGAAGGAGAAGCAGAAGCAGGAAGGCAAGAAGCGTCCCGTGCTGGTGGAGGTCGATAAGACCTATGCGATGGATGGCGTCAAGTATGCGAAGTATCTGCTGGCCTTTAAGTAAAGGTAAAAAGGGAAAAGAGAAAAAAGGTAAAATAAAAATATAGAAATGGCAACAAAGAAAGATGCGAAAGGCCCCTCAATGATTGAGACCTTTCAGGAATTTAAAGAGACCAAGAACATCGACCGCACCACACTGGTGAGTGTGCTCGAAGAGAGCTTCCGTAATGTCATTGCCAAGATGTTTGGCTCTGACGAGAACTTTGACGTGATCGTGAACCCTGACAAGGGTGACTTCGAGATCCACCGTAACCGTGTGGTGGTCGCCGACGGTGAGGTGCAGGACGAAAACAAGGAGATTGCCCTCAGCGAGGCCCAGAAGATTGAGCCCGACTACGAGGTGGGCGAGGAAGTGTCTGAAGAGGTGAACTTCCAGAAGTTCGGTCGCCGCGCTATCCTGAACCTGCGTCAGACACTGGCTTCGAAGATCCTCGAGCTGGAGCACGACTCTCTCTATCAGAAGTATAAGGATAAGGTGAACACCGTGGTCAGCGGAGAGGTCTATCAGATATGGAAGCGCGAGGTACTGCTGATGGACGATGAGGGCAACGAGCTCCATCTGCCGAAGGCTGAGCAGATTCCCTCTGACAACTACCATAAGGGTGAGACTGTGCGTGCCATCGTCAAGGAGGTGCAGAACGAGAACAACAACCCCCGCATCATCCTCTCTCGTACCAGTCCCATATTCCTGGAGCGTCTGTTGGAGGCTGAGGTGCCTGAGATCAACGATGGTCTGATCACCATCAAGAAGGTGGCCCGTATGCCGGGTGATCGTGCCAAGGTGGCCGTGGAGAGCTATGACGAGCGTATCGATCCCGTAGGAGCTTGTGTAGGTGTCAAGGGTAGCCGTGTGCATGGTATTGTCCGTGAACTCTGTAATGAGAACATCGACGTGATCAACTACTCCAGCAACGTGCAGTTGTATATCCAGCGTGCCCTGAGTCCTGCCAAGGTGTCGAGCATTGTGCTCGATCAGGAGAACCACAAGGCGGAGGTCTATCTGCAGCCTGAGGAGGTGTCGCTGGCCATCGGACGTGGTGGTATGAACATTAAACTGGCTTCTATGCTGACCGAATACACCATCGACGTATTCCGCGTAGTCAGTGAGAGTGAGGCCGACGAGGATATCTATCTGGATGAGTTCTCTGACGAGGTGGATCAGTGGGTCATCGATTCTATCAAGGCCATTGGTCTGGATACTGCCAAGGCTGTGCTCAATGCACCGCGTGAGATGCTGATTGAGAAAGCCGACTTGGAGGAGGAGACCGTTGATCATCTGCTGGAAGTGCTCCGTGCGGAGTTTGAATAAATTGAATATTGATAATTGAACATTGAACATTAAATAGATGGGAGTCAGATTAAATAAAGTATTAACGGAACTGAATATTGGTCTTCAGACGGCTGTCGATTTTTTGAAGACCAAGTCCAGTCTGGGCGAGATCAAAGACGATGCCAACGTTAACACGAAGATTACCGATGAACAGTACGAAGCACTGGTTAAGGAGTTCAAAGGTGACAAGGACGTGAAGACGCAGGCGGGGATGATCTTCCCCAAGAAGAAAGATAAAGAGAAGCCCAAGAAAGAACTCAAGCCAGAGGTGGAGGAAGTGAAGGAGGAACCCCGCCAGACCTTTACGCCTCTGGGAAAGATCGACCTGAGTCAGGTGGGTAAACCCGCCAAGCCCAAGGAAGAGCCGAAGAAGCCGGAACCTGTCGCCCCTAAAGTAGAGCCTGTACAGGAGGTTAAACAGGAAGAGCCTAAACCTGAGCCCAAACCGGAATCTAAGGTTGAGCCTGCTCCAGTGGTGGAACAGCCAAAGGAGGAAGAACCAGCGCCTGTTCCTGTTGCTGAAGAGCCTGAAGTCTTTAAACTGAAGACGGAACAGAAGGCAGTGCCTAACCTCAATGTGGTTGGCAGGATCGATCTCGACTCCCTGAACCAGAGTACGCGTCCTAAGAAGAAGTCGAAGGAGGAGCGTCGCAAGGAGCGTGAGGAGAAACAGGCCCAGCAGCATGGAAACCCCAATGGCGAAAAGAAAAAGCGTGAGCGTATCCATGGCGGTAAGGAGCGTGTGGATATCGAGGCTGCTGCCAATCAGGACAAGGGTCAGAATACCAATAAGAATAAAAAGAACAAGGGTGGTAACCAGAATTTCCAGGACAACGGTGGTAACCAACAGGGTGGTAAGAAGAACAAGAAGAACCGTCCTGTGAAGCCGTTGGAGGTGGATGATGAGGCTGTAGCCCGTCAGGTAAAGGAGACTCTGGCCCGTCTGACCTCGAAAAACCAGAACAAGAAGGGTGCCAAGTACCGTCGTGAGAAGCGTGACGCCGTGGCTGAGCGCATGAACGAGGAGATGGCAGCAGAGGCAGCACAGAGCAAGGTGCTGAAACTGACGGAGTTTGTGACCGTTTCGGAACTCGCCACGATGATGAACGTGGGTGTGAACCAGGTCATCGGTACCTGTATGAGCATTGGTATCATGGTTTCTATCAACCAGCGCTTGGATGCTGAGACTATTAATATCGTGGCCGAGGAGTTCGGATTCACCACAGAATATGTATCAGCCGAGGTACAGAATGCTATCACTGAGGAGGAGGACGATGAGAACGATCTGATCTCACGTGCGCCGATCGTTACGGTGATGGGACATGTTGACCACGGTAAGACTTCGTTGCTCGACTTTATCCGCAACACGAACGTGATTGCTGGTGAGGCTGGTGGTATCACCCAGCACATTGGCGCCTATAACGTCAAATTAAAGGATGGTCGTCAGATTACGTTCCTCGATACCCCTGGTCATGAGGCGTTTACCGCCATGCGTGCCCGTGGTGCTCAGGTGACGGATATCGCCATCATCATCATTGCTGCCGATGACTCGGTGATGCCTACCACCAAGGAGGCCATTGCCCATGCTCAGGCAGCCAACGTGCCGATGGTGTTCGCTATCAACAAGATCGATAAGCCTGGTGCCAACCCCGATAAGATCCGTGAAGATCTGGCAAACATGAACCTGCTCGTCGAGGAGTGGGGTGGTAAGTACCAGTGTCAGGAGATCTCTGCCAAGAAAGGTATGGGTGTCGATGAGTTGCTGGAAAAGGTACTGCTCGAAGCCGAGATGCTCGACCTGAAGGCTAATCCTAACCGAAAGGCAACGGGTTCTATCATTGAGAGTTCGCTCGACAAGGGTCGTGGCTACGTTTCTACCGTCTTGGTGTCTAATGGTACGCTCAAGGTAGGCGATGTCGTGATCGCAGGTACAGCCTGGGGTAAGGTGAAAGCCATGTTCAATGAGCGTAACCAGCGTATTGATGAGGCTGGTCCCGCCGAGCCCGCTATCATCCTCGGATTGAACGGTGCACCGACGGCTGGCGACTCCTTCCACGTGATGGAGAGTGAACAGGAGGCTCGCGAAATCGCCAACAAGCGTATCCAGTTGCAGCGCGAGCAGAGTCTGCGTACTACGACGAAACTCGGACTGGATGAGTTGTCACATCGTATTGCCCTGGGTGAGTTCCATGAGTTGAACATTATCGTGAAGGGTGATACCGACGGATCTATCGAGGCCCTCAGCGATTCGTTCATCAAGCTCTCTACTGAGAAGGTTCAGGTGAATGTTATCAACAAGGCCGTAGGTCAGATCTCGGAGAACGATGTCATGCTGGCTTCGGCTTCTGAGGCTATCATCATCGGTTTCCAGGTGCGTCCTTCTGCCGATGCCCGCCGTGCTGCTGAGCGTGAGGGTGTGGAGATCAATACATACTCCATCATCTACGATGCCATCGACGATGTGAAATCGACCATGCAGGGTATGCTCGACAAGGTGAAGAAGGAGGTGATCTCCGGTGAGATTGAGGTGAAGCAGGTCTTCAAGATCTCCAAGGTGGGTACTGTGGCCGGTGGTCTGGTAACCGACGGTAAGGTACACAACAAGGACAAGGCCCGTGTGATCCGCGATGGTATCGTGATCCACACGGCTCCCATCGATGCCCTGAAACGCTACAAGGACGATGCCAAGGAAGTGGCAACGGGCTTGGAGTGCGGTATCTCACTGGTGAACTTCAACGATATCCAGGTAGGCGATATTATCGAGACCTTCACGGAGATCGAAGTCGAACAAAAGTTGTAAATGTCAGATAATAATAATGCGTATGTCCGTCAGGTGGCCGAACAGAAATATGAGTTCGGCTTCACCACCGACGTCCATACTGAGATCATAGAGAAGGGGCTGAACGAGGATATCGTTCGGCTCATCTCTGCTAAGAAGGGGGAGCCCGAGTGGATGCTTGAGTTCCGCCTGAAGGCATTCCGCTATTGGAAAGAGCAGACAGAGCCTAAGTGGGGACATGTCCATGTGCCGGAGATCGATTATCAGGCCATCTCTTACTATGCTGATCCCATGGCGAAGAAGCCTGCGGGCGATGGCAAGATTGATCCTGAACTGGAGAAGACCTTCGATAAACTCGGTATCCCTCTTGAGGAGCGCTTGGCCCTGAGCGGTAATACGGCTGTCGATGCCATTATGGACTCCGTAAGCGTGAAGACTACCTTTAAGGAGAAACTGCGCGAGAAGGGTGTTATCTTCTGCTCTATCGGTGAGGCCATTAAGGAACATGGTGATCTGGTGCAGAAATATCTCGGTACAGTAGTGCCTTATCGCGATAATTTCTTTGCAGCCCTGAATAGTGCCGTATTCAGCGACGGTTCGTTTGTTTATATCCCCAAGGGGGTGCGCTGCCCCATGGAACTGAGCAGTTATTTCCGTATCAATGCCAGGAATACAGGACAGTTCGAGCGCACGTTGATCGTGGCGGATGACGACAGCTATGTCTCCTATCTCGAGGGCTGTACCGCTCCGATGCGTGATGAGAACCAGTTGCATGCCGCCATTGTCGAGATCATTGTGATGAACCGTGCAGAGGTGAAATACTCCACTGTACAGAACTGGTATCCTGGCGACGAGAACGGTAAGGGCGGTGTGCTGAACCTTGTGACAAAGCGCGGTGAACTGCGCGGTGTCGATTCCAAACTATCCTGGACACAGGTGGAAACGGGCTCCGCCATCACGTGGAAGTATCCGTCGTGTGTCTTGCGTGGCGACAATTCGCAGGCTGAGTTCTATTCCGTCGCCGTCACGAACAACTATCAGGAAGCCGATACGGGTACGAAGATGATCCACATCGGCAAGAACACCAAGAGTACCATCATCTCCAAGGGCATCTCGGCAGGTCACTCCCAGAATTCCTATCGTGGTCTGGTTCGTGCTACGTCGAATGCTGATAATGCCCGCAACTACTCTTCGTGCGACTCGTTGCTCTTAGGCTCCGACTGTGGTGCCCATACCTTCCCCTATATGGATGTGCACAACGACACAGCCATTTTTGAGCACGAGGCCACCACGTCGAAGATCAGCGAAGACCAACTCTTCTATTGCAACCAGCGCGGCATCCCCACCGAACAGGCTGTCGGACTTATCGTCAACGGCTATGCCAAGGAAGTCTTGCAGAAACTCCCGATGGAGTTTGCCGTCGAGGCGCAGAAACTCCTCTCCGTCTCTCTCGAAGGCACAGTGGGATGATGCAATTTAAGCGTAGTGTGCTTTTTTATAATTATTTAACAGATGAAGTGTCCAATAAGTAGTTTTTTTTCGTATCTTTGTCACGTGAATTGGGAACTAATATTCTATTAACAAAAAAAATTGAAGATTATGGCTAAGAATGACAATCCATTTGCAATCAGAAAATCACCTGTTAGTATTATTTCCGCACAGGCACTGACCCTCGATGACTATGTGCAGAGAACTTTAGATGATGGAGATCGTGTAAGTTTTTGTGCAACAACGAATAAGAAATAAGTACCATTCTATTTAAGTACTATTCTATTATGGCTAAGAATGACAATCCATTTGGAATCA
>CACZVN010000031.1:0-1491 GCA_902784615.1 uncultured Prevotellaceae bacterium | reverse complement strand
TTGAATACAGTTTCTGAAGAAGGAATAGCGAAGATCAATACCATATCCAAACTGGTGTTAAGGAAAAGAGGCGATTCGGCGGTGGAATTTTACAATGCCGCGAATCGCCTTTATGTTCTTCACTTTATTGAGGTGGCGGAGATGGGCGGTCATCGGGTACTTTACTTTTTGCTCAGGCTTGCCGACGGGAAGCGTGGCGGTGCGCCTGACAAGGAAGTGGGGCGGATGATTGTGGCGGTGATTACCCAATACCTTGAGGAACATCCTGATGAACTGGTTTGTTACTGCCATGCCGACGGCGATCAGAATTATGCCATTGACAGGATATTCCACCTGTGGGCGCGCACCAATAAAGATGTTATTGACGGCAGGGTGACTTCCTTCGACGGTGCCGGGCATAATGCCGAAGGATGGGGCCTGCATTTTACGGTGATCCACCATCTGGGGTGTAAGGACATCGCCGAACTGAAGGCCTACATTCTGGAAAACGGCGATGCGTTTGCCGCCAGTGTCAGAGAGCAGATCATTCTTCTTCATACTATAGAAGAAAAAATGCACGAATCCGACGATGCGGTATGTTAAGTTACATAATGACAGGTTGCAGGCACCTCTGATCGAGGACTTGAAGGTTTGTCTGGTGTTAGGTGCCAAACTGCGTCCCGACAACTCGCTTTCGCCTATCCTGCAGTTGCGGGTGAGGCTGGTGAGCATCCTTGCCAACGCCTATCCTGACTGGACGTTCTACATCTCAGGTTGCCGTTCCGACACGACCGTCATCTACCGCACGCTGGTAGAGGAATACCATATTCCTGAAGAGCGCTTCGTGCTCGACTTCTGTGGCTATAACACCTTCCGCTCGGTATGGAACATGGAGATGCATTTCGGGCAACCCCGATACTATATCCTGACCAGCAGTTTCCACATCGCCCGTTCGCTGCGCATTGCCCGATGGCTGGGTTATGATGCCTGTGGCATTGACATCAGCGACTATGAGAAGGTAAAGACCAACCCCTACTTCTGGCGCGAACAGTTGGCAGCGCTGCGCTCGCTGTGGCTGGTATTCTGCGTGAGGACACCTATCTGTGATATCGAGAGTTGGATCTATCGGAAAATTCTAATCCGCCGCCTGCGACGCAACGAGCAGCAGTTTGACGCACAAAACGAGCAGATACTGCAGCGTGCGATGAAAAACGTCGATCAGTCAATGCCGCTGACAGAATACTTTTTCTGCCAACTGATGGAGGGCGGCAGTTCTACAGAATTCACGCAGCCGATGGAGGAAGAACGCCTGATGGTGAGCCTCAGTCATGTGGACTGTACCACCGTGATGGAGGATGTGCTGGCATTGGCACTATGTTACAGAGACGGGCGCGCCACGCTGGATGACCTGAAGGACTACTACCGGCGCATGCACTATCAGGACGGTGTGATCTCGTTTGCCACCCGCAACCATTACTTCACCTGGATCATGCAGTCGGCCATCAAAGAGGG
>CACZVN010000030.1 GCA_902784615.1 uncultured Prevotellaceae bacterium | reverse complement strand
AAAAGGTTAATAGATTGTTTTAGGTTAGTAGTAATATTTATAGTTTTAGGTTTTTAGTTATTGGTAAGAGAAAGTTTTCAACTGTAGGATAACAGGAGGTCGCTGCGAAGCTCCCTTTTAAACTTTCAAATTTTTAGCCCTTGCGGCTGAAAATTTCTTTTAGAGAAAAGGATTTTTAGTTAAACATAGGCTTTTTTCGATGCCGCTGCTCGCGAGAGTGGCGGCTTCTTTTTTACAAAGAAGGTCTGCCAATTGGCAGACCTTCTTTAGATTTTGGCTCAGCGGATTTAAATTTTCTCTATCAGTACGACGGCGTAGGCGCTAATGCCCTCCTCGCGACCAGTGAAACCGAGTTTCTCGGTGGTGGTTGCCTTGATGGAGATGTCATCGACATCACAGCCGCAGATCTCCGCCATGCAGGCTTTCATCTCGGGTATGTGGGGATTCATCTTCGGACGTTCGGCACAGATGGTGGCGTCGATGTTGCCCAGACGATAGCCCTTGGAGGCGATAAGGGCAATGGTCTCCTTCAGGATCACCTTGCTGTCCATGCCGTCGGTCTCTGCCGAGGTATCTGGAAAATGATAGCCGATATCGCGCATGTTGGCAGCACCGAGAAGGGCATCGCAGACGGCATGCAACAGCACGTCGGCATCGCTATGACCCAACAAGCCCTTACTATGATCTAACTTTATGCCGCCCATCCACAGGTCGCGGTCTTCCACTAACTGATGGACATCGTAGCCCATTCCTACTCGTATCTTCATATTAATTATCCATTATCCATTATCCATTATCAATTACCTCTTAAAGAGGTCTTTAATGCCATCCATATCGAAGGCAAGGGTGAAACGCAGCGTCTGGTCAAGAGGGTTAGAGCGTGCTGTGGAGATGACATAGCCCACATCAAGCGAGAAGACGCTCATGCGGAAACCGCCACCCACGGTGAAATATTTCATATTTCCCTTTGACTCAGCCTGATGGTGATAGCCAGCGCGGATAGAGAACTGGTCGTGATAGACGTATTCAGCACCCACGCTCCACTGGATCTCCTCCATTTCCTCCTTGAAGCCGCCAGGGGCATCGCTAAAGCTCTTGAAGATACCACTGATGGCACTCACGTCGGCATACTCACGGCGCACACGGTCCTGATAGTCGCTGTTAGACTCTCCCTCTTCCTGTCTGGGCACGGTGGGCACCAGCAGTTTGTTGAGATCGGCGGAGAGCGAGAAACGGTTGTACTCATCGACGGGCACCATCAAAGAAGCACCCAAGCGCAGGTTAGCGGGCAGGAACTGTGCCTCGTCGTCGCCATAGAAGGATATCTTTGAACCGATGTTCGACATATTCATTCCAAGGCCGATCTGACACTCGCGACTGCCCAGCATGACGTAATTGTTATAGTACATCGCCAGGTCGGCAGCGAAAGCCGAGGCAGGTTTGGAGTCTTCACTGTAGTCATAGCGCAGGTCACTGTAGATCCAACGGATGGCGGCTGCCAGGGAGAACTTCTCGCTGAGCATCAGCGAGTAGGCCAAATCGAGGGACATCTCGTAGGGTTTGACAGACATACCGTCGTCGGCAAACACCTCTCCTAAAGAGAAATAGCGCAGTGAACCGGATATCGCCGAATAGTCGCCGATACGGTAGTAGCCTGCCACGTAGGCCAGATCAATGTCATTGACCAACTGGCGGAGCCACGGGGTATAGTTGAGGGCGATGCCTGAGCGGCTGATGCAGAACGGATATTTCGCAGGATTCCAGTACTGGGAGTTCACATCGGGATCGGTGGCCACACCGACATCACCCATACCAGCACCGCGGGCATCAGGGGCGATGGTCTGCGAGATGACGGCATGCTCCACGGGGTTGAACATCGTGGTCTTGTCATCATCCTGGGCGAAAGTAGCGAAAAGTGAAGAATGAAAAGTGAAGAGTGTCACCACCATCACTCTCATCAACACCTGCATGCTATGGTCCTTGCTTGTATTCATCATTTCTAATAACGTTTTCGTTGCCTAATTATTGCTTTAATATGATCAATTTATTGGCATAGGAGGCACTGCCACCATTGCCGTTGAACTGAATGCGGTAGATATAGACACCTGTCTGAAGACGGCTGCCCCCGTTGACGGAGAGATCCCAGTCAAGGATTATCGTTCCCTCCGTAGCCACATTCCTCTCCACACGTTTCCACAACTGTCGGCCAGACATGTCGAAGACATCGAGCACCACATCAGCCTCCGTGCTACTGCGGTCATGGTTGATGACAAACGACGTAGAGGTCGATGCAGGATTCTTTGTACAGATGACACTGATAGTGCCATCGCCTCCACCCTTGACGACATTAAAGTTCAATTCCGAGATCGATGAGTTGTTATTCACATCCCATGCCCTGAAGAGGAGCCGATGCGGACCCACGCTCAACTCAGGAATCGTAAAGCCCACACTTCCGCTACGGTAATCGCCGAAGTCGAAGGAGAAATAGTCATTGAGGTTGTAGGTCTTGGACAACTCACCGTCGATGACCAGTTCCAGATCATGTCCTACACTGCTGCCTGCCGCATTGATACCGTTGTCATCATACAGGTCGGCACCGAAATAGGGCGTTGTATTCACGTTGCCGCCATTGACAAAGGACTTCGAGTTCAGGTAACAGAAGATCGAGGGCCCGATGGAGTCGTTCGGACTGACAGCAGTGCCGTCAAGTACGAAACTGTCGTTCTCACCATGGACTGTCGTCTGTTTGGCGTTGTCCACGGCATAGAGCGTCATCAGTCCGTTTCCGTCAGAATAGCTGACATCTTTGGGAACGGCAAAGGTGAAACGGAAGATGCCGCCCCTGATACTATCGGAACCCTGATAGAGAGTCTTCGTGCGGTCCGTATAGGTGAAGGGCGTTTCCGTCTCGTCATCATTCTGCTTGCAGACAATGGTTTCCTCTGCATCACGGACAGTCGTCGTAACCACCCCATTGAACGAACTGGCGAGTACTTGGTTCTGTTCGACATGTCCCCGTACCGTCACCACGGATCCAGCGGAGAGACTGACTGCTGCAGATATAGGCTGCCCGTTGATGCTGTCGATGACCACAGACGGCGAAGGACAGGCCAGTCGCAAGGCCGGATCCCCCAACAGCGTGTATTGCAGTTTATTCGGCGACGTGTCGCGTCCCTGACTGACAAGGTCGCATTTTGCCTGACGCACGGCCTCGCCGATGGTATAATCCGGATTCAGCACGTATTTGGTGAAATCCAGGTTCATCTGCTCGTTGAAGGTGGCATAAACCGTACGTGTCGTACCAAAGAACGCCACGCCCCCGCCCCGTTTGTTGAGCATGACTGTCTCACCGATATTCTCCTCCTGACCGTCGAAGGGCATGATGTCGCACGATGCCGTCACCCACAGCGGGAGATTGTTGGAGACTGACGACTCGAAGTCGGCCAGTTTCATCACCAACTCATGGGAAAGGGCATAGGCCGCACCATGGCCGCAGTAGTTCATCATCAGTGCCCCATTGGCCATCTGTTGTTTGATCAACTGTGTCACATCGGGATAAGTGTATCCTGTGGATGAGGACGTACGCTGGTATGCGTCCCAGTATATCTTCTTTATCTGATAGCCTGAATAATTGTTTTCCACGAGTTTGGCCACCTTGTCGGCTGTCGCCATGTGGGTATTGCCATTGCCGTCGTCGCCCATCATACAGATGACGTTCTGCCAGGGGCCGGCATATTTGTTGGCTGCGTAGTTGAGTGTCTTATCGGCCAGGACCTCCGCCTCTTCTATTGTCCTGGCGGGGAAACGGCCTACGGCCACGTCGGGTTTACCCAGATAAGAGTAAGAACTGCCTGTCCGTTGCTGGATCGTTTCCTCATCGTCGAGAAGACAGAAGAAATCATCACTGACATAGCAGTTTACATGACTGAAGGAGTTCTCGCTCTCGAAGCACAGGAGGAAGTTATCAGGGTCATAGCCTGACCAATCGGCGCTCTTCATGCGATTGTCCCATGCCCCGTCGCCAAAGAGCAGCAAGTAGCCCGGGATATCGGCATCCGTTTTGGCCTGATCATAGAAAATCTTCAGGTAGCGACGGTAGGCCGTGGCATCGGGTGTACCACTGGAGAACTCGTTATACAGTTCGTCGGCAGGAACGATTCTCACTCGCAGCCCGTCCTGTGCTTCATGCCATATTTTGATACGCTCCGCCTGTGCCAGCACCTGCTGGTTCGTCGGGATGATAATAACCATATCCACAGGCTCGTCGGCATGATGATCCTGATTTATGATATTATATACATATTCAGGTACGGGAAGGCTGGCGGAAGAGAAATCTGGCATGGCTTTTGGCGTATCCAACCGTAAGGAAAGATAGTCAAGGCGCAGGTTAGCACCTGCTGTCTGTGTGATCTTAACGGTGTTACTGGCAACCAGGATTCCGTTCAACTGGAAGTCCCATACCGTCTCTTCCGCCGCCGTATATGTGTCGAGGGAAGCGATCTTCGTGATAGTGCCTACCACAGAGTCGTTGACAGTCACCGTAGCTTCGAAGTTACCATCGTAGGACAGTGCCACAGACAGGGTACCCGACGTGCCAGCAGCCGTCAGCATATAGGTCTGCGGTGCGCCAATAGAGAAGAGCGTTTTGTCAAACAGGTTCCGTCCCCCATGATACCACGCGAAGTCATCGACCTCGTAGAGTGTATGATAATCATTGGGGGAAGGATAATACGCGGCCACCATCTCTTCACTGCTGACGGTCATCGGCTCCTCGTCGTTCTCCGTCAGGAAATAGTAGCCATAGTCAGAATATGGATTACGTGTACGGATGAGTGTTTCCGGTGCATCCCATGTCACAGGACCCACACCGTAGAAGACACGCTTTCCGTCAATCATACAGGTAGGCACTTCCTGCAGGTCGTCCGTAGAGGCCAGGTAGTCGCCCGTCAGACTCTCAGGCTGCAGAGCACCGCCATAGCCATAGACCTTCACATTATCCTTATCTGAGAGACCTGCCTTCTTGATGAGGGCATCCGTCAGCTGATAGAAACCACTCTCAGGGATACGGATTTTCGCCCACGTACCTTCACGCAAGACGGAATGCTCAGCATAGCGTGTTGACCCATCCTCGCTGCGGGTACGCGTCTGAGCCTTCGGCGAGGCCACAACATTCAACTTGAAACTCACCAACTTCTGATACTTGCCATCCCTGAACACCAAAGGCACGAACGACACGTCGAGCACACCTTGCTTACGTGCCACGCCTACCGTCTGGGTGACTATCGGTAGTTCTGGCAACGGTTCCCCGCTGATCTGCTGATAACGACGGAGATCCGCCTTGCCCATCTCAATGAATTCCGGGTATTCGATGCTGACGGTATAGACAGAGTCGACGAAATGACCGAGAAGAATCTTCTGGTAGGTGAACACGGGCAACAACGAGTCGATCCTCACCTGACGGGCAGTCAAGTTAAAGAACTCCTGTGCCCCCACCTCCTGGCAGAGAAACAGAAGTGCTAAGCCATATATCAGCCTATACAAATGTTTCACTAAGATATTAACGGATTCTCGGCCGCTTTATTGCATCACTTACAATTAAACTCCAGAACCTTACGCTCTTCGAGCCATCCCACAAGGTGGTCGTCAATATGCACGGGACCCACACCGGCAGGTGTCCCTGTATAGAGCAGATCACCAGTCTTCAGCGTGAAGAACTGTGAGATGTACGCAATGATCTCATCCACCGTATAGAGCATGTCTGAGGTGCAACCCTCCTGTACCGTCTGACCATTGATATCGAGATGGAAATGAATGCGCTGAATATCGATAAACTTCTCTTTGAGCACCCATTCGCCGATGGCAGCAGAGCCGTCGAAACCCTTGCAGATAGTCCAGGGCTGGCCAGCCTCCGAAGCCTTTTTCTGCAAGTCGCGCGCGGTGAAGTCAATGCCCACCGTCAGGGCATCATAATAACGATGGGCAAAGCGCTGTGGAATGTTCTTCCCGAGACGGCAGATGCGCACCACGACTTCCGTCTCATAGTCGATGCGTCCCAGATGATCGGGGATGAAGAATGGCTTTCCCTGATTGAGGATGGCCGAGTCGGCCTTGGTGAATATGACAGGTTCGTCCGGGCGTTTCAGCGTGCCATGGAGTTCCTGGTTATGTGCGGCATAGTTCATGCCGATAGCGAAGATTTTCATGCTGTTTTGTGGTTTGGCTACATCATTCGACGGCAAAGATACGAAAAAAAGTGAATTGTTAATGGGGTATTTTGGATTATTTTGTATCTTTGCAGACAAATAACCCCTAAAACCAAATGATATGAAAGTAATCAAACTGATGCTGACCCTTGTGGCAGTGATGGTGGCCGCAGTCTCTTGTGGCTCGAAGAAAGAAGCGCCGAAGAAGGCGTTGGTGATCTACTACTCTCAGACGTCGAACACGAAGACCGTGGCACAGGAGATTGCCACACGCCTCGGTGCTGATATCGAGGAGATCGTCGCCGTCAAACCCTACGACGGTGACTTCCAGGCTACGATCAGCCGTTGTATGCAGGAGCGCGAACAGGGTGTCACACCTGAGATCAAGCCCATCGCTGCCGACCTGTCCCAGTATGACGTGATCTTTGTGGGCTACCCGGTATGGTTCGGTACCTTCGCACCGCCCTTCGGAGCATTCCTGGATCAGGTGGATCTGAGTGGTAAGAAGATTGTTCCGTTCTGCACCTTCGGTAGCGGTGGACTGGACTCCAGCGTGAAGGATCTGGCAGAGAAACAGCCGAAGGCTGAGATCCTTCCAGGCTATGGTGTCCGCGCTGCCCGTATGGCTGCCGTGCCCAATGAAGTTGACCAGTTCCTGAAGGCTGGAGGATTCATCGAGGGCGAATACACCAAGTTGGAGGCCTTCCCAGAGCAGCAGCCCGTTACGGAGGAAGAGTCGACCATCTTCGATGCCGCTGTCAAGGACTATCAGATGATCCATGCCCAGGCCAAGACCGTTGCTTCGCGTACCATCCCTGGTGGCACGGAGTACCTGTTCACTGCCGTTGACCTGCCTCGCGAGGGTGCTCCCCAGGCCGCTCCCGCAGGAGAGATGAAGGTCTATGTGACGGTTCTGGAAGGTCAGACCCCAGAATTCACGCAGGTCGTCAGATAACGAGAAACGATCAGATAACGACAAGAAAAAAGCCCCGCTTCATGCGAGGCTTTTTCTTTTCATATCGTCTGGAGATTACTCTGCAACGAGTGTGAAACGCTTGAAGTCAGCGATCTTCAGATCCTTGTTCTGAGCGGCGAGCCACTGGCTGACAGTCTGCTTGTCACCGTCACCGAACTGGAACTCCTGATCAACGAGGCAGTTCTCCTTCAGGAACTTCTGCACACGACCCTTAGCGATACCCTCGATCATAGGCATCTTCAGCTGAGCCTCACCTTCGGCCTTGCCCTCTTCGATGAGTTTGCGGGCCTCGTCGGCCTGAGCCTGTGTGAGCCAACCCTTAGCCATGTTGCTCTCGATGTGATCCTCAGAGTCAACGAGGTTGGGGTTGATACCAGCCTTCTTCAGTTTGTTATCCACATACTTCTGAACCTGCTCGAGTTTAGACTTCTCAACAGCGGTCTTGTACTCCTCGTCGAGGATGCTCTGGGGCATACTGGCAGAGTCGAGAGCCACAGGCTTCATGGCAGCCACCTGCATGGCGAGCTTGTGACCCACCTCAGGAGCATTCAGAGTGGTCTGAACCATGGTGCACAGGGTGTGCTTACCCATATGGTCATAGACCTCCACGTTCTCACCCTCGAGTACGAGGTAACCATCGAGTTCCATCTTCTCACCAGTGATACCAGAGCGCTGTGTCACAGCGTCCTGAGCACTCTGACCATTGATGTCGAGAGCCTTCACAGCCTCGAGATCCTTGGCCTTGGCGGCGATGGCGGCGTCGAGGATGCTCTGGGTCAGAGCGATGAAGTCGGCACCATTGGCCACGAAGTCGGTCTCGCACTTCAGGGCGAGCATAGCAGCGAAGCCGTCAACGCTCTTTACGAGTACACAACCATTGGATGTCTCACGGTCGCTACGCTTGGCAGCGATAGCGAGGCCACGCTCACGGAGGAGTTCCTTGGCCTTGTCGAAGTCGCCCTCAGCCTCGGTCAGAGCCTTCTTCACGTCAGCCAGACCAGCACCGGTCATTGCGCGGAGCTTCTTGATATCGTCAATTGAAATTGCCATTTTAATGTTTAATTTTTAATGTTTAATGTTTCATGTATTACTCAGCGGCGGGAGCCTCTTCCTCAGCGGGAGCAGCAGCCTCGGCTACAGGAGCCTCCTCTGCCTTGGGCTCAGCCTCCTTGCGGGGCTTACGGGCAGCACGCTTGGGCTTCACCTCTTCAGCCTCGGCCTCACCCTGAGCATCAGCAGCCTTCTCGTCGGCCTTCTCTACCTTGCGCTCCTCGATACCCTCGGCGATAGCAGCGCAGCAAGCGTTGAGGATCACCTCTACGCTATCCTTGGCGTCGTCGTTGGCGGGGATCACGAAGTCGATATTGTTAGGATCAGAGTTGGTATCAACGATACCGAACACGGGGATACCCAGACGGTTGGCCTCACGAACGGCGATCTGCTCCTTCAGCACGTCAACTACGAAGAGTGCACTCGGCAGACGAGTCAGGTCGGCGATAGAACCGAGGTTCTTCTCCAGCTTAGCACGCTGACGAGTGATCTGCAGCAACTCACGCTTAGAGAGGTTAGAATAGGTACCATCCTGCATCAGCTTATCGATGTTCGCCATTTTCTTCACGGCCTTACGGATTGTCGGGAAGTTGGTGAGCATACCACCGGGCCAGCGCTCAATCACATAGGGCATGTTGATGCTGGTAGCCTTCTCGGCGATCACTTCCTTTGTCTGTTTCTTAGTAGCGACGAACAGGATCTTCTTGCCACTCTTGGCAATCTGCTTCAGGGCGTCGGCAGCCTCGTCGATCTTGGCAGCCGTCTTGTGCAGGTCGATAATATGGATACCGTTACGCTCGGTATAGATGTAGGGAGCCATGGCGGGGTTCCACTTACGCTTCAGGTGGCCGAAGTGACAGCCAGCCTGCAGCAACTGATCAAAATTTGTTCTTGACATTGTCTTAAATGCTTTTTTAATGTTTACTTTCTTTTTAATTCTTTGTCCAGAATCAGCCGGAGGGTAGTCCAGAGGAATCCCAACGGTTTAGATACTAAACTGTTCAGTCTCCCAAAGGGATTAACGCTTACTGAACTGGAAGCGACGACGAGCCTTGGGCTGACCCGGCTTCTTACGCTCAACCTCACGGCTGTCACGTGTCAGGAAACCTGCATCCTTCAGCTTCTTCTTGTCCTCTTCATTAATCTTCACCAAGGCACGGGCGATAGCGAGGCGGAGAGCCTGGCTCTGGCCAGTGAAACCACCACCATCGAGGTTCACCTTGATGTCATACTTCTCAGCGACCTCCAGCAGGTTCAGCGGCTGCTTCACCACATACTGCAGGATAGCTGACGGGAAATAAGTCTGTACCCTCAGAAACATATACGCGGGCTACAGAGCTCTTGCGACGACCTATTGCGTTAATTACTTCCATCTTTCCTTATTATTTATACTGGTTAATATCAATTGCCTTCGGCTTCTGAGCCTCGTGCGGATGTTCTGTACCCTCGTAGATGTAGAGGTTGTTCAGCAGGCTACGGCCAAGGGGGCCCTTGGGCAGCATACCCTTCACAGCGTGACGGAGGAACTTCTCCACACCACCGTTGCGCTTACGAAGCTCGGCGGGAGTCTGGAAGCGCTGACCACCAGGATAACCTGTGTAACGGGTATAGACCTTGTCTGTCTCTTTCTTACCAGTAAATACCACCTTATCGGCATTGATAAGGATAACGTTGTCACCACAATCAACGTGCGGTGTGAAAGTTGGCTTGTACTTTCCGCGAATCAGCTTTGCTACCTTGGAAGCGAGACGACCAACGACCTGGTCTGTGGCATCGATTACCACCCACTCCTTCTTTGCTGTTTCCTTGTTCACGGAAAGAGTCTTGTAACTTAAAGTGTTCATTTCTTTTAATTTTACTACTAAAAAACAGTTTTACTTAAATAATGTACGCACATAAACCCACATCCGAGGTCTAACTCCCGGCTGCAAGTCTAACGAGCGCCCCAAAGGGATAATCCCTGAGGGTATTGAAACATTGATTCACGAACCACTGTGCCCGGCCAAAGACACCGCTATTCACACAACATTTCACGGGGATTCTAAGTCTCTCCCCAATAATCGGACTGCAAAGGTACAACTCTTTTACCTAACACAAGCACGAGAAGAGTCAAACAATTCGGAATTTATAGTATTTTAACTAAATTAACAAAGATTATGCACGGTTTTCTGCCATGCGACAGGCTGTTTCACCCATAAGGCAACTCTTTCTCACCCCTATGGCAAAGCGCATTTTTGAAAGATTTTGGAGGAAAAGGTTGTCTATTCCACAGAAAAGTTGTAATTTTGCAGCCTAAAAATAAATAAGTACACTATATACGCATGCAAAAAAGCGTCATTGAATATCTTGTAAACTCTGCTGCAAAGCACCCACAGAAGATTGCCGTTCAGGACTCTACGGGCAGTATCACCTTTTCAGAACTTCTCCGTTCGGCCTTCGTCATTGCCGACGTTATCAAGGTGCAGGGTCTGTGGAGATCACCCATCGGTGTCTATATCCCCAAGGGTTGTCACATGGTGCAGGCCTTCGCTGGCATCAACATGAGTGGCAACTTCTACGTACCACTTGACACGAAATCGCCCGACACCCGCATCCAGTCGATCCTGAAAGTACTGGAGTCGGAGGCCATCATCACAGACAAGGCCCACGAGCAACAGGTCAGACAGATGTGTGACAAAGTGGTGTTTGTGATTGAGGACGTGCTGGAAAACGAGCCCATGACTGATGCGGATGCCAGCCAATATCTGGCGGACCAGATAGACACAGACCCCGTTTATGCCATCTTCACCTCAGGTTCTACGGGTACCCCAAAGGGGGTGGTCATCTCGCACCGTGGTGTGATAGACTACATCGACTGGGCCATTGGCAGGTTCGGCTTCACAAGTGATGCCGTGATCGGTAACCAGGCACCATTCTATTTCGACAACTCGACACTCGACATCTACCTGATGTATGCCACGGGTGCTACGCTTGATATCATTCCCGAGGTTCATTTCACCTTCCCAGCGCAGTTGGTGGATTACATGAACGAGCACAAGATCTCGTTTGTGTTCTGGGTACCCTACGCTCTCATCAACGTGGCTAACTACGACGTGCTGAAGGATCAGGAGATGCCCTACCTGAAAGATATCTTCTTCGCTGGCGAGGTGATGCCCAACAAACACCTGAACTACTGGCGCAGGTATCTGCCCCACTGTCGCTATGCCAACCTCTACGGACCAACGGAGATCACGGTCGATTGCACCTATTATGAGGTGGATCGTGAGTTTGCTGATGACGAGCCGCTGCCCATCGGCAAGGCCTGTCGCAATAGTGGTGTGCTCATCCTGACAGACCAGAAGCGTGAGGCGGGCGTCAACGAGGAGGGTGAACTCTGCGTGCGAGGCTCGTCCTTGGCACTTGGCTATTACAACGACTGGGAGAAGACGCAACAGGCCTTCATCCAGAATCCGCTCAACAAGCACTATCCAGAGACGATCTACTGCACGGGCGATATCGTATATAGGAACGAGCGCGGAGAGATTATGTACGTAGGCCGTAAGGACTCCCAGATCAAGCACAACGGCTACCGTATCGAACTGGGTGAGATCGAGAACGCCATCCTCGCCAGCAAGTTGGTAGATAACTGTTGTGCGACGTACGACTTCAACAACAAGAAGATCGTTCTGTTCTATCAGGCAGAAAAGGAGGTGAGCAAGGGCGAGTTCCGCAAGGGTGTCGCCAACCGCATCCCCCGCTATATGATCCCCACGGACTACTACAGGGAGGATGCCCTGAAACAGAACGGCAGTGGTAAGATCGACCGATCATATTACAAGAAACAGATTAACGGGTAATCCTCGTCCATGACAGAAACGTTTAGCCATATTCCCGCTTCTGAGATTCAGACGCTTGTCGCTGATTTCAAGAACAGCCATCAAATCGTTCTCTCCAACTATTTCGGAGTGAAGGAGTCCGATGTTCATGAGATACTTGTATCAGCCCAAACCCTGCTGCTGAGGAAAAAGGAGCACGATTTCCAAAGACTGTTCCTGCTGTCTTCCGACGAAGCAGAACTGGTAGCGCTTCTAAAGACACATGACGACGAAGACTACGTCCTGAATATCCCCACGAAAAAAGGTATCGGCCAATGGGAGCAAGTGCTGTCAGAAGCCGGGTTCACCTTCCTCGCCCAATACGACAGATACTACAACCGCGAGATAGAATATCGGGAGAGCGACATAGGCACCTTTGCCACGGAAGAAGAAGCTGACGAGATCCTTGGGCTTCTCTATGTCGATGACTTCTCGATATACACTGACTACCTGCCCACCAAGGAGGAACTGATGGAGATGATCAAGGCGGAGCGGGTCTTAGTGAACAAGGAGGATGGCCATGTACTGGGTGTCCTGATTTTCACCTTGGAGGGTAAGAAATGCTATCTGAACATCTGGATTGACAGGAGCAAGAATGGATTGTATCTGCTCTTCGACGTTTATAACATCATGGTGGAAAAGGGTGTCAGCCTTGCCTATTTCTGGGTTAGGTCCGACAACAAGAAGATCATAAAACTGCATAAACTGACTGGGGCTGTTCCTGACGGCCTTAGTGATTATTCATTCATAAAACAAGCAAAAAGATGATGGAATTAGAAGAATTTGTTTCCCATTTTGCAGAGCAATTTGAAGATACAGACAAGTCAGAGATCATGCCCGACACCAAGTTCCACGACTTGGAGGAGTGGGGCTCGCTGGTTGCCATGGGAATCATTGCCTTTGTAAAGACCAAATGTGGCAAGACCATAACCGGCAAGGAGATCCGTTCTTGCGAAACGGTGGAAGACGTGTATCATTTAGTTGCTGGGAAATGATGAGTGTCTATAACCCCTTCTCACTTGCAGGAAAGGTCATCTTAGTGACCGGTGCCTCCTCTGGGATAGGACGAGGCATTGCCATTGCCTGTTCCAAGATGGGTGCGACGATCATACTCAACGGACGAGACCGTAAGAAGTTGGAAGCCACACTGGAACAACTGGAGGACGGTGAGCATCAGATTTTTCCTGCCGACCTGACAAACCCGTCGGCTGTCAAGGAAATGGTGACGGCCATGCCACCACTCGATGGCATCGTCCATTGTGCGGGCATCGGTAACCGTACTCTTTGTCGACTACTGTCCGAGGAGACCGTCAGCCAAGTGATGGACACCAATTTCAAAGGTCCTGTCCTGTTACAGCAGATGCTTCTGGAACAGAAGAAGATCAACAAGGGTGCCTCTATCGTATTCATGGCCTCTATGGCCTCCGTGTCGCCAAGTGTTGGACACGCAGCCTACAGTGCATCGAAAGGCGCCATTATCTCATACGCCAATTGTCTGAGCCTCGAACTGGCCCCCCGTAAGATAAGGGTCAACTGCATTAGTCCTGCCATGGTATGGACAGACCTGGTCATACAAGACGGCGTAGATGAAGAGCAGCTCAAGGAAGATGAACAGAATTACCCCCTGAAGCGATACGGGACTCCCGAAGACATCGCACATCTGGCCATTTATCTGCTTTCAGACGCCTCTTCCTGGATGACAGGGTCGAACATCAAGATCAGTGGAGGAGCAAACTAATCCGACTATGGCATATATCAAAGCAATATCCTACTATTTACCAGAACGCGTTGTAACAAACGAGGAGTTGGTGAAAGCATTTCCAGAATGGAGCGTGGAGAAAGTCGCCCAGAAGGTGGGGGTCAACAGCCGCCATCTGGCTGCCAGCGACGAGACGGCCGGCGATATGGCGGAAAAGGCCGCCCGCAAACTCTTCGAGGAGTATCACATCCAGCCGGAATCCATCGACTTCCTGCTGTTGTGCACCCAAAGCCCTGACTATTTCCTACCCTCCACGGCCTGTATCCTTCAGGATCGTCTGGGCATTCCCACCAGTGCGGGTGCCTTCGACTACAACCTGGGCTGTTCGGGTTGTATCTACGGTATGGCTGTTGCCAAAGGACTTATTGCTGCAGGAATTGCCAAGAACATCTTGCTGTTGACAGCCGAAACCTATAACAAATACCTGCACCCTGAGGATAAGAGCAACCGTTCCATCTTCGGCGATGGTGCTGCTGCCTGTCTGATCTCGACTGAAGGTTTCGCAGAGATCCAGGACTTCGTCCTTGGTACTGACGGCAAGGGGGCAGACAACCTGATCGTCAAAACCGGTGCCGCCCGTCACATGCTACCAACAGGAAAGAGTCAGGAAGACGATGAGGGCCATATCTGGTATGACGATTACCTATATATGAACGGTGGTGCCATCTTCAACTTTACCCTTGATGCGGTGCCCGCGATGATCCAGCAGTTGCTGGAGAAGCATCATCTCAGTCAGGACGACATCAACTATTACGTGTTCCATCAGGCCAACAAGTTCATGCTGAGCACGATCCGTAAGTTCTGCGTACTTCCCAAGGACAAATTCTATATCAACTTGGAGAACGTAGGCAATACGGTCTCTTCCACGGTACTCATCGGTTTGAAAGACTGTATAGAGCGACAGGTGATCAAGCCGAATGACACGGTGATGATCGCCGGCTTCGGTGTTGGCCTCAGTTGGGGAGGAACGATATTAAAGTTCCAGTAATCACGAAGCACGTCGCCTGATCCAGTCGCTGGGGTTCATCAGGAGTTGGAGCACCTTGAACCTTGACAGGAACACCAGCAGGGCCGTGATGATAATGGCATAGACCAACAGCATGAAGTCGTTCTTGGGTATCAGGCCGTTGGCGGTGGCTGGCTCTAAGAATCCCAGCACAATTAACGGATGATAGACATATACAAACAATGTAGCACTGCCCCACTTAGCAAACGTTTTCCAGGCTGGCACTACACGCATCACCAACAAACTCACAACGATCGTTGACGGCAGGAAAAGGCATCTGCTCAAGAACCGTGTGAACGTCTCAGGCCAGTTGTCTGTCCAATAAGGTATCGAACCATAAAAGACATACGAATAGGACTCCTGCAGAACGAAGAAGAATAAGCAGAACACCGCCAGTAATGCGCCACCAGCCACGAGGAAAGGAATCTTATGATTGTACTTTTTAAAGTCCACATCATAAGAGTAATAGCCTAACATGAAAAACGGCAGAAGCGTCAGTGTCCGTTGCAGGGAGAGGGGCTCCCCGACATTGATGAAGCCAGCCGACAAACTGACGACAAAACACACGACAAGCACCAGACCGCGATGTGACAGCCAACGTTCAGGAAGGTAATAGAGCATCAGCCGCCAGAAAACCAAAGACAACAAATACCACAGATGGAAGTTGGGCGTCATCAGATATTTTATATCCCATTGTCCCAAAAGTACGACATACAAAATCTGGAAAACCAACAGTGTCTCCAAAAAACGCCAAATAGAGCGCATGTAACGCTTTCGGTCATGAACCTGTGAGAATCGTCCGGAAATAAAGACGAACAGCGGCATGTGAAACAGGTACACGAAATTAAATGCTGCCACCTTAAAGCGAGAATAATCAGCAAAGGGCACAATATGGCCATATACCACCAAAAAGATCAGGATAAACTTTAGTGCGTCCCAATAAGGATCACGCTTCACCCCTACAGAAAGGTTTTGTACATGACTCATTTTTACATTCTACGTTTCCAATGTGCAAAGGTACTAAGATTTTAGGGGAATCAAGAAGAAATCCCTGGAAAATGTGTCATATACAAAAAAAAAGTTGTACCTTTGCAGCGTCAAAAAGGAGGGAAAGTATAGAATATGAAAGAAAAGATTGTGGAAATCCTGACCGACCTCAGGCCGGAGTTTGATTTCAATGAGGATGTGAACTTCATAGAAGAGGGAATGTTGGATTCTTTTGATGTGGTTTCATTGGTTGACGAACTGGAGAGTCAGTTCAATATTAAGATCAGTGGCACCGATGTCATTGCGGAGAATTTCTCCAGCCTCGATAAGATTGAAGCCTTGGTCAAGAAAAGCGGAGCAGCATGAACCTGAAGTTTAAGAACAAGCAGATCACGGGTATCCTGACCATCCTTCCCAAGCGTGTCGTCACCTTCGAAGAGGAGATGGGGAACTACAATTTCCCAGAGAAGAAATCCTTGCGCCTGAAGAAGGTGATGGGCTATAACACCCATCGTGTCGCAGCCGAGGGTCAGTGCTCATCCGATTTCTGCATCCACGGACTGCAATACCTGTTCGATAACGGTTTGCTCCAGAAGGACGAGATCGACGCCCTGCTGTTTGTGTCACAGTCGCCCGACTACTTCATGCCACCCACCAGTAACCTGATCCAAGGGCACTTTAATCTGAAGCACGATATGATCTGCATGGATATCAACCAGGGCTGTGCAGGCTTCGAAATCGGTCTGATGCAGGCCTTCATGCTGTTGGAGCAGGATGCTGTCAACAAGGTGGTGCTGATGAATGCCGACGTGCTCAGTCCGAAGGTGTCGATCCACGACAGGAACAGCAAACCCCTTGTCGGTGATGCCGCTTCCATCACCATCGTGGAGAAGACGGATGAGGAGAAAGATATCTTCGTCTCCGTCAAGATGGACGGAACAGGTGCCAAGGCACTGATCATTCCAGCAGGAGGCTTCCGCATGCCATGCACGGAAGAGACCGCCATCGAGCATGAAGACGAGGCAGGCAACTTCCGCTCGCTCAACAACCTCGTGATGCAGGGCGACGATGTCTTCAACTTCGTCCAGCGCGAGGTGCCCCCCATGATCCACGAGTTGTTGGAAAACGCAGGCAAGAAGGCAGAAGACATCGACTGGTATATGTTCCACCAGCCCAATAAGTTCATGCTCAACAAACTGGCAGACGCCATCGGTGTACCCTACGAGAAGATGCCCAGCAACATCGTAGAGAACTTCGGCAATGCCAGTGGCGTGACCGTACCGACTTGTATCTCCTATAACTTAGGCAAGAAACTCGAGCAGGCATCCTACCTGACCTGCCTGTCTGGCTTTGGCGTCGGACTGACCTGGGCAGCCATCCTGATGGAAATCGGACCCGTCAGATTCAATCAGATCATAGAATTTTAATCATCATATATGGAAGAATTAAAGGATAGGCTTGCAGAGATCCTGGAAGAAGAGACCGTCAATGATACCGACGTCCTCGAGGACTTCGAATACTGGGATTCCTTAGCCATTCTCGGCATCATCTCGATGGCCTCCGAGAACTATAAGAAAACTTTCAAGGCCGCTGACATCAGGGCCTGTGCAACCATCGGTGACCTTTGCAAACTGATCTTGGACTGATGGATACCTACACACTCCTCACAGGCGCCACTTCAGGCATCGGCCTCGACCTGGCCATCCGCCTCTCTCGTGAGCGGAACCTGATCCTCGTCGGCCGCGACGAGGCCAAGCTCGACGATGTAATCCGACAGATCAGCGGCCCTCACAAGGCCCAGAAACTGGTCTGCGACCTCGATGCCGACAGGCGTCAGGTGGCAGCACGTCTGACGGACCTCCTCCAGAACAGCGACCTTCAGATCGACGCGTTAGTGCACTGTGCAGGTACGAGCAAGGCGATGTCCATCCGTCAGGCCGATACCGACACCATCGACATGATCTTCAACGTGAATATCCTCTCCGCCATCGAACTCATCCGTCCGCTGCTGAAGAAGGATAACAAGGGTGCGCTGAAGAACATCGTGCTCATCTCCTCATTGGCCTCCATCCGTGGCGAGAAGGGCAATGCCGTCTATGCCGCCTCGAAGGGAGCGCTCAACTCCTTAGCCATCACCCTGGCTAAGGAACTGGCCCCGAAGGTGCGCGTCAACAGCATCTCACCAGGAACGGTAGAGACCCCCATGACCGAGGCCTTCCTCCAATCAGAGGCAGGTGCCGCCCATCTCGAGACCTACCCCTTAGGCGTGGGCCACTGTGAGGACATCACGAACCTCGTCTGTTTCCTCCTGTCTGACGAAGCCCGATGGATTACCGGACAGAACATCGTCATCGACGGCGGACGTTCCACCTACTAAATCATACGAATGGCAGCATACATCAGTTATCAGCAGATTCCCTCGGAGATAGGAATACAGCGGGGTGACGTGGTCCTGCTGACGTCCGACATCACGGATCTGTTCATGCAGTGCCAGGAGCATGGCGAGCATTTCGATGCCAACGTGCTGCTCGACCGCTTCCAGGAGGCCATCGGCGAAGAAGGTACGCTGCTGATCCCCACCTACAACTGGGGTTTCTGTCAGGGCAAGACCTTCGACTACCGTCGTACGCCCAGTAAGACGGGTGCCATCGGTAATGCAGCCCTCAGGCGGAAGGACTTCATCCGCACCAAGCACCCCATCTATTCCTTTGCCGTATGGGGGAAGGACACTGACGAACTGGTGGCCATGGACAATGTGGAATCCTTCGGGGCCGACTCACCCTTCGCCTACTTGGAGAAGGTCAACGCCAAGAACGTCTTCATCGGCAGCGCCTCCCTGCGCAACAGTTTCACCTATATCCACTACATCGAGCAGAAGTCTGGCGCCTCCTACCGCTTCTCCAAACTCTTTACGAGCCACTATGTGGATCAGGACGGCCAGGAGTCTGAAAAGGGGTATGCCATGTATGTCAGGAACCTCGACCTCGATGTCTTCTGCACACCCGATCCCTTTGTCGATGAACTCTATGCCAACGGGGTTGTCAGCAGCGGACTGATCGGCAGCGTCCCCTACGAGGTGATCCGTTTCAGCGACGTCACCCCCTTCATCCTCAACGACATCCTGCACAACAGAAGCAAGAAACTGTGCAGGTATAACGGACAATAAAGCATCTACATGAAAAGACTATATTACAGTTCCAGTGCCCTTGCCGCCCCGCATATCGGGGTGATCATCGACGATATCCTCGACGGTAAGGAGAAAGGCGACGAGATCTACTGGGCATACTGCCATTGCGGGCTCTCCTCCTGTTTCATGAACCTCGACGGCTACCCCTGCGACTGCCAGTTCTGCCACCGCATGTACCGCGAGTACCAGCGGGCCTACGGAGCGGGCGTCCACATGATCCCCATCAGGAAGGAGGACATGAAGCACAAGGATCAGACATTCGATTTCCACAAGGCCGAGGAACTGGAGGACTTCACGTATCGCGATGTCAAGGTGGGACGCTCCGTACTGTCGCTCTACTACTCCACGACCCGCGACTTGGATATGACACGCTATGAAGAGTTCCACGAGTTCGCTCTCCCGTTGCTCAGTGAACTCTGCGACCTGGTGGATAAGGCCTACGAGATCATCGACCAGGTGAAGCCCGACATGATCATCGTCCATAACGGCCGTCTCTACGAGAACCGCTTCTTCTACGACATTGCCAAGACCCTCGACATCAAGTTCAAGGCCGTGGAGACCGTGGGAGGCTATGGCGAACCATATAAGAAGATGAGTTACCCCGACGCCCTCCCCCACAATATCGAGCGATGGAACCAACTGGCCATCACCACCTGGGAACAGTCACAGGAGCCTGAGGAGGAGAAGATCAGAATCGGCTCGTCCTTCTATGAGCGCAGGCGCAAGGGCGAGGTGGTGGTCGATGTCAAGGCCTACGTCGCCGGCCAGAAGAAAGGTCTGCTGCCCGAGGGCTTTGACCCCAGCAAACGCAACATCGCCATGTTCACCTCTTCGCTCGACGAGCAGGTGGCCCTTGGCGACGACTGGAGCACCAACAAGGTGTTTTCCACCCAGTGCGAGGCCATCGGCTATATCCTCAGCCACTCCAAGGGCGATATACATTATTATATAAGGATACACCCCAACCTGAAGGGCATCAACTATAAAGACCATGTGGATCTCTATCAGTACGACAAGTTGCCTAACGCCACGGTGATCCCCCCGGAGAGCAAGGTGAGCAGTTACGACCTGATGGACGCCTGCGAGAAGGTCATCTCGTTCGGCTCCTCCACAGGTCTGGAGGCCTGCTACTGGGGCAAGCCGTCGCTCCTGATAGGCCATTGCGGCTTCGAGGGCTGCGGTGCGCTCTACCATATCCAGAAACTGAAGGATGTCATGCCCTCCATCGAGGGCGACCTGCCTCCCAAGCCTCGCATGGCTGCCATCAAGTTCGCCTACTTCCTCCTCGACAGGAAGTACAAGGTGGATCAGACGCATATCGACATCGACGTGAAGATCAGGCACCACATCAAGTGGAACTTCACCTACACCTCCTACTTCAAACTGTGGAATTCCCAGAAAATCTACCAACTGGCCTATTTCTGGCACTGCATCCTCAGGCGGCACTTCACCAAGCCCAAGTTCCAGTTCCCCTGGAGGTTATAAAACAAATCCCCGCTAGCAAACTAGCGGGGATTCTTTATCTGGATCTGTCTATTTAGAAGTCCATGTTATCGAGGGAGTCACTGAAGTCCTTGGGAGCCTGTTCCTCCTTTGGAGCTTCCTCCTGATGATCATGATGGGGACGACGGTCGCCATGGCGGTCACCTCTGTCGCGACGATCGCCACGATCCGGACGACGGTCTCTGCGATCACCGCGCTCGGGACGCTCACGGCGCTCACCACGTTCACGGGCAGGACGCTCCACGTAGTCGGCGGGCTTCTCGATCAACACACGGTGAGACAACTTATACTTACCCGTCTTCGGGTCGATCTCCAACAGTTTCACCTTGATCTTGTCGCCTTCCTTGATGCCAGCCTCCTCGACGGTCTCCAGACGCTTCCAGTCGATCTCGGAGATATGGAGCAGACCATCCTTACCAGGCATAATCTCCACGAAGCAGCCATAAGGCATGATCGAACGGACGGTACCGTCGTAGATCTCACCCACCTCGGGGATGGCCACGATGGCCTTGATCTTGGCAATGGCAGCGTCGATGCTCTCCTTGTTGGGAGCAGATACCTGCACCTTGCCAACGCCATCAGTCTCGTCGATGGTGATCGTGGCACCTGTATCCTCCTGCATCTGCTGGATGATCTTTCCGCCCGGGCCAATAACGGCACCAATAAACTCCTTGGGAATATCGAAGGCCTCGATACGGGGTACCTGAGGCTTCATCTCGGCACGAGGCTCGGCAATCGTATCAGTGAGACACTTCAAGATATGCTCACGACCGGCCTTGGCCTGCATGAGGGCTTTCTCCAGGATCTCGAACGACAAACCGTCGCACTTGATATCCATCTGGGTGGCTGTCAGACCGTCCTTCGTACCAGTGGTCTTGAAGTCCATGTCACCCAGGTGGTCCTCGTCACCAAGAATATCGCTGAGCACAGCATACTTCTCCTCACCGGGGTTCTTGATCAGACCCATGGCGATACCGGAGACGGGCTTCTTCATGGGCACACCAGCGTCCATCAGGGCGAGGGTACCGGCACAGACAGTAGCCATGGAAGAAGAACCATTAGACTCAAGAATCTGGCTGACCAGACGAACAGTGTAAGGGAAGTCCTCGGGGATCTGACCCTTCAGACCGCGCCATGCCAGATGACCGTGACCAATCTCACGACGGCCTACACCGCGCTGGGCCTTGGCCTCACCCGTACAGAACGGCGGGAAGTTATAGTGGAGCAGGAAACGCTGATAGCCATGCTCCAGCACATCGTCAACGAGTTTCTCATCGAGTTTCGTACCAAGGGTACAGGTGCTCAGCGACTGTGTCTCACCACGGGTGAAGATAGAACTTCCGTGAGGCATGGGCAGCGGAGAGACCTCGCACCAGATGGGACGGATCTCGTCGGTCTTACGACCATCGAGACGGATACCTTCATCGAGGATGCAACGGCGCATGGCGTCGCGCATCACGTCGTGGTAGTAGCGGTCCATCATAGCCACGTACTCATCCTTTGAGATCTCTGAGTCGGCAGTGATCTCGGCATGTGCCTCGAAATACTTCTCCTCGAAGTCGGCGAGGATCTTCTCGAAAGCCTCAGCACGAGCCTGCTTCTCCAGAGCCTGCTTGGTGATGTCGTAGGTGGGCTGGTACAGCTCTTTGTTCATCTGCTCGCGCAGAGCCTCGTCGTTCACCTCGTGATCGTACTCGCGCTTCACATCCTTGCCGAGTTCCTTGGAGAGCTCAGCCTGGAGTTCGCACATCGGCTTGATGGCAGCCATAGCAGCCTTCAGGGCACCGATCATATCCTGTTCTGACACCTCTTTCATCTCACCTTCCACCATCATGATATTCTCGGCAGAGGCACCGACCATGATGTCCATGTCGGCCTCCTTCATCTGCTCGAAGGTAGGATCGATGACATACTCGCCATTCACACGGGCTACGCGCACCTCACTGATGGGGCACTCGAAGGGAATGTCGGAGCAGGCCAGGGCAGCAGAGGCTGCAAAACCTGCTAGAGCATCGGGCTGATCCACACCGTCGGCGGAGAGCAGCATCACATTCACGAATACCTCAGCGTGATAGTTGGACGGGAAGAGCGGACGGAGCACGCGATCGACCAGTCGTGATGTCAGGATTTCGTTGTCGCTGGCTTTGCCTTCGCGCTTGGTAAATCCGCCGGGGAAACGGCCGGCTGCACTGTACTGTTCACGATAA
>CACZVN010000029.1 GCA_902784615.1 uncultured Prevotellaceae bacterium | reverse complement strand
TGACGGCACCATCGGTCTGTTTTGCCACTTTCCCGGTTTCAATGGTGATGGTACGTCCATCAGCCAATTGAAGGGTCTTTGTAATTACGTTCATCTTAAATAAAACATCTATAAATAAAAAACATGGTGCGACAGAAGCGCTGTTCCGTCGCAAAAACGGCGCAAAGTTACACATTATAATATAAATAAACGAAGAAAACGGGATTATTTTTCGTTTTTTATGAAAAAAGGTGTACCTTTGCAGCCGCAAAAAGAAAAAAATACAAAAACAGATATGAAACATCTTTGGAAAGCAACCCTGCTGTTTGTGGCAGCCATGACGATTGCCTCGTGCAATGATAAGAAGTTTACGGTGGAAGGACATATCACGAACGCCAAGGACTCCGTGCTCTACTTTGAGAACGCAGGTCTGGAGGGCATCAACGTGCTCGACTCCGTGAAATTGGATGACAGTGGTGACTTCTCGTTCAGTGAGGCATCGACCATCGCCCCCGAGTTCTATCGTCTCAGGATTGCCGGTCAGATCATCAACGTCAGCATCGACTCCACAGAGACCGTGCAGGTGAAGGGTGAGTATCCGGGCATGGCCGCCAACTACACCGTCAGCGGTTCTGACAACTGTGAGAAGATCCGTGAACTCACGCTGAAGCAGATGGCCCTGCAGAGTCAGGCTATTGCCATCCAACAGAATATGGAACTGGGCATCGCTGCAGCCAACGACAGTATCCAGAAACTCATCGACGCCTACAAGGAGGACGTGAAACTCAATTATATTTACAAGGAGCCCTTCAAGGCCTATTCCTATTTCGCCCTCTTCCAGACCATCGGTCAGTGGCTGATCTTCAACCCCCGTACGAACAAGGACGACATCAAGGCCTTTGCCGCCGTGGCTACCAGTTGGGACACCTATTATCCCCATGCCGAGCGCGGACAGAACCTGCACAATATCGCCATTGAGGGCATGAAGAACCTGCGTATCGTCAATGCGCAGAATGCGGATCTGGAGGTGGATGCCAGTAAGGTGAAAGAGGCTGGTGTGGTTGATATCGACCTCATTGACAACAAAGGACAGGAGCGTCATCTGACAGACCTGAAAGGCAAGGTGGTACTGCTCGACTTCCATATCTTCGCCTTGGAGGACTCCCCCGCCCGTATCCTGATGCTGCGTGAACTCTACAACAAATATCAGCAGCAAGGCTTTGAGGTCTTCCAGGTATCGCTCGATCCCGACGAACATTTCTGGAAGCAACAGACGGCTGCCCTCCCCTGGATCAACGTGCGCGATGCCGACGGTGTCAACTCCCAGAGACTGTTGTTATATAACATCCAGGCCGTACCCGACTTCTTCATCATCGACCGCGAGAATAACCTCGTGAAGCGTGCTGCACAGATCAAGGATCTGGAGGCAGAAATCAAGAAACTGCTGTAAGGAGTGAAAAGTGAAAAGTTAAAAAACCACAAGGCGCTGCAACTTTTCACCTTTCACTCTTCACTTTTCACTTCTTTTTTGTACCTTTGCACCCGCAAACGAAACCTGTCGGCATAGCTCAGCTGGTTAGAGTATCACCTTGACATGGTGGGGGTCCTTGGTCCGAATCCAAGTGTCGACACGAAAGATGGCAGCCTTGAGGGCTGCCTTTTTAGAACCAACTTAACAGAAAACTTAAAACCCAAATAAACATGAGCAAGCGTATTTCCATATTGATGGTTCTTGCAGCACTGACTATCAGTGCCCAAGCCAAGGTTAGACTACCACATATCATCGGTGACAACATGATTCTGCAACAGCAGACGGATGCCCGTCTCTGGGGCTGGGCCCAACCGGGTAAGACGGTGAAGGTCAGCACTTCCTGGAGCGATCAGGTTGTCAGTGCCAAGGTCGGCAAAGACGGCAAGTGGCTGGTGAAGGTACAGACGCCGAAGGCTTCATACGAGCCGCTGTCGATCACCTTCGACGACGGGGAGCCCCTCACTATAAATAATGTACTCGCGGGCGAGGTATGGGTCTGCGCAGGGCAGTCGAACATGGAGATGCCCGTGAAGGGCTTCTGGATGTGTCCCGTAAAGGACTACAACCAGGTGGTGATCGACGCTGCCAACCATCAGGGTGTGCACTCAGTGAAGATTCCCAGTGAGATGCGTGCCGAACCGCAGGACGATGCCCAGTGCGAATGGCGCATCTGTTCTCCCAACACCGTCGGTGACTTCTCGGCTACGGGTTATTTCTTCGCCCGTACGATGCACCAGGCCCTTGACATCCCCATCGGTCTCATCGAGGCCAACAAGGGCGGCTCCCGTGTGGAGAGTTGGATGACGAAGGAGAACCTCGAGAAATACACCACCGATCCCACGGACTCCGTGGAGATCTGCAAGAAGTGGGACAAGTGGGACTACCACCGTTCGCTGCTCTGGGGCAACGGCACGTTCAACCCCATCCTGAACTGCACCGTCAAGGGCATTCTCTTCTATCAGGGTTGCTCGAACGTGGGAGACCCGGGTGACCAGTATTCGGAGCGCCTGAAGATCCTCGTAGAACAGTGGCGCAGTCAGTTCGGTCTCGGTGAGATCCCCTTCTACTTCGTACAGATCGCTCCATGGGCCTACGATGATGGTGACTGCAACGGCATCAGCGGTGCCCTGCTCCGCGAACAACAGTTCAGGGCCGCACAGATCATCCCCAACAGCAGTCTGGTATGTACCAACGACCTCGTCTATCCATACGAGTACAGTCAGATCCACCCCACACAGAAACAGCAGGTGGGTGAGCGTCTGGCCTACACTGCCCTGAACCGTGACTACGGCTTCGGGGGTATCCTCTATCAGAGTTCCACCTACAAGGATATGCTGGTGAAGGACGGAGCCGTCTATATCCACCTCGACAACAACTACCACACCGATGCCCCCTTCGAGGGTATAGAGGGCTTTGAGATTGCTGGCGAGGACAAGGTGTTCTACCCCGCCACAGCCCAACACTTCTGGCAGGAGGGTGGCGGCTATTGGGACGAGGCCCTGAAACTGACCTCCGACCAGGTGAAGCATCCCGTGGCCGTGCGCTACTGTTTCAAGAACTTCCAGATCGGTAACGTGAAGAACGGCGGTAACCTGCCTCTCTTCCCCTTCCGTACGGACAAATGGGAAAAGTAAAAAGAACATGAAGAATCATCCGTTAGACCTTTTTCATTACTGTCCGAAGTGTGGCAGTGAGTTGTTCGAGATCAACAACTTCAAGAGTAAGCACTGTTCGAACTGTGGGTTCACCTACTACCAGAACCCCAGTTCGTCAACGGCAGCCTTCATTCTCAACAGCAAGGGAGAACTGCTGGTGGCCCGTCGTGGGAAAGAACCTGCCATCGGAACCCTTGACTTACCAGGGGGATTCGTAGATAACGGAGAGTCGGGTGAACAAGCCATTATCCGCGAGATCAAAGAGGAGACAGGTCTCGACATCAAAGAGGTGAAGTACCTCTTCTCCATTCCCAATATCTACCGTTATTCTGGCATGGATATCCACACGCTCGACATGTTCTACTTCTGTCAGGCTGAAGAAGGGGCCGTTGTAAAAGCCAACGACGATGTGGCAGAATGCATGTGGCTACCACTCAGGGAGGTCTATGTAGAACGCTTCGGACTGCGTTCTATCCGTGAGGCTGTCCACCGTTTCTTACAGCAAAACTGTTAAGAAATACAAAATTCCTCTATATAAATAAGGTGGGAGCCACTTTTTTGCTTACTTTTGCAGCCCGTAAGAAATTATAACGAGACAAAGTATGCAAAAAAACTTAGTAATTGTCGAGTCTCCAGCCAAGGCAAAGACCATTGAGAAGTTCTTGGGAAAGGACTTCAAGGTGATGTCCAGCTACGGCCATATCCGTGACTTGAAGAAGAAAGAACTCAGTGTCGATGAAGTGTCACTGGAGCCAGAATATGAGATCCCTGAAGAGAAGGCCAAGTTAGTTGCCGACCTGCGTTCCAAGGCAGAGAAAGCCGAGAAGGTATGGCTCGCATCCGATGAAGACCGTGAGGGAGAAGCCATCTCCTGGCACCTGTGCGAGGTGCTAGGACTGGATAAGCAGAAGACCAACCGTATCGTCTTCCACGAGATTACCAAACCCGCTATCTTAGAGGCCATCGAGCACCCGCGCCACCTGGACATGAACCTGGTGAATGCCCAGCAGGCCCGTCGCGTACTCGACCGCATCGTAGGTTTCAAACTCTCGCCAGTACTGTGGCGTAAGGTGAAGCCTGCCCTCTCTGCAGGACGTGTGCAGAGTGTGGCCGTCCGTCTGATCGTGGAACGGGAACGGGAGATCCAGAATTTCCAGAGCGAGACCTATTATAGCGTGAACGGCATCTTCGCCATCACGAATGCTGACGGCTCTGCCACTGAGGTGAAGGCCTTGCTCGCCAACCGTTTCAAGACGGAGGACGAGGTCAATGCCTTCCTGGAGAAGTGCAAGGAGGCTACCTATACCGTGGAAAGCGTCACGAAGAAACCCGTGAAGCGCACCCCGGCTCCCCCCTTCACCACTTCAACCCTCCAGCAGGAGGCCGCCCGTAAACTCGGCTTTACCGTCTCACAGACGATGATGGTGGCACAGCACCTGTACGAAAGTGGAAAGATCACCTATATGCGTACCGACTCGGTGAACCTCTCGAAACTCTGCCTCGGTGCCAGCAAGGAAGAGATCACTCGCCTATACGGTCAGGAGTACAGCAAGACCCGTCAGTATCACACCAGTTCAAAGGGTGCCCAGGAAGCCCACGAGGCCATCCGTCCCACCTATATGGACCAGTCTGAGATTGAGGGATCATCCCAGGAGAAACGTCTGTACGAACTGATCTGGAAGCGCACCATTGCCAGTCAGATGGCTGACGCAGAGATCGAGAAGACAACAGCCAATATCAGCATCAGCGGCACCGACGAGCAGTTTGTTGCCCAGGGTGAGGTTGTCACATTCGACGGTTTCATCAAGGTCTATCGCGAGTCCTCTGAGGACGAGGAACAGCAGGAGGAGTTCGGACATCTCCTGCCACCGCTGAAGAAAGGTCAGGAACTGACCCGTCGCGAGATCATTGCCACGGAGCGCTTCAGCCTGGGTCCCCAGCGATACACCGAGGCCAGCCTCGTCCACAAGATGGAAGAACTCGGTATCGGTCGTCCATCAACCTACGCCCCCACCATCTCCACCATCCAACAGCGCGAATACGTACAGAAGGGAGACAAGAAGGGTGAGGACCGTGCCTTCACCATCTTCACACTGAAAGGTAAGCAGATCAGTCAGAAGAGCCGCAAGGAGAATGTGGGTTCTGAGAAGGGCAAACTGATTCCCACGGATATTGGTATTGTGGTGAACGACTTCCTGATGGATAACTTTAACGACATCATGGACTACAACTTCACCGCCAAGGTGGAGCAGGACTTCGATAAGATTGCTGAGGGCAACGAGACATGGACAGACATGATGCAGACCTTCTACGACGACTTCGTTCCTGAGGTGGAGAAGACGATGAACAGCCGCAACGAGCATAAGGCCGGTGAGCGTCAGCTTGGTACCGACCCGAAGAGCGGACGACCCGTCTTCGTGAAGATCGGACGTTTCGGACCTGTCGTCCAGATTGGTACCGCCGATGATCAGGATAAGCCACAGTTCGCCCAACTCCCCAAAGAGCAGAGCATGGAGACGATCACCCTCAACGAGGCGCTGGAACTGTTCAAACTGCCCCGTGAACTGGGTGACTACGAGCACAAGCCCGTCACCATTGGTGCAGGACGCTTTGGCCCGTATATCCTCCACAACCGCCAATACGCCTCCCTGCCGAAGGATACTGATCCTATGACCATCACCCTCGACGAGGCCATCGCCCTGATTGAGGAGAAGCGCAAGCAGGATAGTCAGAAGCACCTGAAGATCTTCCTCGAGGATCCGAAACTGGAAGTGCTCAACGGCCGCTATGGACCTTATCTGGCTTACGACGGCAAGAACTACCGTCTGCCAAAGAGCATGCACGAGAAGGCTGCCCAACTGACCTATGACGAGTGCATGAAGGTGATCAACGCTGTCCCGGCAAAGAAAAGCTGACATGACGCGCATTATCCTCATAGGCTACATGGGCGCGGGGAAGACCACCGTCGGCAAGGCGCTCTCCAAGGAACTGGGCATCATCTTCTATGACCTCGACTGGTATATCGAGAGTCGGATGCGGAAGACGGTCGCACAGATCTTCGCAGAACAAGGTGAAGAGGGATTCCGCAAGATAGAGTATAATATGCTCCATGAGGTCGCCGAGTTTGAGGATGTCATTATCAGTTGCGGTGGGGGCACACCTTGTTTCTTTGACAATATGGACTACCTGAACCAGCAGGGACAGGTGGTGTATCTGAAGGCCGACCCGGAAGTGCTCTACAAGCACCTGCTGATGGGAAAGGTCGAACGCCCGTTGCTGAAGGGTAAGACACCCGAGGAACTCATCACCTTTATCCGGGAGCAGTTGGAGAAACGCGAGCCCTTTTACTCCAAGGCCCGCTACACGCTGGATGTCAGCCTGATGGATAATTATGAGAAGATCAAGATCAGCGTCGCTAGAATCTGCGAGCTGCTCAACCTAACCATACCAACAAAACCTACCGCCACATGAAGAAATGGACGATTGACGATTCGAAGGAGCTCTACAACATCAACGGTTGGGGCACTTCCTATTTCGGCATTAACGACAAAGGCAATGTCTTTGTCTCGCCTTCCAAGAACCAGACGCAGATAGACCTGCGCGACGTGATGGACGAACTGGCCCTGCGTGATGTCACCCCTCCGGTACTGCTCCGCTTCCCCGACATCCTCGACAACCGTATCGAGAAGACGTGGAGTTGTTTCAAGAAAGCAGCCGAGGAGTATGACTATAAGGCAGAGAACTATGTGGTCTATCCCATCAAGGTCAACCAGATACAGCCGGTCGTCGAGGAGATTATCTCCCATGGAAAGAAGTTCAACCTCGGTGTGGAGGCTGGTTCCAAGCCAGAGTTGCACGCCGTCATCGCCGTACAATGCCAGAGCGACTCCATCATCGTCTGTAACGGCTATAAGGATCAGGGATATATCGAACTCGCCCTTCTCGCCCAGAAGATGGGCAAGCGCATCTTCATCGTCGTGGAGAAACTCAACGAACTGGAGATTATCGCCAAGGTGGCCAAGAAGATGAACATCCGTCCGAATATCGGTATCCGCATCAAACTGGCCTCATCAGGTTCCGGGAAATGGGAAGAGAGTGGCGGCGATGCCTCGAAGTTCGGTCTGACAAGTGCCGAACTCCTCGATGCCCTGGAGATGCTCGACAAGAAGGACATGCGCGACTGTCTCCGTCTCATCCATTTCCATATCGGTAGCCAGATCACGAAGATCCGCCGTATCCAGACAGCCCTCCGCGAAGCCTCACAGTTCTATATCCAACTTCATAAGATGGGCTATAATGTGGATTTCGTGGATTGCGGTGGTGGTCTCGGCGTCGATTATGACGGTACGCGTTCCCCATCCAGTGAGAGTTCTGTCAACTATTCCATCCAGGAATATGTCAACGACTGTATCTACACCTTCGTAGATGCTGCCAACAAGAACGGACTGCCCCATCCCAATATCATCACCGAGAGTGGTCGTTCTCTGGCAGCCCATCACTCCGTGCTTGTCATCGACGTGCTGGAGACGGCTTCCCTGCCGGAGATGCCCGAAGAGTTCGAGCCCGACGAGAATTCCCACCAACTGGTGAAGGATCTCTATGAGATCTGGGACAACCTCTCGCCCCGTAATGTGCTGGAGGACTGGCACGACGCCGAACAGATCCGCGAGGAGGTGCTTGACCTCTTTGCCCATGGCATCGTCGATCTGAAGACCCGTGCCGAGATTGAGGCCATGTACTGGAGTGTCTGTCATGAGATCAATATCCTTACCAAGAGTCTGAAGCATATCCCCGAAGAACTGATGAACATTGACAAGTTGTTGGCCGATAAGTATTTCTGCAACTTCTCACTGTTCCAGAGTCTGCCCGACTGCTGGGCAATTGACCAGCTCTTCCCCATCATGCCCATCCAGCGGTTGGACGAACGGCCGACACGCAACGCCACTATCCAGGATATCACCTGCGACAGCGACGGTAAGATTGCCAACTTCGTCACGAACCGCCACAACTCCCATTCCCTGCCCGTTCACCCGTTGCGCAAGAACGAGCCTTACTATCTCGGTGTCTTCCTGGTGGGCGCCTATCAGGAGATCCTCGGTGACATGCACAACCTCTTCGGCGATACCAATGCCGTCCATATCTCTGAGAAGGACGGTACCTACCACATCGACCAGATCATCGACGGTGAAACGGTGGCCGAGGTGCTCGACTACGTGCAGTATGAACCCAAGAAACTCGTGCGCCAGTTGGAGGTCTGGGTAGCCAAGAGCGTGAAACAGGGCAAGATCTCCCTTGAAGAGGGCAAGGAGTTCCTGAGCAACTATCGCAGTGGTCTCTATGGCTATACCTATCTGGAGTAAAGGTAAAAAAAATAAAAAGGTAAAAGGTGAAAGAGAAACTGACTATCGTAAAAGTGGGCGGTGCCGTTGTCGAAGACGAGTCTCAACTCACGCAACTCCTGAAGGACTTCAGTGCCATCGAGGGACGTAAGGTGCTCGTCCATGGTGGTGGCCGTCGCGCTACGCAGGTAGCCTCGCAACTCGGCATCGAGTCGAAGATGGTAGGTGGCCGTCGCATCACTGACGCTGACATGCTCCAGGTGGTGACAATGGTCTATGGCGGTCTGGTGAACAAGAACCTCGTGGCTCGTCTGCAGGCCAACGGTGTCAATGCCCTCGGTCTGACGGGTGCCGACATCGACATCATCCGCTCCCATAAGCGTCCGTTGAAAGACGGTATCGACTTTGGTTTCGTCGGTGATGTCGATCGTGCTGACGGACGGATGCTCAGTCGCCTCATTGAAGAGGGTATCACTCCTGTCGTGGCACCGTTGACACACGACGGTGAAGGACATATCCTCAACACCAATGCCGACACCATCGCCTCGGAGACCGCCAAGGCCCTGGCTCCCTATTATGACGTGACCCTCATCTTTTCCTTTGAGAAGAAAGGGGTACTCCGTAATCCCGACGATGACGACAGTGTCATCCCTACGATCACGCACGCGGACTTTATTCAATATAAAGCCGACGGTACCATCAGCGGCGGAATGCTCCCGAAGATCGAGAACGCCCTCTCCGCCATCGATGCCGGCGTCGGCCGTGTAATCATCACCCTCGCCACCGCCCTCGACGGTCAGTCAGGGACGGTCATTCGTTGATCGTGAAACTTTCAACAAAAAAGTTTCTCAAGGTGTAACTTTCCCGTTTCCCAATCGTCTTACTATACAGAGAGGATGAAAAAGATCAGTTTTCAAAACGACATTCTTCCGCTGAAAAACGAGCTCTACCGGCTTGCACACCGCATCACTCTCAACCCTGCGGAAGCAGAGGATGTCGTACAGGAAACGATGATCAAGGTCTGGAACAGGCGCGACCAGTGGGACGAGATCGAATCCATCGAAGCCTTTTGCCTGACTATCTGCCGGAACCTCGCACTCGATAAGATGCGCCGGATGGAAGGGCAGAACCAGAGTCTCGACGAGGGAGTACACGACGCACCCGACCGAAGTTATTCATCCAACCCCGAGGAGCAGGCTATGCAGCAAGACCGCATCGGACTGATACGCCGCCTCATCGGACAGTTGCCGGAAAAACAGCGCAGTGCCATGCAGTTGCGCGATTTCGAGGGCAAGAGTTATAAGGAGATCGCCGCCATCATGGCCATCAGTGAGGAACAGGTTAAGATCAACATCTTCCGCGCCCGACAAGCCATCCGGCAGAAATATCTTGAAACAGAGAAATATGGACTATAAGTACATCGAACAACTCGTAGAGCGCTACTGGCAGTGTGAGACCACCCTGCAGGAAGAGGCTATCCTGCGCACCTTCTTCAGTCAGCCCGACACCACGGACATTCCTGAGGATCTGCGGAAATACCGTGATCTCTTTGTCTGCGAGACAGAGCAAGAGGCTCCATTAGGCGAGGATTTCGACACGCGTATCCTAGAGAAGATAGGTGAGGCACCCAAGGCAAAGATCGTCACGCTGAAAGACCGGCTGATGCCGCTGTTCAGGGCTGCTGCCATCGTTGCCATCATCCTCACGCTGGGCAATGCCGCCCAGGCACCGTGGGAATGGGGATGGGACGACCCGAAGGATGCCTATGCGAAGTTCCATGCACAGGAGGCTGACACTGTCAATGTGCTCAACACCATTCAGGCGGAGAATGCCACCGACAGCATCAAGGCTGCTGCCACGGAGAACTCCACCTATCTGGAATGAACGTTTTCTATGCTTTCTATATAAATAATTAATCCATTTCAAACACAAGCCAAGAAGATAGGGCTGGCAATTGCCAGCCCTACTTTATTTCTTCAGTCTCATGTTCAGTTGATAGAGCGCCGGTAGGAAGATACACAGCGAGAAGACGAGGGCCATCAACACCCGTTGCTGGGAACCGAACAGATCCAGCAGCGTCATGTCCGGGTTGGGGTAGAGATTATACAGTACATAGGCCACCGTATTGTTCACCCAGTGATACACTACCCCCGGCACGATACTGTCCGTACGGTAGTACATCCAGCCCAACAGCAGTCCTACCAGGAATGCATGGGGCATCTGGGCGGGATTCATGTGGATCAGGGCGAAAAGTACGGCAGAGATCACGATGCCCACCCAGGGGTTCTGCTTCCATTGCAACAGAGCCTTCAGGACGGCTCCGCGGAACACCATTTCCTCTGTCAGCGGTGCTAGCAGACCCACGACGACATAGCCCCAGCGATCTTTCATGATCAGGTCGAAAGTCTCCTCGGCGAGGTTGGGCAATGCAGGCATCAGTTCCTGCAGCCACTCCGACGGAACCAGTAGTCCAAGTGCAGCCAGCACGCACCAGAATAACACAAACCAAGGACGGGTCCGTACCCAGTGGCGAGACACTACCGTCCATTTCGTAGTCAGGAAGACGATCACCGTCACAACGCTGGTCGCGGCCGTCGCAATAATCAGTTCCATAGCACCCGGTGCGGCACTTTCGCCTTTCAGTAACCGAAAAATCAGTGTCACCAGTCCACCTACTAAAAACTGTATGCCGACGAACACGATAGTATAAATCAATGCCTTTTTCATCCTAATATCTGTTTTACTTGTTCTTTGTCTGCTTCCAACTGAACCGCCAAGGCCTCCGGCGAGTCAAAACGCCGTTCCGCCCGGAGGCGTTCGACGAACGAGACGGTCATTACCTGACCATAGAGATTACCCTCAAAGTCGAGGATATTCACTTCCAAGGTCTGACGGTGACCATGGAACGTAGGCCGGTTGCCAATGTTCATCATCGCTGCCCGTGGCTGCTGTTCTCCCTCTATGGTGGCCCACACGGCATAGACGCCGGCAGCCGGGATCAGTTTGTCAGCCTCGTCAACTTCCAGGTTCGCAGTGGGATAGCCGAGCCGGTGCCCGATATGTTCACCGGGTGCCACCGTTCCCCGCAACTGATAGAGGCGTGTCAGGTAGTGCGGCATCAGATCCACCCGTCCCTCTTCGGCTAACAACTGGCGAATTACCGACGAACTAACGGGCCGCTGACCGTCGTCCATCAACTGCGCATCTCCACGGAGCACCTCCATCCCCAGTTCTCGGCCATAGCGCACATAGTCGCCAAAGCCCTCCGTCCGGTCATGACCGAAACGGTTGTCATAACCTGTAACAAGCACCTTGGTCTGCAACTGTTCATGGAGCACCTGCTTCATAAAGGCCTGTGCCGAAAGAACGGCCGTCTCACGGGTGAAAGGGAGTACGGCGAGGACATCCACGCCCAACTGCCTGATGATGGATTCCTTTTCCTCCAAGGTCGTAAGCAGTTGCAGACGGAACGACGGATCCAGCACCTGACGGGGCACCTTATCGAAGGTGATGACAGTTGAAGAAAGCCCTGCCTCCCGTGCCTTCTCCACCACCTGTCCAATCACGTGCTGGTGTCCACGGTGCACACCGTCGAACATGCCGACGGTTGCCACACAGGCAGCCGACGTTTTCCGGACCTGATTGAGAAAAATTGTCTCCATTGGGCGGCAAAGTTACGAAAAAATAGGCGCAGAGCGAAAGATTCACACAAAAAATTTGGATATTTAAGGATTTTCATATAACTTTGCATCCCAAATCCCGGACTTGTAGCTCAGTTGGTTAGAGCAACAGACTCATAATCTGGAGGTCCCAGGTTCAAGCCCTGGCTGGTCCACATTACAATCAAAAGGCTATACCATTTTATGATGAGAAGGAGTATTTGGATAAAATGCGTAGTGGCTGTATCCCTATGCTTAACTGTAATCAGTTGTAAACGTATGACTGAAAGCTCACAGGAACAGAAGTTTGTTGACAACTTCAACGCACTGGTGATGGGCAGCAAGGAGATCGACAGCTATCAGGACTGGAATACTGTGGGCAATGCCACTGTCCATGTCAGTGTTGATTACGGCAATGAAGCCGATTACACGGTCTATATCTCCCAGTCGCCCCTGATCTTAGATGCTAATGCCGTCTATATCGGCATGGCCAAACTGAAGTCCGGTGAGTCGAAAACCATCAACATTGCCCGCCCCGCCAATGCTCCCCTTCTCTATGCAGGCTGTTACGATGACGACGGCCATGCCGTTTGTAAGCCCTTCCCCATCGTAAATGGCACCGGCGAAGTAAACTTCAACGGTAAAATACCTTTGAAAAAAGACTATTATTCCATGACCACTGGCAACAGATGGAGCGTACCTGCCCGCAGTCTGCCTGACCTTTCCGCCTATACCACCGGTACCCTTTACAATCCGACGGATCCTGTGGAACTGAACGACGAGAAAGAAGTTCACTTCAAGGTCAGTTCCGACTTTACGGGCTTCATTCCCAGTCTGGCCACCTACCAGAAGAAGTCCGTCTATGTCACGGCCACATGGACGCTGTCCTTCAATCAGCAGGTTTTAAGAGACAATATCCTTATCGTGGGTGAAGGCGGAAAACTTGTCGTCCCCCAGGGCTTCAGGCTCACCACCAGCCCGATGGCCGATGAGAACTCCGGACTGATTTACGTGCTCCCCGGTGGACAGATCACTGGCAACGGCACAGTCGAGTTTGCCACCAAGGACGGCACTTTCTGCTATAATGCTGGTACCATCACGTCCAGGATTGTCAGTATCAACAACTGTATGCTTTACAATGCAGGAACCATTGGCAGTTCCGAGGGCTACGGCACGACCATCCTCAGTACCGCCAGCTCAGACAACACTCCCGGCACACTCGCTAATGTCGGCTCCATCTACCTCTCATCGCTGACAGACGATAACCTCGCCGTTGAGAATGCCGGCTACCTAAAGGTGGCAGGTGAACTGAAACTCAACCGCCCCGCGAAGATGGACGACGGCAGTTATACCGAGTGCAAGACACTGACTCTGAGTGGTGATATCAGCGGTGACAAGGTGCTTTACATGGGCAATGCCGCCTACCTGAACTGCTGGAGCAGCCTCAGTATCGACAACTATGGCATCCAGGGACCTGTCGGCGACGCTTTTAAGGCCAACGCTGTGGTAAGGGTCAACAACTGTACCTACTGTGCCACCACCGACGGTGTGGCAGGCACCTACCTGCTCGACCACGTAGAACTGATCCTGCCCCCCAAATTCCCATCCGTCTTTGACAACGGAGCCATCAATGTCTGGGAGGGTGACAAACGGGGCGTCGGCATCGGTAAACTGCAGGAGACCTTCTCCGGCTACAATAACCTCCGCATGCTCTATTACTGGATGAACGGCTGTGAGGGTCGGGCACTGGACGTTGCCAATTATGAATGGACGCTGATCGACGACAAATACTGTTTCGTAGGAACCGATGCAGCGGTGACCTCCGACGGCATCGACGCCAGTCGCCAGACCTGTACCTACAGTACCTCCCCGTCATATTCCTATTCCTGGTTAAGCAAAGAAGAGACAGGATCCATACCAACTTTCGCGAGCATCTTCTATCTCTTTGAGACCCTGGAGGCTTCCACCAAGGACTTCGACTACAATGATGTCGTCCTTCGTGTCAACACCCCTATCGATAATGGCGACGGCACCTTTACTGCCAACGTGCAGGTGGCGTGTGTCGGCAATACGATTTCGACTACAGTCTTATACAATGACGAGGTCTTTGGTGAGGAGGTTCATTCCGCCATCGGTATTCCCGTCAACAGCAGCGTAAACAATAACAGTGTCAACCGTACGTTCCGCAAACTCGGTGAGATCACCTTCACCGACGGTGATTTCCGTATCGACAAACTTGGTTTTGTCCTAAATGTCGAAGACACCAGTGGCGATGTCACCGTGGAGCGACAGCCCTCAACACTGGGTACGGCGCCGCTTTACATCGTTGTCAACTGTAACAGGGCTGGCAAATGGTTCTGGCCTAAGGAGGGCAACAATATCGGCATTACCTATTCGCAGTTCAGCGACTGGGCCTCTAATGTACGGACCTATATCGACTGGTACGACAGCAGCAACGCCACAAAGGGCAGAATCGTCTCTTATTAGAAAAGGAATACCAAACTCCCATTAGGATAATTGTACCAGTCAAGTGCCCTGGTACGGTCCATGGCCCACTCACCGAAGGAATGTCCAGTGGTTGAGTAGGCGCCATACGTATGTACCTCCTTCATAATGAAGCCGATGTTCTTACCATCTATCGGCCAATGGAAATCCTTCTTCGGCACGCATAAAGCCCATGGCAGATTCTTGATGGTAGAAGGAGAATAGTCGTATAACACTGGGGTATTCTGGAAAGCATACTGATGCACTTCGAAAATAGCACCATTATACATTCTCAAGATGAAGGGATCCACCTGATCCATTGAAAGGTTATTCAGGTTCGCCGATGACTTGAAGGTGACGATATACGTGATGGTACGAGGTACAAACTGGGGCTTATCGGCGCTGGCGGTATTCGACACATTATATTTTTTGCGCTTCATGGAACCGTAATTCACCTCTAACAGGTCACCCGTAGCCCAATGGGCATCTCCGAACAGATTAATCACAGCCTCCCCATTCAGGCCCGACGACAGGAACGACTCGTAGAACGACGTCTTTTCCTTTGTAATCACCGTCTTCATCTGATCCGGAAAATCTTCGCCATTCGTTCTATTGAACGACAGGCTATCCACCGTGATCACACTCTCGATCTCACTATGGTTATAACCTGCCAAACGAATAGCGGCAGCAACCTGGTCAGAGGCTCCGACGGCAGCCAACTGCACGGTAAAGCGTAACTCGCGCTCACCCGTGCGCTTCTGCGACACACGCAGTACCACATCATTATAATCATAATCGCCTGGGGTAGGATATTCTTCCTCAAAGCAATAGGTAAACTGTTGTGGCTGGGGTTCGTATGACAGTTTCTCGTGATCGACGATGAGATCGGAGAACGTCACTAACGACTCTGATTCTGGGTCAAACTGTACGACACTGTATCTCCCTTCGTCATCCACCAGTGCTGCATAGAGCGTGGTCATGATGTTTGGATAGGTAATCTGCATCTGGAATTGCTCTCCTGCTGAGGCCCAAGCCTCTGCCACCACCTCAGCATTGCCTGTCACCCAGGGGTTTGCCGTCAGGATCTTCACCTTTTGCACATCGCCTGTGTCTGGTGCCTGAATCTGCAACGTCTTCGACGTGGTAAGTGTCCACGTGTGATGTTCATCCACCGTATCCACTGGCGAAACGCTGTCAACGAGGGCGTTGTATTTATCCACGTCAAACATGTTACGGGTGCATGAGACATTCATGCCTATCATAATCAAGATGGCAGCAAAGGCTGCCCACTGGAGCTGCTTCATATCTTTTTTGATAATATTTTGCGCCAAAATTACAAAATTTATCGCAGAATAGCATCATAAAATAGACCGTTTTGCAGAATTTAACATCATTTTTGATACAACTTCGGGGTTTTTTAATTAAATTTGCAGCCAAATCGGTTTAGTTTATTAAGTTACGTAACATTCTATTAAGTATTTATTGCAATGAAAAAGTATTTGATTAAAGGTTTACTGGCTCTATTTGCAGGTAGTCTTGCAGCCAGCTGTGCAGACCATGATGTGGATTATGTGCCCCTTGGCCAACAGAAGACACAGGCCTATGAACAGGCCTTTAAAGAACTGATTGGCAGTGAAACCGTCGATCCTAATCAGAATTGGGGTTTCACAGGTATTGTCGATAATGATGAGGACGCAAGTTCTCCATCCCGCCCCATGACGCGTGCAGAAGCTGGGTATTTTGATGTCACCAGCGATTACAGTTACACATTTAGCAGAACAAAGATCGAGGAGATCCTGTCAGCCCTTCCAGAAGGCGTTAATGCTGGCAACAAACTGAACGACTATGAGTTTGAGTCCAATGGCCCCATTGAATTCTGTATCGTCTATGCCATTACCTCAGCACAGGACGAAGTAGGCTATTATTTCTATGATCCTGCTGCAGATGCAAACACACAGGGCGGTAGCAACAAGCCTAATTATGTGCGATTTGTGAATAACATCCAAGACCAGACTTATTTCCAATACGGATTTGCGGACGGCCATAACTGGGGAACCCCAGTTGTTAACCCCAACCCCAATGGTAACAACTATTGTGGTGATTGCAAAAACAATTTCAATAAAGAATATTATCAGTGGACATGTGACCACGTGAAAGATCATTGGAATATTGATCAGGTCAGGGCCAAGAAATATACTCTTAATATCCCTGTAGGCAACCGTTTTGGCTTCTGGATCAAGAACGGTGATAACACGATGTTCTCAAAGAAGTCGCGTAATGCCGATGGTAGTTTCTACAGCGCTGTGGCCACTCTAGCTGACGGCACATACGCCGTTGGTCTGGAGGACTGGTGGCAGGGTGACTTCGATTGTAACGACATCGTGATGACCATCAATCCTACAACGACCAGACCCGACATCGTCAACTTCAGCAAGACGGTAACCACCCGAAGCAAGCAGCATAAGAAATATAAGAAGCTCTTGGCACAGGGTCGCGTGTTCTGTGAAGACCTTGGTGCAGCCGGTCAGAAAGACATCGACTTCAACGATATCGTTTTCGATGCCAGAATCTGGAAGACCCAGGAGTATGACGAAACCACCATTAACGGCGACCCGAACAACCGGGAATGGGATATGGGACCTATCAAATATGAGGCCGACATCTGTATGCTGGCCGCTGGAGGTACCATCCCCGCCAAGATGTTCAACACTCAGAATGTCCACGATTTGTTCGAAGGCAAACCCGGTCAGACAACCATGATCAACACCGTTGACAGTCATGCTGGTCAGTTAAGTACGTGGGACAACATGAAAGCTTTTCCTGGCGAAAAGACCTATAATGATGTTGATATCACCTCCATCATCACTGCTCTGAAGACCGCCAATCCCGATCATAAGATTACGGTCAATGACATTCCCATCTCAGTGCTGTGGCAGACATCAGATAATCCAGAGACTGCCACACTCGACTGGACAAACAACACGATGCAGACCGTTGGTGAGTTACATGCCGATCCAGGCACTGTGCCCCATAAGATCTGCCTGCCCATTGGAACGAAATGGCCGAGTGAGCGCAGAAGCATCATAGAGGCTTATCCGGATTTCGCCAGTTGGGCTCAGTTAGTAACGGATGATAATAAGGATTTCTATAATCATGAAAACAAAGATGACAATGCCATCTATCATGAAAACGGTTGGGATGCCTCATTGACAATGACGAACCCCTACGGAGGCACATTTGCCAACGATGATTCTGACCTTAACAAGGAGTTTTATATTAACATCGGCAACCCGACGGTTACTGAGGAGGTTATCACAACTGAATTCACTCTCCAGGATACTGATGTCATTCTGTGGCCTGCTAATAACAATATTGGAAATCAAGTTATGGATGGGACAGAATTTGGTATCGGATCATATTCTGGTTGGAGCAGCCTTGCCCAGAACGGCAAGATTATTATCCTCGGTACTGTTGATGAAGGCAAAACAGCATCAATAATCGCAAGAGATTCCTGGTGGAGTAGATGGTTCCTGGATGATGGAAACCACCAATCTGTACCTTTCAATGGTTATGCAGAGTTTAAATTAGAGAATGGTAATGATAATGAGAAGTTTGGCAAGGATGGTAACCAACTTAGCATTATCGGCCAGAACTTCACTCTGAACTACGTGATTTACAGACCTTAATAGGAAAATAGAAGTTACGATTAAAATACATTCATTGCAACAGGGGGCGTCCGCGTGAGCAGGCGCCCCCTCGTTTTCTTCACAACAAAGATAAAGCCGACTTTGCATAATATGTCTTTTTCTATACAAATTGTTACAAATTGCGGTCGTTTGCGTAGGCGTTAACTATATTTAACTATAAATACTTGGTTACCTTATTAATTATTATGTATCTTTGCGGCGTAAAACCAATTATTAACATTAAAATTTTTAAGAACAATGAAAAAGTATTTGATGACAGGTATGGCAGCCCTTGCTTTCTGCGCTGCATTTACCAGTTGCTCAAAAGGCGAAGACCTTTACGACGAGAACGCCATTATTGAGAATGGTGTAGAGAAAATCAAGGCAGACTACGCTGCAGCGTTTATTGCAACCTTTGGACAGCCTGCCTCTAACCAGGACTGGGGCTTCGGCTCTTCCTATGCAGGTACACGTGAAGAAAATGCCAACGCCAACGAGTGGGCAGATCCCTCAAAGGCTTATGGCGGTCTGCTGGTTCCCCCTGCTATTACTCCTACTCAGGCTGCTGTTGTGAAGACGTACTTCCAGACTCATCCCGACCTTGGCTATAAGGATCCCGAGTGGAGCAACTACTTCATTCAGCAGGTATATAAGGGACATACGGACGTGCCCCAGGGCTGTGCAACGCCAGAGGAA
>CACZVN010000028.1 GCA_902784615.1 uncultured Prevotellaceae bacterium | reverse complement strand
GAAGGAGTTGAAGGGCACAGGCTGCTACTGCGTGAACTACAAGGAGAAGTGGGAAGACGGTGAGGAGCACTTCGAGGAGATGGAGATCGTCTGCCAGAAGCTCGAGAACGGTCCCGTCAGCTTCGAGAACCCCTGGAAGTAAAACTCGATGCGAAGCATCAAGTAAAACTAGACGTGAAAAGAACAGCCCCCGTCGAGAGTGACGGGGGCTGTTCTTTTTAGTCTGTCGGAATGTCTTCTTTGGCGATGGTGACGAGGGCATCGTCGCTGATGTCGGCAGCAGAAGCCAAACGGGTGTTCTGGCGGAAGATCACCTCGTTATAGAGAAGTTTCATCTCCGAGCGTCCACCCTCGGCATGGGAGCCGAAATAGCCCACGAGCGTCTCCTGTGCATCATCGGCCAAACGCATGTTCTGCTGACGAAGGTAGTTGGTGAACAATCGGGCGAGTTCGGCAGGCGTGTAGTCGTCGAACACGAAACGGTCGTTAACAAACTCCGCGAGCACGGGCAACTGTTCCTCCACCTGTTTCCACTCCGACGGATTGGCATCGATGACGTAGATGGTCTTGCCATGCTGGGCAAGCATATCGTCGATGAGGCGTCGCTCCGTCTGCGAATTTCCTGCAAGACGGGCGAGCAGGTCGGAAGCGAAGAACGTCTTCATACCATCCTTTTCGATGATGCCGATATCGGAGAGTACACCCGTCATCGCCTGACGGAACTCCGTCTGTCCCGTGTCGGGATGGCCGATGAAGGCAAAACAGATGCTGAGGTTCTGGAACGGTGTATGCGTGAGTTCAGCACGACGGCGATTAAGCTTGATCTGGTTGAGCAGGTTCTCCATCTTTTTCTTCGCACTAGCGGCACCGATGAGTTTGTCGAAGGCGTGCATCAGTTCCTCGGTAGAGGCATTGGCACGGGCCTGATCGCCAGCGATATCGACGAGCGTAAGCGTACGGAGTTCCTCAGGTGTGCACTGCTGCTTCTCCAGTTTTGGTGCCAGACGAGCACCCTGGCGCTCCTTGGCCTGCTTGAAGATATTCACCACGGCACCGGCATTACCGAACGACTGGGGATTGCGCTGGTCATAGACCGTACGGAAGTAGGCACTGATGCCCTGTTCGGCGCCCTCGTCGAGCGTCATATCGTTTTTCTTCAGCAGGTTACGGAAAATCTGTTCAAGGGCCTCGGGACCGTAATCATCGAACTGGATGGTGCGGAAGCGACGCTCCAGACCAGAATTACTCTTCAGGAACTCTATCATCTCCTTGGTGTAGCCTGCAAGGACACAGACGAACTTACCTGCATCGGCTGTAAGACGCTGTAGCAGCGTGTTGATAGCCTCAATGCCGAAACCACCACCATCGCCCTTGTTCAGCGAATAGGCCTCGTCAATGAAAAGCACACCACCCATGGCGGAGTCGATGACGTTGGAGGTCTTGATAGCGGTCTGACCCGTGTAACCAGCCACGAGGTCCTTCTCTGTAACCTCAACGAGATGACCGCGCGAGAGCACGCCCAAGGAGGTGAGGATGTCGGCCATGAGACGAGCCACGGTGGTCTTACCCGTACCCGGGTTACCCATAAATATATAATGTGGCGCCTCGCGACGGACGGTCTCGCCAGTCAGTTTCGCACGGGCCTCATCAGCACGGAACGACTCCACCATCTGACGCATCTGCGTCTTGATATTGTCAAGCCCTACTAATTTGTCTAGTTCGGCAAGGGCTTCATCGGCGGAAAGGACCTTACGCTGTTCGAAGGGGATATCTTCGGGTTGGATGGTCTGATAGACCTCAGCGGTACGTTCCTCCTTGGGGAGTTCGCGGATGCGGAGCGACAGGTGGCCCTTGACGGACTCTAACAGCTTCGCCATCTCACCGGCATTGCCCCAGTTCTTATCTTTCGTGGCAAGCATATCACCGACCTTACGGAAAAGCACGGCCTCAGTATCCTTTGCCAACAGATAGCCCTGGCGGTTAGCCATCTGGATAAAAATCTGCACGAGTTCCAAAGCGGAGTAATCGTCGATATGGATACGGTGGGTGATACGACGGGCGATACCCTCGTTGACCCGGATAAAATTATCCATGGGTGCGGGGTAGCCAGAGAGGACCACGGCGAACTTGCCGGCATCGTCCTCCATGCGCTTCATCAGCACCTCGACAGCCTTCGTGGCCTCGGCATCCTTCGTACCCGCATCATTGACGGGAGCAAAGCTGTAAGCCTCATCGATAAATAGCAACTTACCCATGGCGAGATCACAGTACTTACCCATAGCCTCACCTGACGAGTTCTGGTACTTACCCACGATATCCTTACGCTCGCACTCCACGATATCGGGAGCCGATAGCAGTTTCATGGCATAGAGGATCTCACCGAGTTTACGGGCTACGGTGGTCTTACCTGTACCGGGATTACCCGTGAGGATGATATTGAGTTTCATGGTCTGCTGCGTCTGGAGACCGAGTTCCAGGCGCTCGTCCATGTCGGCCTTCTGCGAGGCAATCTCACGCACGAAGTCCTTCACGGCCTGCATACCTACGAAGTCCTTGTCGAGCTGAGCGACAATCTTATCGACGTCAAGTTCCTTCAGGGCTTCCTCACCCTCAATATCGGCACGGTTGAATGTATAATCCTCGGCCTTGCCCTCAGTGAGCAAGCGCTCACGGTGGCGCTCCACGGCCTCCTCGAAGGTGGATACCACCTCACGGGCATTACCGAAATTTTTCGTGCGACGCTTATACATCTTCTCAAAGAATTTCTCCAGATGATCGTCGGCATCGGTGTCGAGGGTATAGCCCTCCTTCTCCATCTTGCCACGGAATATGCTGGTGAGTTGCTCAGGCGTATAGTCGGCAAACTCCAGACGACGGTTGAAACGGGAGGCAAGACCAGAATTAGCATCGAAGAAGTCGAGCATCTCCTTAGTGTAGCCTGCAATGATACAGACGAACTTGCCACGCAGTTCCTCGACAGGTTTCAGCAGGGTGTTGATGGCCTCACGACCATAGTCACTACCCTCACCAGAGGACAATGTATAAGCCTCGTCAATGAAGAGCACGCCACCCATGGCGGAATCGACCACCTGACGGGTCTTCGGAGCAGTACCACCCACGAACTTCGCCACGAGATCCTCACGGGTGACCTCAATAAGCTGACCACCAGGCAGGATCCCCAGTGCACTGAGCATATCAGCGAAGATACGGGCGATAGTCGTCTTACCTGTACCAGGATTGCCTAGGAAGACATACTGGTCACGGAACGGTGGCAGCGCCTTCGGATCATTCTTCTCAATGCGGTATTGTTTGATATTCTCTACAATGCTGTGCATCTCGCGCTTCACATCATCGATACCTACAAAGGCATCCAGACGGGAGAGAATCTCGTCGGGTGTCTGCTCCACGAAGATGTCACCAGAGATATCGTCGGGCTCCACTTGTGCGGTATGACCATTCTCTAAGCAACGCTTATAGATGCCGTCGGCCTTCTCCGTAGCCTCGTAGGCATTGCGGAAGGTGAGCTTGCGGTTCTTCACAAGATAGCGGAAATAGCCGAGCAGCTTCTCGTCGGCCTCACCCTCCACGGAGAGACCACGACGACAGAGCTCACGCTTACAGATGGCATGGAGCTCCTGCGCACTGCAGTCGCGAAGTTCAAGCACCTTCGTAAAACGACTGCGTCCGCTCTTTTTCTTCTGGAAATAATACTCCACCTGATTCTTCTCACCTGCAAAAATGACGATGGGATAGGTTTGCCAGTCTGCTGTAAGGTCACGTTCCCAGTCTTCCATCATACTGATAAGACGATCAATGGGTGTCAGATGCTCTGTGTCCGTCATCAGCAGATGGACATTGTCGATGACGAGCAACTGTCCCTTCATATCGTCGAGGCCACGCTCTGTGATACTGTTAATCCACTGGTTGTACTCCGAGGCATCCACTTTCTTGAGGCCGGGATTGGTAAGGATACCATTAGACAGGAACAACTGATGGATGAGGTTGATGACGAAGGTCTTACCCGTACCGCTATTACCGAGAACGAGCATATCCATCTCTGGGCGCTGACGCAGACGCCCCTCCTGCCTCGAGGCGTTGTAGAAGGCCACAAGGCGCTGCACCTCATCAAGAATCTCCTGCTTACCAACGGCCTCAGCGAGCAGAGCTGCTATATCGATTTTCGGACGCTGGGGCTCAGGAGTCTGCTGGGGGGCTGGAGCCTGAGACATCGGACGCTGCTGAGGCATCACGGGCATCTCAGGCTGACGCGTACCACAATATATACAGAACTTGGCATTATCAGCCAGTTCGTGCTGACACTTGATGCACCTTTTCATATCTAAGTCTTATTGGTTATATCGGTTTAATGGGCGCCAGGGGATATCAAGATCCACAGACTCACCAAAGCTCTTCACGAGACGGTCGCCCTCCTCGGCATGAACCACCTCACGGCCGTCGAGTTCGTAATGATCCACCATCTCATCGGTCTCAAAGTTATATTCCTGCAGGTTAGCGATGCGGTGCTTCGGACGACTGTTCTCAAGCAAGGTCCAGTCGATAAGAAAGCAACCTGTACCACAGCCGCCAGCACTACCCACGGCCTTCGGGGGATAGAAATTCAGTGAGCGTTTATAGTCCTTGGCAGCGATGAGTTCGTATTTGCCATCATAGAGGGCAAATACGGCCTGATAGTCGTCGCTCTCAGAGCCGAGCATCAGTTCGGGAGAGCTATCACGGTCGATGTCGATAATGGCATAACGGGTAACGGGTTGCTGACCGTCCATCATAGCCTGATCACTGTATTCGGCCCACATCTTGTCGATGTTTTCGATCTCGACGCGCTCATGCCCGGGTTTCATGCCGTCCCAGGGATAGACGTGGGTGACGGCAAACATGGCATTGATGTAATACTCCGTTATTTTCATGTCCTTACCATGCTGGGGCAAAGTGATGTGAACAATGCCCTCGGGATGATTCGGTGCAAAGAGACGGTCGAGACTCTTCTCGGGTTTCAGGATACCCGTGGCAGGATCCAGATCGTAGAAAGCCACAAAGGCCTTCACCTGAGAAGACTGCTGCTCGAAAGCAATGGCGAAGAGCTTATGACCATTCGAGCGCTTCCACACACAGGCCTGCATCGACTCACTCGAGGCATCGTCGCTGCCTTCGGCAAAACTGGCGAAGCCATTGGGACGGTCGAGTGTGACAATCCATTTCTGCTGATCGGCAGGGCGCGACACATCCTGTAGAAACTCGCCGCCACTGTAAGTGGGATAATTGAGATTGAACATACCTACAAGGTCGAGGATACCACCATTCTTGGGACCTTGGATATTCTTCGTCTGCCACTGAGCCTGAAGCTCGTCGATGGTCATGCGTGTCTGGGCAGAAACCGTCAGTGCCAGCATGGCACATATTAAGATGAATCCATTTTTCATATCTTTACTTTGTTTATTGTATTTCATTCCACCAGATGGCGATGTCGTTCACTTCGGGCAGTGAGGCCATATAGCGCTTGCCTGCCTCCTTGTCCATGGGCTTGCCGTCGAAGGAGCACTCGTCGATCTCGCCATAGATCTCCAAGGCCGTGAAGCGGTGGATCACCTGACTGTTCTTCAACTCAAAAACCTGTGTATAGATTGATGGACCACCAGCAGAGCCGGAAATCCTCAGATAGCCCACACCGTCACGACTGCGGAGGATGGTGGGGTGCAGACGGCCATTCTCCGTGGCGATAAGCTTGAACTCCCCATTGTAACGGGTGAAGAAGGCACCATGCTTGTCGTCTTTGTCACGCAGCCAGATCTCCTCAGTATCGTCGTTGTCGATCCAAAGATAGCGGTATTTCGAGAGGGTAAAATCCTTGTTCTCCTGGGAATCATCAGCCACAAAGAGTTTCTGCAACAGGGCGATGTCCTTTTTCCAGAGTGGTGTCTGCTCGTCGATCATCGAGTGATAACACTCATAGACAATGCGTTCGAGTTTACCGTTGCGCATCAGGAACAGACCTACCGTACAACTCTCTGGTGCCCAGTGGATGAAACAGAGTTCTGGACCATTGGGACCCTCGAAGGCTGCGGGGAAGGAACTGGAGATATACTCACCTTCGTCATCGACATTCCACGTGGGCATGCCATCATAGATATAGCCTTCAACGGGATAGGAATAGACCTTGTCGCCATCGGTGAGCACCTCGAGGGCGAGGGCTTTCTGACGTTCCTCGTTGTACTCCTTCACTGTCTTATAGACACCCTTGAATTGAAGGACACCATAGGTATAACGGTCGTTGTAACGGCAAACAGCCTCTGAACGCTGGCACTTCATGCCATACTCCTGTTCTAACTGTTTGATGACGGTAGCCGGGAGGGGATTAGACTTGTCGAAGGGCGACAAGAGTTTCTGTGTCATCAGTTTCCTTGTCTGCAGATAATCGTCGGTGACCACGATGTTCATCCTTCCCATATCTTTTTGCTGGTCTTTGGGATTGACAAAGGCATAGCGCAGGCCTGGAGAGGGAATAGACGCACGGCTATGCAGTTCACCAGGATACATCTCCTCGCCATCGGGGTTCTTCAATTGTTCGCCGATGAACTTGATATCCACCATTTTGTTCTCGCCGACGAGCATCTTCGTATATTGGGCGGCATTTCGGCGGAAGCCCTCCTGTAAAGACCATGAAGTATGCATGCCATCGAAATACTTAGCATTGTCCTTGTCCTTCTGAGGCTCCTGGATGTCTGTCCAATAGACCATCTGCATATAATCCCTGTCGAGACAATAGAGGAACATGGGCTTGGGTGTGGTGTCCTGCGGTTCCTCAGCGATAGCCACAGTGTCTGCAAGGGCGGAGTCAGCATCTGCGTCTGTACCCTGTACCTTGTTGTTCTTACAGGCAGCCATCACACAGAGTGAACAGATGGCGAGAATGATCAGTTTCTTCATATTTTGTTGTCGTTATTGTTTCACTTTGATATATACACCGTCGAAAGCGGCACCCGCACCGAAACAGTCGAGCGAACTGAAAGGCGTAATGGTCTCCAGTACCACAAAACGCGGGAAGAACGTGGCCCGGAAACCATAACCGCATTCGTTGACATCGCGGTATTCGAATACGTTACCCTTGAGTACGGCAGGACGGTCATCATCACTGCGACCCTCCGCAATATTATGACGTATGTTGCCACACTCGAAGTGCACCTTGTTCTTGCCAGCACCACGGAAGGAGATATGACCTCCCATGTATTCCTGTGCGCCCTGATGCCAATCATTGAAAGAGTACTCGCGGCCGATATTCCCGGGATCCTCAGGTGTGAGCAATGACTTCGTGAACCACTTGGGACACTCGCGATTGAAGGACACGTCGGTCAGTGGCATCTCCTGATTCGTTTTGGGATTGGTCCAGGAGCCTTCTACCTTATCGTTCCATCCGTCAACCACCTTGTGTCCGAAATTGATGAAGCCCGTGATGATCCCGTCGGACTGGTACTCGCTGAAGTGATAGTAGTCGGTATCGCCATAGCGGGTGACTCCCCCTACAATCATGATGGGGGCAGGCTTCTTGGCACGCGGGTAATAAATGTAGCCTGCGGCAATGCTGTCGGCATTCGTCTGGAAGACAATGATGACGGGGATGCGTCCGTCAAGTTTGGCATTGTAGCGCTGGAGCGGCAGGTTGAGCATGCCATCGAGACTGACGTAGTCATCGTCATCACCTTGAATGGGCCATACATAGTCCAAATAGGGCTGGAGTCTGTGCCCCTGCCAGCGGTAGTAGTTGGTCACCCTGTGGTCAGGTCCTGCGCTGAGCGTTGTCTGGATGTATTTCTTCTCTTCATCAACCACTGGCTCACCAATCTCACCATAGCCTTCAGCCTCTACGAAAGCATGTTGAGACTGGTCCCAAAGCAGGGCTTCGTGACGGGTGTTATTGGCAAAACCTCCCCAATAACCGAGATAAATATCCACATCGGGATAGCCGTCAAAGTCCAGGTCGGTCTCTGAGATAGTACCTACATACTTAGCCAAGTCCTCGGAGAGGGCAGGTTCGATCTCGTAGGTCATCTCCTTGATGAGTTTCTTGCCTACATAGGCACCCACCTTGACTTCGGACACTTCGCCCTCAGCGTTCTTGATCTTCTCGCTTTTGAAGGTGAAGTTCTTCCGCTCATACGTCTGAGCCTGTGCACCTGTTGCGAGGCACAGACAGAACACTACGAATACCTGTATCAGTCTCATCTTATCCTGGTTTTATCTCAATTTGAAGGCTTTCAGCACTTCTTGTATTTTCTCATCAATCTCTCGTGCCAGAGCGATATTGGCCTCATCGTTGGTCTTGACAGATAAGACATCACCCGCAGCAGCCAGGACAGAACCTGCCTCGATCTGATTTGCATCGAGTTCGTCCTTCAGACAAGTAAAGAGCTGGTGCACTTCTTCGTCTGTGACATTATAGTTCCACCTCAGGGCATCCTCTATACTCACACGATGCACACCCTGGTTATTGGAACAATCCACAGGAATGATTTCCACATCGGGGAAAGTTTTGATGATCTGCTCCAATTGACCCACATTGTCACGATAAGATTTCACCAGATAGTCGAGGGCTGTATAGCGCCAGGTGGATTTACCACGATTCAAGCAGTTCTTATAACTGGTCAGTACATCGTTATAGACAGGTACGATGGTGATCTTCTCCATCCCCAGTTCCTTGGCTTTCTTCACAACGTTCTCCAGACGGTCACCCCCCGTGAGGGCGGCATCATACACCAGACCTACCTTCCTCAGGTTCAGTTGGCGTACAGCGGTGCTCTTGCCACTGGCGGGAGGTCCTGTGACGATGGCAAGGTCTTTCTTCCCTGCCCGCAAGGCCTTCTGCACCATACGTTCGAAGACGGCATCGACCACCAACTGTTCTGCCTCCTGATAATCGGCGGCGTTAGGACCAGTATAGCCCAAGGGACGGAACAGGGCACGTACATCGTCAGGATCCAGCGTGTTGCCAGCGGAGCCCAGATACTTATCCACCAACAGGGTCATACGAGGTTTTGTCCACTCCGCAGCAGCCTTCCCGATGAGTTGTGGCTGAGGTGCCTCTATCGTGTAAGGAGCGGGGTTGGGACTGATGCGGTTATGACGGCGGATATCCATCAGTTTCTCTTCTGCGAAATAGGTGTCGCCAGGCAACTGATAACGGGCATTGCCTGCGGGATCGGGGGTAAAGAGCATCAGCGACTCCTCGCCTTTATCCACGAACTTCACCCAACCACGGGGCGACATATTATAGGCCCCGTCGCCCAGCACGGCATTCACCAGACAGTTGGTGTCCCACATGCGCTGACCTGTGTCGCAGGTGTAATTGGTATAGACAGCCTTGATGGGATTCTGCTCCGTTGAAGAGAGATCCACCAGCACATCCTGTGGCAAGTAATTCATCAAATCACCGATATTGCTGGGTGACATGATGAGGTCAACATTCTTCGGCAGTTTGTCGTAGAAGATGGCCGACTGCTTGGAGGCGGCACGCATGTTATAACCGCTCAGACTGTCACCGCTCTCGAAACGTCCTGACTGGATATAGACAGACTTGACTTTCTTTCCGAAGAGATCCAGGCCACTCAGTTGAGAATACTCATCAGCACCCGACTCGAAGAGTTCGGAGAGCGTTGTCACGAAGCCAATGGCTACCACGACGATGGATTTATCCTCGGCCTGACTCAGTAACTGACGATAGAGTTTATAGCCCTCAGGACAATTTGCCAAGTCATGTGTACGCTTGAAGAGGGGATTTCCCTGAGCATCCTTCAAATCGCAGACACCATTATAGGGGATGAAACAACGGGGATTCTTCACACCATTGCGCTCCAAGCCCACGGGGATATCGGGATGTCCGTAATAGGTGTTGAAGATATCTACGAGTTCGGCATTCTTCACACCTTCACGGTCCACGACGATACCCTTTAAATCAACAAGCCCGTCATCCATATAATGATGAAGCATCATCAAAGCGAAAAGGTCATCGGTAGAACTACCAAAGTCTGAGTCCAGAATCATCTGGATAGGCTGGTGTTTCTCTATCACCTGCTGCTCTGCAACAGTCTGCGTCTTGCACCCTACCAGCCACAGGGCTGTGCAAACAACGCAAATGGTATTAATGTATTTCCTCATAATCTATTTTATTTCAGGATCACCCATACGGCATAAAGGACATATGGAACACCATAACAGACAGCATCTAGCCAATCGGCAGTACCAGGACAGAGTGCTACGGCCTGCAATAGTTCCGAAACCAGACCAATCATCGGGATTAAAGAGCCCCATGCCAGTTTCATCATCTTAGACTGACCAGCGAAAACAGCATCTGACAATAGAACATAAGATGCAGACCACAAGCCACCAGGCAGGTTGAAAACGATAAACTCTGGCATTTGTCGCATTGAGTCCCTTAATCCTGCGACGGCATCCGTCAGTCCTAAGAAATCAATGATCCTGAACATCAACAACCCTGTCGTACGCTGCATCAGGTAGATACATCCACCTATACTCACAAGGATGATGCTCAGGATCACTTTCACCATATATTACACGTTCTCTGGAGTCTGAATGGATTCAGCAGGAGCAGGCACAGGCTCAGCCCCCTTGTTCTTAGTCTTGGCGGCCAAGTCCTTCAGTTTATCCTTACCCTTGAAGGCGAATACCCATACGAGGAAGCCTGCCAATACCAAGAGTGAGATGCCCAGCAACGGACGGTAGAACAGCCATGCGAGGGCAATGACGATGAGCGACCATGCGATACCAATGACGGTGCAGACAACACCGATACCCCAACCGAAGATACCTGCGATGAAAGGAACGACCTTGAGGATCGTCGTGAGGAATCCGAAAATGCCCTTCAGACCACCAATCACAATCATGATACCTAAGATACGCAGAGCCCACAGGATCATATTATTGGCCTCCTTCTCTGCATCAATGATCTCATCGCCGCTCTTCTTACCCATCACGAGGGTCTGGAAGCGCTTGCCATTCTTGGCCTTGTAAGGCTTGAAACTATCGCCATCAACCACAGCCATCACTGTACACTTGGCAGGAACTACCTTCTCGAAGGTCACACGGACATCACCCACCTCAGGACTTCCAGGCACGCGGCCGAAATAGAGCACGTTGCTGGCCTGATGAACATATTCCAGATCCTTCTTATTATTGGCATTCTCCATCTGCTTGTTAATAGAGTCATTGACGGCCTGCAGTGAGTCGAGTACTGCCTTAGCAGAGTCAGAAAGGAGAGCTCTTACTGAATCGGGAATGGCAGGCTGAGGAGCAGGCTGCTGTGTAGGTTGCTGATTGCTCTTCTGTACGCCGTAAAAACGTTCATATGCAGTCTGGGTGCTCTTATCCAATTGCTTCAGCAGATCCTCTGCCATGGCCAGTTCCAGGCCCTCGCGAGAAGAAATGCTGTGAATCAGACTTTCCGTCAGTTTATAGGCACCCCACGATACATTCTCTGCATACTGCTCAGTATCCTCATAAGTGGTCAGCACCATATTCTTGTTCTGATAGGCAGGATCCTTGAACTGCCCAGACTCAATGGGACGCCTTACCCACTCCTTACTGTATGTATAGGTCGTCGTGGTGACTTGCTTACCACCCAGTTTGTCTTCGCTCTTGCTCTGCTCGTGCTCTACCCACTGGTAGTACTCCACTGTACGCCTGAGGGCAATTGCCTTGGCGCCAATACCGAACTGAGCGTCAGAAAGTGAATCCTCGGTAGTAGCCATAGCTGTACCACAGATCAACTCACCTTCCAGTGAGGTGTCTTTTTTGTTGGGGTTCTCCATCTCCACATAGGCATTTCCTGCCTCGTCGAGCATTTTCTCCGTCTTCACGGCGCGACCCTCGTTCCACCAAAGTAATGCAGTACCTGCAATAAACATCAGGAATCCTGTGCCTATTGCCTTAAAAGAGTTTCCTACTCGGGTTCCATAACCCGTTGTTGTCGTTTCTGTATAAGCCATAATAATTACAATTTATGATTTTAATGATTAATTGGTTTCTATCTGATTCCAGTGTTAATTCTCGGTTGCAAAATTACGCTTTTTTTTCTTTATTCCGTTGCCATTTTCTATCAAATATTTGTCATTTTCTACCAAAATAAAGGGATTGCATTACTTTTTGTAACACAATCCCTTTTTTATATCATTTCAGAAAAGAAAAATATCTGATTACTCCTCCTCTTCTTCACCAAAAGGAATATCAACGATGGGCAGTTGACGGTTGATAGCGGAATGGAAAGAAATCAGTGTCTGACTGCTAGCCAAACCCAGCGGCTGTAACTTGTCGTGAATGATTGTCAGCAAGTGATGGTTGTTCACGGCATAAAGCTTGATGAACATATCAAAATTGCCTGTGGTATAATGGCACTCCACTACCTCAGGGATATCCTTGAGTTTCGCCACGACCTCGTCGAAGGTACCAGGATCCTTGAGGTTCAGTCCAATATAGGCACAGGTCTCATAGCCGATCTTCTCGGGATCGATTACGAACTGAGACCCTCTCAACACACCCATGGATGTCAGTTTTTGAATACGCTGGTGGATGGCTGCGCCGCTCACATTACAGAGACGGGCGACCTCCAGAAATGGAATACGTGCATCATCCGCAATCAGGCGGAGGATTTGCTTGTCAAGTTTGTCTATCTTACTCATTATCTCCTTGTTTTATTTCTGTAGCACTATAATTGATTCGTAAGGCATAGGATTGCTGTAAAGCCTGTTTCACATCACTAATGATGCCCATAGGCGTACGGCGGTCGGCACGCAGACTGACCGTCAGGTGTTCGGCGTTCTCTGGCGACATGGCCGCCCGCAGGTTCTCAATACGTGCCGGGATATCCTTGACTGCCACCAGATCACCGTTCAACTGCACCCGCCAATCAGCGCCCATCCGTCCGATGTAGATATTGACTACGGCTGATTTGTTGGTCAGTTTCCGTATCTCCGTCCCTTTTGGCACTTCATATCGCACTTTCACCTCGTCACTGCGCATGTGGGTGACGATCATAAAGAAGAAAAGCACCGTGAAGATCAGATCAGGCATGGATGCCATGTTCAGCGACGGTACATTATGCCGCTTCGTGTGGAACTTGCTCTGCATGGGTCTCATGGCGTACCTCCTTTCTGAATCGGCATCTCACTGATGCGTTGGGGATAATATTCGTTGACGAGGGAACGCTCATCGAGATTACAACGGGCATAACTCTTGCCGTAATGCTCTTGGGCATACCGCTCACGGAGGGACTGATAGGCATTAACGATGGTGTTCTGCATCTGGAAATAGGCCTCATAGCTCGTCTCACGGTCTGCTTGAACAGAAATAAAATGCCCCGTGCGGTTCACAGAGACCATGGCTATCACAGCATCACTCAACTCTTTCTGACTCACGACCTTTCCGTCGCAGGTCAGTTGGTCATGACCGTCCAGTTCGACCGTTACCACCAACTCCTTGTTGATATCCTGCGGCTGTTGCTGTTCCACGAGAGGCGGGGCCATCTGGCGCAATAGTCCTTTGTCCGTGTCCATCGAGGATGTCACGAGGAAGAAGATCAGCAGCATGAAAGAGATATCCGCCGTTGATGTGGTGTTCAGCTCCGGAATCTGCTGACGATAGCGCTTACGAAACATCCGATAACAAGCAATGTCGAGGTGTAGATAAACATATCCGTGGCTTTCAGCCAGAACACATCAGTAAAACGGGTGCCATTGGTAACTACAGGTGAGGAGGAACCGAGAAGGAAAGTGAGCACAAGGCATACCAACAGCCCGGCAGCTACGCACCATCCGATCCTGCCGGCTGGCACACCGTTGATAATATCGTCTCCTTTCCGACGGGTACGCAGTCCATGCCAGACCGAATAGCCCGACACACCTATGGCTGCGATGATCATCAGATACATCAGCCACAGCATTAAGTCAGCGAAGAATGGTGAAATAAAACTGTTCATGATTACTTGCTCTTTAGCTTATAAGCCGTTATCATGTCAAGCAAAGTAATGGCCGACTCCTCCATTTGAGCCGTCAACCGTTCTATCTTAGAGAGGATGTAACTATAGAAGAGCTGGAGGATGAGCGCCACAACGATACCGAAGATGGTGGTGATCAATGCCACTTTCATACCCTGTGCCACAATGGTCGGGCCGATGTCGCCAGCCTGCTGGATCTTGTCGAAGGCCATGACCATACCAATCACCGTACCGAGGAATCCCAGAGAAGGAGCCATGGCAATGAAGAGTTTGATCCACGAACAGCCTTTTTCCAAGTTTGCTGCCTGCAACCCGCCATAGTTCGTGATGCTCCGTTCGATGGCATCCATGGGCTGGTTAATATGCAAGAGTCCCTGATAACAGACGGATGCCACAGGTCCACGGGTATTACGGCAGAGTTGTTTGGCACCCTCCACGTCATCTTTCTTCAGATATCCTTCAATATCCTCCATCAGTTTGTGGGCCTTGATTTCCGAGAGTGTCAGGTAGATAATCCGCTCGATACAGAACGCCAGTCCCAGCACCAGAGCCAGGGCCACCAGTGACATGAAACCTACATTTCCGTCAATGAACTTTGTTTTCAACTGCTTATGGATACCACCTTCCGCTTCATCAGCATCTTCCGCTAGCATCGTCTCGGCTACCAACGAGTCGGCTACCGCCAAAGAGTCTGCTGCCACTAAGGAGTCTGTGACAAAGGTACTATCCTTAAGATCTTTGTTTTGGGCCTGAACGGTTTGCGGGATACAAAGCAAACCAATCACTGCGGAGAGAGGGGGATTCGAACCCCCGAATCGCTTTTGACGATTACACGCTTTCCAGGCGTGCCTCTTCAGCCACTCGAGCACCTCTCCTTGCGTTTAGCGGATGCAAAGTTAGTGTTTTTACCGCAGATTACGCAGATTACACAATTATATTTAATATTTTTTCGCAGTTCGCATTCGTCTGCCGTGCCACATCCTCATCACCCACGCCATAGGCTTCTGCCAGAGAGTGCAGTACATGGGCAACAAAAGCAGGTTCGTTACGTTGTCCACGATGTGGAACAGGAGCCATATAGGGCGCGTCCGTCTCCAGGACAATACGGTCAAGGGGAACAATGGCGGGGAGCACTTCAGGCAGATGGGATTTCTTGAATGTCAGGACCCCACCGATACCCAGTACAAAACGTTCGAATTGTAACAATTCCTGAGCCTCCAAGGCATTCCCCGTAAAACAGTGGAACACACCGCCAGGCAGGTTATCCCTGTATTTCTTCAGGATAGCCACCATCTCATTCTGGGCTTTCCGGCAATGGATCATCAGTGGCAACTGCATCTCCACCGACCAGCGCACCTGCTCCTCAAAGGCCAGCAACTGCTCCTGTTCGAACTCACGACTCCAATAGAAGTCGAGTCCCACCTCTCCGATGGCGATGGGACTCACTGGGGACGGTTCTGAGTGAGTTCGCAATACGGTGAACTCACTCAGAACCGTCCCCAGTGAGTCTTCCCAATCCGCACGAACCTCCTCGGGATGGAGACCGAGCATGGGATAACAATAGCCGGGATAACGACGGCAGACCTCAAGTACCGTCTGGCATGATTTGACATCAATGCCCGGCACACCTATCGCCTCCACCCCAGCCTCACGGGCCCGGGCGACAACGGCATCGAGATCCTCACGGAACTCCTCACCGTCAAGGTGGCAGTGCGTGTCAATGAACTTCATCTCCTTAACTCTGACGCTCCATCATGGCAGCGGCATAGGCTTTCAGGATGGCCTTGCGCTCCTCACTGACATTGACCTTCGACAGATGTTGCAGACCAAGTTGATAACAGGCCTCCATTTTCTGTTCACAGAGCTGACGGATACCGATCTCGTCATAGAGTCGTGTTACGGCCTTCACCTTTTCGTTGCGATCAAACGTCGCAGCCCCGATCCATTTCATCAGTTCCTCATGCTGAGCGGCATTGGCTCGGTTTACGGCATTAATAAGCATATAGGTCTTCTTGTTCGACGTAATGTCACCACCGATGTTCTTGCCAAAGACCTTCGGATCACCATACACATCGAGCAGGTCGTCCTGTAACTGGAAGGCCAGTCCGATCTGCTCACCAAACTTATACAGGTTTTCCTGATCTTCAGTCGGAGCACCTGCTAAGATTGCACCGATCTTGACGGCACAGGCCAGCAGTACGCTCGTCTTCAGACGGATCATCTCAATATACTCCGCCTCCGTTACGTCATTGCGCGTCTCAAACTCCACATCGAGTTGCTGCCCTTCGTCGATCTCCAAGGTCGTCTCCGTGAAAAGCCCGATTACCTGCTGCAGTTTGTCGGCCTCGCACCGTCCCATCCGCTGGAAGGCTTGCAGAAGCATGGTATCACCAGAGAGGATTGCCTGATTCGGGTTCCATTTCCGATGCACGGTCTCATGACCACGCCGCATGTCGGCATTGTCCATCAGATCGTCGTGCAACAGCGTGAAGTTATGGTAGGTCTCCAGACCGATGGCCTGTGTCATGATACGCTCTGGATCCTCCTTATAGAGATTATATGCCAAAAGCATGAGTACTGGTCTCACCCGCTTGCCTCCGATGGCAAGCACATACTTGATGGGGTCGTACAAGGTAGCGGGCTGGCGATCATACACCAGAGCGTCAAGAGCCTCGTTAACCTTCTTGAGTAATTCGTCAGGACTATACATATCTTACATATTAAAAATTATCGGAATACTGACTTTCGTACGGCAGGGCTTTGCATTCATCATCCCTGCCTGCCATTTCGGCATCAACCTGAGCACCCGTAACACCTCCTGATCGCACGAAATATCCAGATGTTCTGTCAACTCCAGATCGGAGACACTGCCGTCAGTATTGACGATGAATTGTGCCACCACCCGGCCCTTGACCATTCTCTTCTGGGCGGAAATAGGATACTTCAGGTTTTTCGTCAACCATTTCATAAACTCTGAGGCACCGCCGGGGAACTGCGGCAGATCCTCTACCACACGGAAATCTACAGGCTCGTTATACATGTCAACCACCTCAGGCTGCTCTTCTTCGTCGGCCTTCTCTGGTTTCTCCAGTATTTCCTGCTGTTCAGGCTGTTCTTGAGACAGTTCCACGTCCTCATCCACCAAATGCAACTCTTCGGATTTCGGTAACTCCTCGACCTTCTCCTGCGGCAACATCATCGGTATCTCATCCTTATCGCGCTTCAATGGCGAGAGATCCATCTCAGCCTCCAAATCCTCATCGGTGTCGAAGAAAGCCCAGCCGCTATCGGAACTGTTCCACTCCAAGGCGACAAATAGGACTGCGAGTACCACGACCAGTCCCAACAGGAACCTCTGTACCTGCCGTCCCTCCAGATCTGCCTCGCGAGTTTTCTTCGACTCCATAATAAAAACGCGATTCTTCCGTTATTAATCAAAAGTGAGTGCAAAGATACGAAGAAAATAAGAATTAAGAATTAAGAATTAAGAATTAATGCGTAACTTTGCAGCGTTTTTATAAAAATTTAGATGAGAAGAAGTCTTTTCGCCGCCGTTTTCATTATATTGACCCTGCTGTCTTACGGACAGGAGAGTCAGACGGCCTATAACTTCCTACGCCTGCCTGTCAGTGCCCATGTGGCAGCCCTCGGCGGAGAGAACATCTCCCTCATTGAAGACGATGCCACCCTCATCTTCCATAACCCCGCCCTTAGCAACGAGGTCAGTGACAAGACCATCAACCTCAACTTCATGACCTATATGGAGGGAGCGAAGACGGCCAGTGCCTCTTTCCTGAGGGCTGCTGGCGACAGGGGCACCTGGGGCATCACGGCCCAGTATATGGACTACGGATCGATGAAGGAGACCACTGCCGACAATCAGGAACTCGGAACTTTTTCCGCCCGTGACATCGTGCTCGGGGGTACCTTTGCCTATGCGCTTTCCAACACGATCAGCGGCGGTGTTACCGCCAAATTCATCACGTCATATATCGGCAGCTACAACTCCATCGCTGTCGGCGTCGATCTTGGAGCCAACTACTTCAACGAGGACTATGACCTGAGCGTCTCGGCTGTTGCCCGTAACCTTGGCGGACAAGTAAAGGCCTACGACGATGAGTTCGAGCGTATCCCCTTCGATCTGCAGTTGGGTGCCACCAAGCGTATCGGCCATTCGCCCCTGCGTTTCTCTGCCACACTGAGCCGTCTGACGGACTGGAGCGAGGGCTTCGGCCGTCATCTAGCCGTTGGAGCCGACGTACTGCTGGGTGAGAATATCTATGTGGCCGCCGGCTATAACTTCCGACGGGCCAGTCAGATGATAATCAGCGACAGTGACGGCACTTCTGCCCATGGGGCAGGACTGTCCATCGGTGCCGGGCTTAGTCTGGAACGTTTCAAGCTCCACGTAGCCTATGGCAAATATCATGTCAGCGCATCATCAATACTCATTAATATATCCTACACATTATGAAAAAGATTACCATTGCCATCGACGGCCATAGTTCTTGCGGAAAAAGCACCATGGCCAAGGATCTCGCCCGTGAGGTGGGCTATATCTATGTCGATACGGGTGCCATGTACCGTTCCGTCACCCTTTACGCCCTCCGCCACGGACTGTTTAATGAGAACGGAAGTGTGAAGACTACGGAACTGGAGGCTGAGATGCCTAACATCCACATCTCCTTCAAGTTCAATCCTGAAACAGGCCGTCCCGACACCTATTTAAATAACGAACGTGTGGAAGACGAGATCCGTTCTCTGGAGGTGAGCAATCATGTCAGTCCCATTGCCGCCGTCGGCTTTGTGCGCACCGCCATGGTCGCCCAGCAACAGCAGATGGGCAAGGACAAGGGCGTCGTCATGGATGGACGTGACATCGGCACCACCGTCTTCCCTGATGCCGAACTGAAGGTCTTCGTCACAGCCTCTGCCGAGGTGCGTGCCCAGCGCCGCTTCGACGAACTGAAGGCTAAGGGTATGCCCGCCGACTTTGACGATATCCTGAAGAATGTGCAGGAACGCGACTACATCGATTCTCACCGCGAGGTATCACCCTTGCGCAAGGCCGATGATGCCATCGAACTCGACAATTCCCACATGACCATTGCCGAGCAGAAAGAATGGCTCATGGAACGTTTCCGCGAACGCACAGCGTAAACATTTGTGTCCGATTTGCGCATTTTTCTCATCATTTTTTCGGTTATTAACGGATTTCTTGCTACCTTTGCAGCCTGAAACCATTATAATCGACAGAAATGATGAGAAAATTATTGTTTACGGCCCTCTGCGCCTTTACACTGACAGCCGCCCATGCTGGCGGTCTGATGACCAATACCAACTATCACATCGCCTTCGACCGTATGTTCGCACGCGGTGCCACGACAGAGATCGATGCGGCCTACAGCAACCCCGCAGGTCTCGCCTGGGGGCACGAGGGATTCCAATTCTCGCTCAATTTCCAGAAGCCCTGGCAGTATCGCGATATCGAGACCAGCATACCCAATTATCTGGCCTATCCAGCCTTAGGCTACAATGGATATGATCTTGACAAGAAATACATTGGCAAAGCATCGGCTCCCATCGTACCAGCTCTTTTCGCCTCCTATAAAAAAGACCGGTGGGCACTCTCTACTATGATTGGCATCGTAGGCAGTGGTGGCTTCGTACAGTATGACGAAGGTATTCCCATGTTTAATGTTATGACAATGGGAAAAATCTTTGAGAAATCAGTTGCCGCTTATATGGTCAACCCTCAAAGTCCCATTATGACCCCAGAAATGTATAATATTGATTCTGAGGTAAAAGGTAAACAATATATCTATGGCGGCCAAATCAACTTCACTTATCTGATTAATGAGAACTTCTCTGCGGCTATCGGTCTGCGCGCCAATTACTATGACGGTTATAGTCGCGGTTACGTGACTGCTACGACACTTCAGCAATATGGCAGTCAGCAACTGATGGATCTGCAATTAGATGTGACACAGCGGGCATGGGGCTTTGCTCCCATCGTAAGTTTCAACTACCACAAAGGCCCGCTGACAGTGGCTGCCCGTTATGAGTTCCGTTCAAAAATCAATACCAAAAATGACACTCAGGCTCTGGAAGTCATGATGATGGGACAAAAAACAGACATCAAGGCTATGGCCGAAACGATGGGTAATGAAAAAACACTGGCAGCTTTGGCTTCAGCCATGGGCGATCAGATGGCTGATAAGATAAAGAACTACATGCCTGACGAGCACGTGCGCTACGACATGCCGTCGCTTTTCGTGGCAGCAGTAGGTTACGAGTTCTCGCCACAATTGCGCGCCGCTCTTGAGTACCACTTCTTCGATGACAAGCACGCCATCATGGCTGATAACCGTCAGAAAGAACTGACCCACGGCACGCACGAGATCCTCGCTGGTGTGGAGTACGACATTAATAAGAAGTTCACCGTCAGTTGCGGTGGTCAGCGCACCGATTACGGCCTCAGCGAAGGTTACCAACAGAACACCTCCTTCGCCTGCGACAGCTATAGCATCGGCCTCGGCGGTGCTTGGAACATTTCTGAAAAACTACGTTTAAACGTGAGTTACTTCTGTTCGCTCTACAGCGATTACAAATGCGAATACACAGCAAAACAAATAGATGGCAAGATGGAAGGTGGTTACCTGAACACCGCATATTCTGGAAGTGACACCTACAGCCGAACAAATCACGTGATCGGCATAGGTCTCGACTATAAGTTCTAACAAGAATCTTCTACTATTATTCCCCGCCAGTCGGCGGGGATTTTTTATCTCGTCAACGAGAATTTCAGGGAGAGACCGAAGTCGCGCGTCGTCGTCGGATAACTACTGCTGGAGAGCAATGGGGTATTTGTCTGCTGGTCGTAGTAGGCGGTGAGGGTAAGCAAGCGACTAAGGGTATAGTCGGCCATGAAGGATATCTTCAAGGCACTGTTGCCACTAGAGGCCGAAGACACACCCGAGGCGATGTCGCGCGTGATGGAGGCCTGATTACGGAAAGAGACATCAAGCCGGAGGTTCAGGTCGTGGTTTACACCAGATTTGCCGGAACCACCTTTATTACCAGCCTTGTCGTCATCTCCCGTCTTACCCTTTTTGTTCTGTGCCCGCTTGACTTTCCGGTTGACGGAGGAGTTGAAGATTTGGAAGTCCTTGATCTTATACCCAAGACCGACCACCCAGTCACGGCTTAGGGCCTCGTTAATCTGGACACTGGTCATCGAGAGGCTGAGCACGCGGGTGGTGCGGTACTCAATCTTAGCCGTCAGATTGTTCTGGAAGGTGGCATCGACACCAAGCAGAGGCGAGAAGGCCTCATTGATACTCACCGTCGAGACATTATACATCGAGGAGGGCTGGAGCCCGCCCGTCGCCTGGTCAGTGATAAAGCCCAGTCCATCCATATATTCCTGCCAAGAACTATAGGAAGCGTAACTGCCGACACTATAGACGCTCTTATAAGCATGGTTCAGGTTCAGACTCTTCAGGTAGTCACGCACCCACGTGAGTTTAGACAGACCACTGTATCTGATGGTCCAGTTGGGCAACATCCGCGTGATGGCAGGGAAGATGCTCAGCGACTTTCCTGCCCCGACGGTATAGGCAGACAGGAAGGCAGGCACTAACACGTCGGCACTATAGGGATTAACATCGGCAAACGTTCCGGGTGCCCCAGCATACTGTGCCTGTACCCGTTGCTGGAATTCAGGAATGAGTGCACAGAAATGGTCGAAGGCATCCGACTGGTAGCCGCTGTTGGCATCACCGATCCCGGCCAAAGAGCCCTTCAGCGAGATCGTCGTCATGTTGAATGAACCGCTATAGGTCGTCGGCTTACCTGCGTACATATACTGAATGCTCTTTGCGCGGTTGTCCGTCCACGAGGCATTGAGGTCGATCTTCAGGTCGCGCAGCGGCTCTACCATGGCCCGTAACTGGAGGTCGCTGGAACTGTTGATGGTGGCAGGCTGTGACACATTATCGTTTCTCAACAGCCAGTCGTTCTCCAAAGCCTTGTCGATATAGCTGTCGCCGACGACACCAAAGGCGAAGTCGAGACCTGGCGACATCACACTACCCGTCTTTTGCCCGAATACATCTCCGACATTCGGCAGGAAACCTGGCAGAAGCATGGAATACTGGTGACGGTAGCTCACATTGATGGAGCGCACCATCATCAGGAAACGGGCAATGTTCTGTGCAGGCTTGTACCATGCCTGATCCTCCAGCGGTTGTTTGGCGGTAATGCTGAGCTTCAACTGTACGGTGTCACGGCTCTTGATAAGGATCTTGTTGGCATCAATCACCTTATATGAAATAGCGTATGGTTTACCCTCCTTTGTACGGGCTGTGACGATCAGACGTTTCGAGTTCTTGTTATGAGCCACGGTGATGGTGGTATCGGTGCGGAGGGTGATCTCCCGCTGGTAAGTATTCTTGTTCTTGGGGAGTTGAGCCTTCTCAGAATCAGAACCCTCGTCATCATCATGATTCGTCTTTTTAGTTTTATTTGATCTGTTTGTGCTGGCGCGGCTCGACTTACTGGTGGCTACCGACTTCTTGGAGCGCTCATTGGCTTTCTTCAGGAAGGGCACATGATTATAAAGCGTCTCCATGTTGAAACTGCCATTGATGTTCAGGTTACGGTTGCTGTTCACCGTATTACCCAGTGAGGTACCATCATTGCGTTGTGTTCCTCTTACCCACGAATAGCGGCTGTTGAACGAGGCATCGCTGTTGATCCAGTCGAAGATAGGCAGTTTGTTCAGCGGTAACTGGTAACTGGCAGTTATTTGCTGCTGGTAATCGAGCGGTGCACCAAGGTTTTTGATACTCTGCCATACGGAGTCCTTCCAGGCAGAGTAGCGGTCGGGATAGAGATCCTTGTTCACGGGAGTATAGGGCTCCTCGATCTCTGCATGGGTAGCCGACTGGAAGTTGAAGTGCAGGTTCTTGGTGAAGTCCCAACGTAGAGAGAAGTCACGGTTCCAGAGGAACTGCTCATTGAAGGTCAACGGTAACTGCTGGTTTTCCAGATTCTCGAGGTCGCGCTCCTGAAGTTCATAATAGTTACGGGTCATCTCGGTGTTCAGGGCAATGCTCTGTGGCAGGTAGTTCAGACCAAGTGCCTTCGGGAAGTTGAGCCACTTCGACTTGCCCTTTAGTTTTTTGAATGGCTCCCAGGTCTTATAGACAGGCGAGTAACTGTAGTTCAGGGCCCCTCGCCACTGATCCTCATTCTCATAGACAGTTGTCGCGCCCGACGTAGAACGGTGGGAATGGCTATAGCTGAAAGAGAAATTGGCGGGATCGTAGGGCATAGGCCGCTTCTTGGTCTTCAGTCCCCATCGCATGTTGGAGAGTGAGAAGTTGGAGTTCGTGGTCTTTGTGACGGCTATCGACTCGATGCTGTCGCGCTCATGCTGGTCTGCGGCTGCATCCAGTGCTTCATCCAAACGCATGTCGGAGTCAAGCGGGTTATAGCGCGGACGGGTTTCCTCCTTCGTCAGGGAGTAGTAGAGCGGTACGCTGACCTTCGCCTTGTCGGGGAAGAACTTGCCGAGTTCCAGACTTGTCGTCACACTGTACTCCTTCTGTGTGTCGGTGGAGCGCTGCATGACCCCGTCCTCCAGTCCGCCGAAGCCGTCACTGACATAGCGGCCTGTCAGGTTAACGGTACCAAAGTCTGAGAGCTGCACGTTCATCGTGCCAGAGGCAGCCCAACCGCCCTCGTTATTGCTGTCCATCAGTCGGAGTTCATTGACCCATACCTCACCCGACTTCACCTCACTGGAGATATTCCTGACACCGATCATCATCACCTTCACGTCGCCAAGCGTCGGGTTACCCATCATACTGATCTTATTGTTGGGTCGCTCGGGATCATAGTCTGTGAAGAGTTGGTTGAACGAGGTCATGCCCTGACTCTTCGCCTGGTTGCGAAGCTTCTTCAGACGGGTGAACACATTGAGATTGATATCGAGCATATTCTCCTCGGGCCATACCTGCCGCCGGTCGGCTGTCGAGTATTTACTGTAGTCGCTACGGTCGGGGGTCAGCGACAGCGGTATCTCATATTCATAGTAGTTGTTCTTGTAGTCGCTACCCATGCGGATGAACACGGCCAACTGGTTGTCCTTCAGGTTAGTGGCATCGGGTTCCAGGTGGTTGGCATGCACGAACATCTGCATCCGTTTGTACTGGCGCAGGTCGAGTGTTGTCTTGCGATAGACGGCCTTCGACTCCCCGTGTTGCAGTTCCTTCACCACCATGTTCAGGGCCTGCTCGTTGGCCTCCACCAACTGCGGCTGTGAAGGATCAGTGACGCGACTGATACCTGGGGGCAGCACGTAGTTCACAGGTTTCTTGTCGTTGCTCTCCTCGATATTCACGGCACTGACCTCCATCGTACCGCCTTCGGCACCACCCATGGTGAGACTCTGCTTATAGATACGCCACTCGCCACGTACGAGATCCAACGACCCGAAGCGCAGTACGATGGGTTTCTGGAAACCTGTCATATACATGCGCATAAAACGGATACTGGTGAGGTCGTTGATACTGCCCACCTTCCGTTCATATTCCGTCAGGGGGATGCGGAACTGGTACCAGTTGACGTTCGTCGTGTCGCCATTACGCAGTTTTACGCTGCTGGTGCGCATGTCGGTGATGAAACAGTCGGCGGGGGGTGCTCCGTTGCGATAGGCGTCAAGGATATCCGGTGAGATGCGTACCTTGTACTGGAAATAGCGTTCGAACTCGTTCAAGGTGTGATCCTGATTGATATCCTCCACGTCGGGACCGCTTTTGTAACTGGTATCGTAACCCTCCGTCTGGTTCTCCGTGTCGGGGGAGTTGCCTTGGGGGTTGTTGATACGCTTGTAGCGGTCAAGGATACTCTTCTCTTCCCTGTCGAAATCGGAACCTCGGAAATAGTGATAGTTATCACCCGCAGGGTCGTTGCGCCAGGCCTGGATGATGCTATCGTTGGTAATGACACCGCTGTTCACCACGGCGTCGAGCCATTCCTTGTAAGCCCCAAATCCGCGTTCCTCCTCGTCGTTAAGTCCATTGAAACCCACATCCTGCAGGTTACGCGAGCCACTGGTCGTGACGAAAGCGTAGGTCTCCGTGGTCTGCACGCCGATCTTACCCCACTGGGTGGTGAGGTAGGAGTCGGTGCCATTGACGGGCATGGCACTCTCGTCGAACTTCTTACCGTCGTGAAGGATGTCCTCGCTCACCTCACCGAGGTTGAAATAGAGGTCACCACTATAGTCGGAGGCCGTACCGTCCTGACGGGTATAGATGAAAGGGTCGAGCAACCAGAATTCGATATACTCGATGTTGGCCTGTTCAAAATCGTTGGTATCGAGCCTGCGCATCATGCCTCCCCACTTCGTCTCGGGCTGGCGCAACGTACCATCGCTGTTGAAATTGCGCGTCAGATTATAGGGTCCTCGCTCCTGGGGGTAGTAGGCCAGGTTAAGTACGTCGAGCTTGGAGGTGGCACCGTTATAGGTACTCTGCTGACGGTTGGGATAAAGTTCCTTGACATACACCTCACGCACATAATGATTGGAGAGTTGCTCAAGGTCACTCTTGATATGGCTCGGTGTGAGCGTGGAGGAACGGTTGGTAAAGATGGGATCGACATAGTACCAGGCCAGCAGGGCACGGTTATAACCACTGGTGACACCTGTCCTGTCGGCCGACTCCTGCAAGGTTGAAGGCACGCTGGAGAGCATCCACTCCTTGGGACTCTTTACACTGATATAGTTCTTCGTATTTTCGAAGTCATCGATATAGGAGGCATTGTCCTGGGTGCCGCTGGCCGTTCCTGCGATGAGCTGTGCGAACTCGCCCGTGAAGGTGATCTGCGAAGGCTCTTTCACATGGAGAAAAGGAATCTTGTTGAGCATCGATGTCAGCCACTGCGACTCCTGTTTCCAGTTCAGGTTCAGTCCCCAGATCGTGTTGCTCAGCGGCTCGGAGCCCATCGCCACCTTCGAGGTGAGGGCCTGTTCCGAGAGATGCATCAGCGTACCGCCGATCTGCAGGTTTTTCGAGAAGTCGTACTCCCAGTTCACACCCAGCATCGTCTTACGCTGCATACCGTAGTCGGTATTCGACTCGAAGGAGGCGGTGACGTCCGTCTTCGCATCCAGGATGCTCTGGTTGATGATGGTCACCTCACCGGCGGAGTAATCGACGGTATAGTCGGAGCCTTCCGTCAGTTCCACGCCACCAGCCCTGACCGTCACGGAACCTTTCGGCACGTTATAGGCGCCCAGGGAGATGACATTGGCCGAAGAGCCTTTGAACTGTCCAGTCAGGATAAACTTATCCTTTTCTGCATTCTGCTTTGCCACCGTCTTAGTGGAGTCGTAGAGCTGGGTGAAGGCATACTTCTCAGCATCGGCCTCCGAGAGTCCGTTCTTGACGAGTTGCTGCCTCAGATAACTGCCGAAGGGTTCTGAGGCAGGCAGGAACACACGGCCGTTGCTGACGGTGTACCCCTCCACAAAGTCGAAGTAACCATTGGGGTTGGTCTTGTTGTTGTTATCCAAACGGTCGCAGCCCAATAGTTTCAACAGCGTCTTGCCCTTCACCTGGGTCTCGGGGATATAGGTCAGATAGACACCCGCCGTATCACTCTGGAATTTGATGTCAAGACGGAACTTGGTCTTCTCCACTGTTGAGGCAAGGTAATACACGTTCTTCATCATCAGTCGCCAGTTGCCCTGCGAGGGATTGTTCGACGTGTTCTTCAGCGACTTCACAAAGAGGGCCTTCGAGGTCTCCGTCAGGTCACTGGCAAACTCACCTACCTGATAGGTGACGCCTCCCGACGTAAACTCGTATGCCACGGCCAGCACCTGGTCGGTCTGGAGACCCGCCTTCAGCGAGATATAGCCCAGCGACTTGTTAACAGAGTATTCCGAGGAGTTGAGCAGACGGGCACTCGACAGTTTCTCGTAATCGACACCTACCTCGAAGTTGGGGATGGCAGACAACACTGACATAGTCTCGTCGATATCACGAGCCTCAGGATAATTGTTCACGATGGTCGAATACTCATTATTGGCACTGTTGGCAGGAACAGGCAGTCCAGAGAGTCCCCAGTAGGGATTATGCACTTGTGTATTCTCGCCTAAGTCCGTCAGGGCCACGATATTACGGGTGTTCGTAGTATTGCCGGATTTGTTGGTCACCCAAATTTCCACACGGTTGATCTCGACGCCCGTCATCAAGTCGGGGAGTGTCTGCATGGCCTGGTCGTAGCACTCACGGAAATAGTGGGAGAGGAAGAAGTGGCGGTTCTCCTCGTAGTCGGCCACGTCGAGTTCAAAGGGCGTGGTCTGGGTACCGCCTTTCGAAGAAACGCTTTTGGTGGATGATTTCTTCTGGGAGATGACGGTCTGGAGTTTCAGTCTGCCGAACTGCATGTCGGTACGGATACCGAAGAGACTGCTGGCACCCTTCACCAGCGAGTTGTTCGAGGGGAAACTGACATTACCGCCCTCCACGAGTTTGATGATCTCGTCTTCCTTGCCCTCGTATTTCAGTTTCAGGTTCTGCGTGTCGAAATCGAAGGTGGCGTCCGTGTTGTAGTTCAGGTTCATGTTCACCTTGTCGCCCACCTTTCCGTTCACGTTCAGGTTGATCTTCTCGTCGAAGTCGAAGGCTGTCGTCTTACGGTTACGGATGGGCAGCGAGGGGTTATCGATGTCCTTCATCGTCACACCGAGTTTCAACTCCGCCGTTCCCTGTGTCTTGATGCGTACGCCACCAGGGCCGAAGATCTTCTCGGCAGGTCCTAGGTCAAAGTGCATATCCGAGAACGAGAACTTATCCTCCCCCTTGTTCTCTATGTTCTCTTTGTTTTTCTGATGGAAGAAGTCGTGCAGGGCGCGCTTCTCCACCCACTGACGATATTCGTCCGGGGTCATCAGCACGGGGGCGTTCAGATAGGAGTCACCGATCTTTGAACCGACATAATACACGTTGGCTGAGTCGTCGTATTCCACCGTCTGACGGATATTCTCCGGCATCCTCAGGTCTAAGACCGACGAGTCGAGGTCCTCCAGGAGCACAGGGGCCGTCTTCTGTATGCGCCAGCGCGCGCGTAAAAGAGAGTCGGGGATGGACTCATCCTCGACCATGGGCGCCGACGTTGCCTGTGGCTCGTCCTTAGCCTGTCTGGTCTTATCGTCTTGCGGAGGGACGGCCAACGCCGCCATGCTCAGCAAGACCAATACGATGTAAACGACTCGTCTGCTCAAAGCTTATTTGATCTGTTTCAGGGCGAGTTTCACCACCTGCTCCACAGGGGCATCGGGCTGCTCCTGCAGGATGGCTACCACCACCTTCTGCGAGGGTGCGGGTGCGAAGCCCAGCATCGTGAGGGCAGCGACGGCCTCGTCCCTCACTGCCGTATTCACGGGTGCAGCCACCGTGCCGCCGGCAGGAATCTCCTCGGCGATGCCCAGGGCTACGATCTTGTCGCGCAGATCAACGATGATGCGCTGTGCCGTCATCTTACCAATGCCTTTGATACTCTGTATCAGACGGGCATTACCTGTCGAGATGGCATTGCAGAGCTCTGAGACACTCATGCCCGACAGCATCATCCGCGCCGTGTTGGCACCCACGCCATTCACCGTGATCAACAACAGGAACATCTCGCGCTCCTTCTTGTTGATGAAGCCGTAGAGCTGGTAGGCATCTTCGCGGATCGCCTCATACACATAGAGCTTCACTTCCTTCTTCCCTTGGATAGCACTGAAGGTGTTCAGTGAGATATTCAGACCATAACCAACTCCTGCCGCCTCCACCGTAGCCATGGCGGGCGTCAGGTCGGTCAGTTCTCCTTTAATGTATTCAATCATAATTTGATGTCTTTTTTACGTTTTGACGATTTCACCTCTAAATAAACGCACGGAAGTAACAATTTATTGTATTTAAGGGACTAATCCTTGCAGATTGTCACAAAATGATAGTTTTTAGATGTTTTTATCGGACAAAATGTCATGCGTTTCAGTGAAAAGTATTACTTTTGCAACCGATTTCGAGCAAACAACCATCAAATCATATAGCATTATGAAGAAAATCAGAGCAGCCGTCGTAGGTTACGGCAACATCGGACAGTATGCGCTCCAGGCTCTGGAGGCAGCCCCCGACTTCGAAGTGGCAGGTATCGTGCGCCGTAATGGTGCGGAGAACAAGCCCGCAGAACTGGCACAGTATGACGTCGTAAAGGACATCCGCGATCTGAAGGATGTCGATGTGGCCATCCTTGCCACCCCCACCCGCAGCTGTGAGGAATATGCCAACCAGATCATTCCACTGGGTATTAACACCGTCGATTCGTTCGATATCCATACCAATATCCGTGGCTACCGCGAGCGTCTGATGAAGCTCAACAAAGAGACGAACACCGTCAGCGTCATCGCTGCAGGCTGGGATCCAGGTTCGGATTCCATCGTCCGCACCCTCATGCAGAGCCTTGCTCCTAAGGGCCTCAGCTACACCAACTTCGGCCCTGGTATGTCGATGGGCCACAGCGTCTGCGTACGCAGTAAGAAAGGTGTCAAGAATGCTCTGAGCATGACCATCCCCTTGGGTGAGGGTATCCACCGCCGTATGGTGTATGTAGAACTGGAAGAGGGTGCCAAACTGGAGGATGTCACGAAGGACATCAAGGCCGATCCCTACTTCGCCAGCGACGAGACCCACGTGTTCCAGGTGGAGAGCGTCGATGACGTGCGCGACATGGGTCACGGTGTGAACCTCGTGCGCAAGGGTGTCAGTGGCAAGACGCAGAACCAGCGTCTGGAGTTCAACATGAGCATCAATAACCCCGCCCTCACGGGTCAGGTGCTGGTCAATGTGGCTCGCGCCTCCATGCGCCTCTCAGCCGGCTGCTACACGATGGTCGAGATCCCCGTCATCGACATGCTCCCTGGCGACCGTGCTGACCTCATCGAACATCTGGTATGAATATAGCCATCTTCGTGTCGGGAAGTGGCACGAACTGCGAGAATCTCATCAAGTACTTTGCTGACTCCGAGCGCGTGAACATCGCCCTCGTAGTCAGCAATAAGTCTGATGCCCAGGCTCTTGAACGCGCAGAAAGACTTGGCGTGCCGGCAGCCGTCACCCCGAAGGCGGACTTAAATGACCCCGACGTGATGCTGCCGTTGCTCAAGCGTTACGACATCGGCTTCATCGTGCTGGCGGGATGGTTGCCGCTGATCCCCAACTTCCTCATCGAGGCCTATCCGCACAAGATCATCAACATCCACCCTGCCCTCCTGCCAAAGTACGGTGGCAAGGGTATGTGGGGCCATCATGTACACGAGGCCGTGAAGGCGGCTGGTGAGACGGAGACTGGGATGACTGTCCACTGGGTGACGCCCGTCTGCGACGCTGGCGAGATCATCGCCCAGTTCCGTGTAGCCCTCTCGCCCGATGACACCGTCGAGGACATTGCCGAGAAAGAACACCAGTTGGAGATGATCCACTTCCCCAAGGTTGTCGAGGACGTGATCAACAGTCTGTGACTGATTGGACATAACAAACGAGAGAGAGGATGCTCCACTTGGGAACATCCTCTCTCTTCGTAGGGACACCCGGGCTCGAACCGGGGACCTCTGCAATGTGACTGCAGCGCTCTAAACCAACTGGGCTATGCCCCTATGCTTGTGTTTAGCGAGTGCAAAAGTAGTACTTTTTCTTGAAACCACCAAAGTTTTTTCGAAAAAAGTGAGAAAAGGCTGGATTTTACATGTCGCGGGTGAGCATCAGGCGATAATCCACAGGCGACATGCCGATGGCGTCTTGGATACGTCGCTGCAGGGTGCGCACATTCGAGAAACCAGCCTCCTCAGCAATGACGGCTATCGTGTAATTGGGTTTCTCGCGCAACAGCCGCAGGGCAGCCAATGTGCGCAAGTTGTCGATGTAGGCCTCAGGCGTACGATGGATAGTCTGATGACGGAAGAGCTGATAAAGTCTGGTCATCGAGACGCCCAGCATGTCTGCCAGATCAGTAGGGCCGAAATCGGGACGCAGATGGGGACGGTCTTTCTCTACACGTATCTCGATGAGTGCCATCAACTGACCGTCGTCCTGCAGGTCAGCATTGCGCTGACGCTCTACACGTGCTTCCATGATCTCGCGGGCCACTGCCGTACGACGGCGCAGTTCCACATCCCATTCCAACTGTTCCGACAGGTCGAGGTTACGGCTCACCATACGAACCAACTCATCCTTCAGTCGCTCCACCTCTCCTTTCAGAAAGGCATTCTCTGACTTAAGATGCTCACATGCGTCTTGAAGCTGTTTGATTTCCTCTGCTTTCATTCTTTTACCCTTTTAATCTTCTGTGACATACAACTGCAGGAATCCGCTCAGTTGGAAAACCTCTTTCACATCTTCCGAGAGTCCCTTGAGGATGGCCTTATGTCCGTTGGCGCGCGTATGCTTGTAGATGTTGAGCATGATGCGCAGACCACTACTGGAGATATAGTTCAGTTGGGTACAGTCGATGAGGATGTCGCCATCGGTAAAATCATAAACTGGTGCAAGACTGCGCTCTGCCTGAGAGCTGGCTGCATTGTCGAGGTCGCCAATGAGCGCAACCACGAGTCGGTCTTCTACTTGGTTAATCGTAATGTCCATAATCTTATCTTTTTACTTTCTTACCTTCTTACCTTTTTACTTTTTTACCTTTTTAATCTTTAAAACATTGTGCCCATCTATGCGCTGATAATCCAGTCCGTCAGTCATCTGGTGGAGCAGCATGATACCTAAGCCACCTGGAGGTCGCTGGTCAGGCGGTACTGACAGATCAGTGGGAGAGTCTTGGGTAGGATCGAAGGGCAGTCCATCGTCGTCGATGGTGAGTTCGAGTTGGTTGTCTGCTACCGTTGCCTGCAACTTGATGGCGGTAGCCTGTCCATAGTTGATGATATTGGCCACCGTCTCTTCTGCGGCCAGTCGCAGGCGTTTAGCCTCCTTACCTTCAATCCCTGCCCTATTGGCGGCACTGGTGATAAAGGGCGCCAGTCGCCCGATGTCGTCCATCGAGGGCTTCAGTGTCAATCCGTTGCCCAACCATCTGACAGCCAACATGGTGATATCGTCGCTCTGTAAGGCATCGCCCGTATGGCTGCTTACCTCACTCATCATCAGTTCTATCAGTGGCTTGGCAGCAAGAGAGCGGTGGTCGTTGGCCAGTTGAAGCACATGCTTCCTACCAAACTGCTCGTCGGCAGCATTCTTGGCCTCACTAAGTCCATCGGTAGAGAGGAACAGCATGTCGCCCGACTGTAGTTGCTCCTGTTGACCTTCGTAAGTCCAGTCAGCCAGAGCGCCCACAGGCAAGTTAGGCAGAACTGGCAACGGCTGTCCAGAAAGGAGTGGTGCCTCATGCCCCGCATTACAATAGTCAAGATGCCCTGAAGCCAAGTCAAGGATACCCACGAACATCGTGACGAAATCACCGCCTGCATATTCCTCACTGAGGTTACGGTTCATGGTTCCAACAATCTCCGCAGCACTGCAGGCACGGCGCGTTTCACTACGGAACATCGCTCTCATCACAGCCATAAGCAAGGCAGCAGGTACACCCTTGCCACTGACATCACCGATGCAGAACACCAGACGACCTTTGTGCACAAAGTAGTCGTACAGGTCGCCACCCACATCACGGGCTGGTGTCTGTGTGGCGTACAGATCAATGTCGGAATGTTCAGGGAATGATTGTGGCAGCAGGCCCATCTGGATATCGTGGGCAATAGTCAGCTCGCGATCTACCGCAGCCTTCTGCGCCGCAAAGGGGTCAGCAATCTCTTTGATCTGGCGACGACAGAACAGATAAATGGCCAGCAGACCAATAATCATCACTGCCAGGATAATGATGTTCAGCACTTTGGCATTAGCCATAATCACATCTAAAGGCGCCACGATAACCATCGTCCAATTCACGTAATTGAAGGAACGATAGTACAGCCTTGACTTCACTCCGTCGATCTCCATCACGCAGGTACCTCGGTGTGCCAGCATCGTTTTGCCAATATTCCTGTCGCAAGGCGTCAGCATGAGTTCCTTATTCGGATGTATGATGTAGGTGCCTTCCCGATTAACGATGAAGAAGTAAGACTGGTGTTGGAGTCCTTTCTCGTACTGATTGTTAATTTCGCTGATGTCTTCCATGAGTTCGTTTCTCAACCACTCCAGCGACATGTCGGCAGCAAGCAAAGCCACAGGGTGTCCTTCGTGGTCGTGGATAGGAACTGTGTAGGTGGTCAGCAGACGCGGTTCCTGGTTGCCAGCGAAAAACCGGCTCTCGAAGTAGGGCTTTGTCCAGGCGCTTTGGTCTGCCTTCAGCTGCTGAAGAAACCACTCACCATAGAAGTAGCTGTTGTATGTGTTGTCAATCCTCGACACTATGATACTGTCTGCCGCGTCCTTTCTGGCACAAGGTACGAATACCCGGCCTTTGCTGGGATAATAGTCTTGCTTGAACAACAAGGCGCAGCAGACGATGGAGCGGTTCTGACGGATGATACGCTGCATGTGATCGAACATCTTGTCGGGATTGTCAATGTCGCGTTCAATGTCGTGGACGTTGTTCTCTGCGGCCACATGCACATCCGACAGCTTGCGGCGTATCTCCTGATGATTCTCGAGCAGGAAGCCCAGATAGCGTTCCTCGGCCTCGTCGAGCATGTACTTCCTGACGGTGAAATTCACCACGCCGGCAATGACAACCATCATCACCAGAACCACCGCCATGATGCGGTAGGTGAGCCGTGCCGACAGAGAGTCCTTCATTCTGTTAGTAATAATGATGGTGCAAAGATAAACAAAAAAGCTGGAAGCGCAAAACTTCCAGCTTATTTTTTAGTTGACGGCATTCCACCACGCCATCTTCTTGATATCTTCATTCCACTTGGCGTAGTTGCCCTTGGCGGGATTCTGCTTGACGAACATCGACACACCGTGCATCTTCTGGTCAGTCACAGTGAAGTCGCTGTACTTCATGGCCCAAGGCTTATCGGTGCTCCAGATGGTTGCATTGCGGTGCTCTACGACGGCCTTGTCGAGGGTATGTTTCCACTGCCAGTAAGCATCTTGGGGAGCATGGGCGAGGAAGAAGTCGCCGGCATCGTAGAAGATGTTGTACTCGGGATGAAAATCACTATCATCGTCAGTGTGGTAGTAGTGGATGAGTCCCGTCATATCGGCATAGTCACCGTTGAGGTTGCTCTGCACGGCCTGCATAGCCTGATGCGTAGCCTGTGCGAGCTGCTCCATCTGACTGCTCTGGACAGCCGTGAGGGGGAGATAGCCATTCACGCTCTTATAGTATTTATCGATGATGCTGGTATAGAAACGGCCGTCGGCAAACATGTCGGGTACGATCTGGTCGTAGGGAGCGCCCATGTCGGGAATCTCAGCAGGGGAACCGATAATGTAGTCGCACACGTTGCGCAGCTCGTAGAGGATCTCCAGACACATGAAGTTACAGCAGTCGGCCATGATGAACTTCAGGTGGGGCATACCCTTCAGGATATTGGCCATCGTGGGAATGTTTATCCAAAGTGCGTTGTCATTTTCGCCACAATCCACACCAAAAGCCCTGCTATTAACACGCTTCACCTCGTCTTTCATCAGCCAGCCGCTACCGTGCCCCCAGAGCACCAGGCCGTAGTTGCCATTCATGGCGGGATAGTGACTGAAAGCGTAACGCATCACGCCTTCCATCACCACAGGATCAGAGGCGCGGTTCTCACCGTCGCTGCTGGTGATACCCATGTCGCTAAGACTTACTGAATCGGTCACCACACCGTTCTTGATACGAGCCAGCCAGGGCAGCTTTTCGGTCTTATCACGACGCACAAACACCAGCAGGTTGTCGTTACTGCCGAGGCGCTTCGATCCCTGCTTCATCTCGTTCAAATCATTATTGACAATGCCCGCCAGATTGTTTCTGCCAGCCATATACACCAGCACGGTCTTGGCCTGAGCCACCGTCCTCGACTCGGGATTCTTCGGTGCAGGCTGCACGGGCTCGAAGTCATCATCGTTACTACTACAAGCGGTCATCAGAACCACCATCATCATCATCACTGCGTAAAATACATTTTTCTTCATAACTTTATTTGTTTTTATTGATTTCTGATGCAAGGACAGTGCAAACCGAATGCAGAGAGTTCGCTCTTTGCTGAGGTGCAGCCTGTTCTCGCGTTTTCAAACGCAAAGATACAGCGATTTCAGGCTGTTTACAACAATTCTGCAGTTTTTCGATCCAAGTTTATGCGACAAACGCCACGATTCTGCGACGGTAGTTTTTTACCCCCAAAAATCTGTCGTATGGGCACAAAAAAAGCTTCCCTTTTGGGGAAGCCTTTCTGTTGAGAGAATATGTGGGATTATAAGTCCATCACGAGGCGGATCTGCATGGCGAAGCATTGGGAAGCTTTCTTTGTTGGTGTGAGTGATTAATTACATTCTATTCATGTAGTAAATGATGTGGCTCATGAGGTAGTGGGCATACATCTGGAAGCTCTCGGGTTTGATACTGCC
>CACZVN010000027.1 GCA_902784615.1 uncultured Prevotellaceae bacterium | reverse complement strand
ATGTCCCTCCAATAAGAGCACACACATCCACATTCTCTTTGCCCTCTATCTTTGCCACAAACCGGCGCTCTAACGTGTAGTTCTGTTTCTCTACACGCAGCGTCTTATACGCCTCATTCGCAGTGTTGGGCGCAGTCTCTTGACAGCCAGTTACCAGCGTCAACATCGGTATCAGCATGAAGAGCATCATGCTCGGGCTTCTTTTCAAAGACTTTTTATTTACCGTTTCAACCTCTGTCACGAAACAGGCCACGAGGCCGTAGGTGATGGTGGGGCGGATCCAGATCTCCGTGAGCATGTAGTTGGTATATTCGCTGAAGGGTTCAATATAGATGTCGTAGTTGTAGAGCGCGGCAATGAGCATGTCGATGACGCAGATGGCCCACAGGTTGCGCTTGGTGTAGCTCTTCCAGTTCTTACGCGCATAGAAGAAGGTGAGCATGCAGAGCAGCAGCACCGAGAGCGTGAGACACACCAGATGCAACCCATAGAAGGCCAGCGGCGGCGCGAAGAGGATGTCGCGCAACAGCACCGTCATGCCCACCGAGATGGAGCACCAGTAGTTGAACTGTTGGGTGGTGATGCGGCGGGAGTTGAAGAAGTACATCCAGATCATCACCAGACAGGCAATGTAGAACAGGTTGAGCACCAGTTCGGGCCACGCCTCGCCCAGTCCGAAGTGGAACACGCCATAGAGCATGACGGCTACCGAGAGCATTCCTGCCACGGCAGTGATGCCAATATCGAATATCTTGGCTCCTTTTTTAAATCTTGTCTGCATCATTTTTCTCTTTCTTCTTGAACAACTGGTTCATGCAGCGCACATACTCCGTAGGTATGATGCCGAAGGAGAACCTAAAGGCGCTTTTGTATGTTGCAATATTCTTGAAACCACACCAGCGCACAATCTCCTCTGCCGAGCAGTCAGGATGCTCCATGAGTAACTTAGCAGCATATTCCGCCCGTAGGGAGTTGATATAGTCAAGCGTCCTGTCGGGATCAATATAACGCGGCACCAGTTCGCAGAACGTCTCATGACTGACGCCCAGGAACTTAACCAGCGCATCTTGGTCGAAATCGGGATCCGTGAAGGGCTTCTCCTTGTTGATACGGGCATCCATCTTCACGAAGAAACTCTGCTCCTCGCCCTTCTGAACCACCTTGCCTTCCTTCGACTTCGACAACTTTTTCGTCAGGATCTTTTCCTGCACATCCAGCGACATAGCCTCGTCGCCCACAATGGCCCGATAGTCGTCGAGTGCCGTCAAAATGCGTCGAAGTTGCTCGTTTCGCTGACTGATAACCCTATTATGATACAGACTGTAGCCTCCTATCACGATGAGTGCTATCACAATGATCATCAGTATCACGATGATGTTGTTGGCCACAGCAAGGGTATAACCGTTGGCGAAGCAAAAGGGAGTCGCCAGAAATAGCAACGAGGTGCTTGTAATAATTCTCTGTTTCATATCTTTGTAAGGTTTAGTGATGGTTTTGAGTTTTCACTGTTTTCACTCTCTTCAGACTCCAGTTCCTGCAATGTCTCCACGCGCCAGAGCAGGAAGGCGATGATGATGATGGTGTTCACCTGGGCAAGATACTCCATGAAAAGAGTACCCTCATTATTGATATAGGCCATGTGGACGAACAGGATGAATGCCAGCAGAAGCAGGCTCTGCCACACCTCCTTGCGCTCCAGGTCGGCATAGTTGTCGAGCAGCCACCGTCCGTATTGTCTGAGCGCACAAACATAATATATGATGTAGGCGATAACCAGAAAGACCGTATAATACGCCGTCATCGACCAGAAAGCGTCGTTGTGGGTCACGATGCACACCACTGCCATCACGGCGATGGGCGCAAACAGTGGGATGAGCGGCCAGAGCGGCCGGCGACGATCCTGCAGCATGCGGATGAGCACGCACATCATCAGCGGCACAAACGTGAGGTGGTCGAGTGTGATCGCGATGATGTTACGCACCAGACGGTCGTCGGCCAGGAACTGTGTGCCCAGCAATACCCACCATACGTGACTCGCGAAGATCGCTGCCATGAAAGCCACCGTCCAACGACGCAGCACGCGGCTCGACCTGACATCGTCGGCAAAGGCATTGCCACGCCTCAGGAGCAGATACAGACATGCCAGCAGGGCAAAGAAAGCCGCCCCGCCGTAGAGCATCATGAAAAACATGTCTTGTAGTCCTCGGTATTCGTACATGTTAGCAGTCCGATTTTTCGCAAAGATAAGCATTTTTTTCCAAAAATCAAAGCCCGAATGCAGGGTTGCATTCAGGTTTTGCAGATTTTGAAACAAGTTTTGCAGATTTTGAAAGTCGCCCCCGGACAAGCGACCGTTGATTCACGGATTTTAAACACCGATTAACGGAAATTCAACATCCTAACAGAGGGACGTTTCGCGCATCCAGGCGGTGACGCTCTGGCCCGTGCGCTGCTTGAAGGCGAGGCTGAAGGTGCTGTAACTGCGGTAGCCGCTCTCGTTGGCCAGTTGCTGTACGGTGAAGGGCTGCTGGGTGCTGGCTACCTCCTGGTAGCGGCTGATAAAGTGGTTGATGCGCAGATTGTTGATATAGGTATTGTAAGTGATGCCCTGACGGGAGAAATACTGGCTGAGATACGAGCGGTTGGTGCCAATCGTCCGAGCCAGTTGTTGAAGGCTCAGGTCATGCTGCTGGTAAAGCTGCGTGGCCACGCAGTGCTCTTCCAACAGTCGTTCGATCTGGGCAAGGTCGATAATGGAGATGAGAGGTGAGGGGTGAGAGTTAGAGGTTTCTGGTTCAGATGATGTGTCCGTTTGCTCCAAGACATTTTTCTCCGCCAACAACGGCAACGTCTCCACGCGCCACAGCAGCAGGACGACAAGCACGAGTTCAAAGACATGTATGAACCAAATAAAGACCATGTTGGTAGCGAGTACATAGAGGACAAACAGCAGCATGCAGACGAGCGAGACCGTCTGGCTCAGCCACACCTTCTTATTCTCCAGGTCGGCATAGTTGTCGTTCAGCCACCGCCCGTACTGTCTGATGGCGAATACCATATATCCGGTAAAGAGCAGGCCGAGCAACACGAGGTAGCCTGCGGCAAACTGCTCAAGCAGACTGCTGGGACTGACTATGAACACTACCGCAAGCACTACAAACGGTATCACAGCCACCAGGGCGGGCCATACGGGTCGGCAACGGTCCTGAAGCATGGCCAGCAGCATGCCGGCGAAGGTGGCGAACAGCAACACGCAGTCGCCCATGGCGAGCACCAGATAAGCCACGGAATTCAGGTCACCAGATAAGATGTAGAACAGCAGCCACCACACATGCGCCAATGTCACTACGGCAAAGAATACCGCCGTCCAACGGCGCAGCCGCAACGGCGGCGTGACGCCTGGCGCGATGGCATTGCCCCGACGCAGCAACAGGTAGAGGGCCGCCATCAGCGGCACCACGCCCGTTATGCCGTAGAGGATGAAAAACAGTATCGTCTCAGCAGGTATCTGTTCGAGCAACATGGTTTTTCTATTTCTTCACTTCGTAGAGTACGGAGAACGTGGGTCTGTAGGTGTTCTCCAAGGTAAGGGTTACGAAGCCGCCGTCGGTCTCGAACTTCGCCACCTTGTGGTCGTCCTTCAGGATGGGGCAGTTAGGCCAGGCGCCCAGTTCCTTCTCGAAATCGTCGCGGAGCTGCTGCCAGAGATGACGGGTACTGTCGTTGGTGGAGATCTTGTAGTTCTCCTGCAAGGCCAGCAGGATACCATCCTTCTGGGCCAGCATCAGACGGAACTTCTCGTCGGGTTTGGCCATCGACACACGCTCCCAGGTGGAATCGGTCTTGGCAGAATCCACCGCGAAACCACGCGCCTGAAGGGAATCGACAAACGTCTCGAACGGCAGGGCCATCGACAAGCCACGATACTTCAGGTCTTTCTCTCCACTGCTACAGGCATACAACGCCATGACGGCCACAAAGGCCACAAAAATCTTCTTCATAATGCTTTCTGTTGATGATTGATGCGGCAAAGATATAAAAAAAGTTAGAAAGTGAAAAGGTAAAAAGGTAAAAAAAAGAGGGACATCCTGTACTTTTTTACTTTTTTACTTTTTTACATTTAAAAATCTTAGTACCTTTGCACGGATGTTTGTACTAAACTTGATACTTTCCGCACTCTCACTGACCGCCATCGCTGAAGAGGACTCTATCCGCACTGAGCAGTTGGACGAGGTGGTCGTGACCTCCAACTCAGCTCGTCAGCGCATCAAGAACGTGCAGACGGGTGCTGAGCTGATCCAGATAGAAGACCTGACATCGGCACCCCAGTTGTTTGGCGAGAACGACATCATGCGTTCCATCCAACTGTTGCCTGGCGTGAAGTCGGAGAGCGACGCCTCCAGCGGCTTCCAAGTACGTGGCGGCACGTCTGTCCAGAACCAGGTGCTCTTCGACAACGCCCCCGTGTATAACGTAGGTCACATGGCGGGGCTCTTCTCGGCCTTCAACGACGACGCACTGGCCTCGGCGACACTCTACAAGGGACTGTTGCCCGCCCAGTATGGCGGTGCCTCGTCGGCCGTGCTCGACGTCACTGGCCGGACGGGCGACAAGACGGGCTGGCACGGTGGTGCCACCATCGGTCTTCTCTCGGCCAAAGGCACCCTCGAGGGACCGATCGTCAAGGACAAGGCCTCGTTCCTCGTCACGGCGAGACGCACGTATATGGATATGTTCCTGAAACTGTCGAACGACTTCAAGAACAACTCCCTGTATTTCTACGATATCAACGCCAAACTCGACTGGACGCTCAACACGCGCAACCAGTTGTTCCTGACCTTCTTCACGGGCTACGACAAGACGGCCGTGGAGGATATGGCCGATATCCGCTGGGGTAACCTGACCACCAGTCTGAAATGGCTCCACCACTTCAATGGCGGCTCGAACTCGCAGACCACGCTCTATTGGAGCAGTTATATGACGGACAACGGCGTCGATTTCGCAGGCTTTAACCTCTGGTACAAGGGCCATATCCGTCAGGGCAGTCTCCGTCAGGACTTCCACATCGAACTGGGCAGGCACCAATTGAAGGCGGGCTTCCAGTCGTCACTGCTCAACGTAAAGTCGGCAGAGTGGCAGATCATCAACAAATACGACAAGGAGGAGCGGCGCGCCTGGGAGAATGCCGCATGGCTCAATGGTACGCTGAACTTCTCAGAAGCCCTCTCGGCCTCGCTGGGACTGAGACTGGGCACCTTCTCTCCCCTCGGCGGCTCACTCTACTACGACATCGAGCCCGACGGTAATATCGGCTGGTACTATAACTACAAGCAGAACGAGATCGTAAAGACCTACACCACGCTGGAGCCCCGTGCCAGCATCAGTTACCAGCCCACCCCGCTGACGAGCATCAAACTGGGCTATGCCCGTACCTCACAGAACATCCATGCCCTGCGCAACCAGAGTACCTCCACCCCCTTCGACCGCTATGCCATCAGCAGTAACATCATCGAGCCGGAGGTGGCAGACCAGGTGAGTGCCGGCTTCTACCTGATGACGCCCTCTCAGGCCTATGACTTCTCGCTGGAGACCTACTACCGCCAGACCGACAACGTGATCGACTACCGCGACGGCAAGTCGTTCGGCAGTGAGATCGAGATCGAGCGGCTGGTGCTGGCTGGCGATGGAAAAAGCTACGGCGTGGAGTTCTGTGCCCGTAAGAACGCGGGTAAGTTGACGGGCTGGCTCGCCTACACCCTCTCGTGGTCGAAGACCCGCATCCCCGGCATCAACAACGGCAACTGGTATGACGCCAACAACGACCGTCGCCATGACATCAATATCGTGGCGATGTACAGGCCCAACAAGAAATGGACATTCAACGCGGCCTGGGTGTTCAACAGCGGACAGGCCTTCACGGCTCCCAGCGGCAAGTACCAGCTCTTCGACAACTGGATCTACTACTACGCTGAGCGCAACGGCTACCGTGCGCCCGACTACCATCACCTCGACGTGAGTGCCGTATGGACCATCAAGCGTTCCTGGTGCACCCAGCAGTGGGTGTTCGGCATCTACAATATATATAATAGGTATAACCCCTACCTCATCAACTTCGAGGACAGTGAGAACGGCAACCGTACCCGTGCCGTGCAGTATTCACTCTTCGGCATCGTGCCTTCGATCGCCTTTAACATCAAATTCTGACACCCATGAGAAAGATAATAGCCTTACTAGCCATATCAGCCGTGCTTACCTCCTGTGAGAAGGAGATCGACATCGACTACCACCAGATAGAACCGCTCTACGTGGTGGAGGCCTCAGTGTCGGATAACAGCATGCAGGCCCGTATCAGCATGACAAACGACATGGACAACAACGACACCTCGAGCAGTATCAGCGGGGCCAGTGTGACCATCACGGGCAGCGACGGCAGCAGCGAGACACTGCCATACGTGGGCGACGGCACCTATAAGTCTATTGCCTGCGGAACACCTGGCGTGGAATACAGGATCGACATCGAACTCGACGGCCACCACTTCTCCGCGACATCCACCATGCAGGAGATGCCTGAACTGAACGAGTTCCACTTCATCTGGCAGAATATCCTGCAGCAAAGATACCTCATGGCCGAATTACTCTTCCAGGACATTCCCAACGAAGACAACTGGTACTTCGTCCACCTCTATAAGAACGATACGGGCTTCCGCTGGTCGTTGAAACGCGACGACGTGAATCCTGACGGAGAACTGCAACAGTTGTTCTCATTCGGCAGGGAAGACAGCGACGATAAGGACATGCTCCGCGAGGGCGACCGTCTGCACCTGGAACTGCGTGCCATCGACCAGCGCACCTACGACTATTTATACTCCATGCAGATCATGGACAACACGGGCACCAATCCCATCCAGAACTTCACGGGCGGATGTCTGGGCTACTTCTCTGCGTATAGTGAGGTAACCTACGACTGCATCTATCATGTAGCCGACGTAGAAGAAAGGGAGGAAGACTAATCAAAGTTTTCTGAGTGTCAACGAGACCGTCACGTGATAGGTCTCATTGACGTAGCGCAGTTGGACCATATCATCCGAGAAGGCGGCCACCTGTGCGACAATCACCTGACGGCCACTCTCCATCCTCAGGGTACTGTTATCACACTTATAACTGCCCTCCATGACGGTCTCACCCTCGATATCCGTCGCTACAAAGGAGCCCTGGCGGACCATCCCGTTATAAGTGCCGTCGGCTTGGAACACAAACTTATCCAAGTTGATATCCTCGGGCTGCAACTCCGTATCCCCGTCGATGACGACCTCACCGCACTGCCAGGTGCCGACGATGGTCTCACCCAGACGACGGCCGTCATCGTCGCCACCGCCACAGGAAACGATTAAAAATAAGGCAGCCATGACGGCTGCCCTATAGAATATAGTGGTCTTACTTAACATTGCCAACCTTTACCAGATACTCAGCGATCTGTACGGCATTCAGGGCAGCACCCTTGCGGATCTGGTCACCAGAGAGCCAGAACGTCAGACCGTTCTCGTCGCTCAGGTCCTTGCGCACGCGGCCCACATAGACATCATCCTTGCCAGCGGTCTCAAGCGGCATGGGATAGGTCAGCGTTGCGGGATCATCCTTCAGCGTACAGCCAGGGGCAGCGGCGATGGCCTTCTGGGCCTCCTCCACGCTGATGGGGCGCTCCGTCTCGATCCAAACGCTCTCGGAGTGGCTGCGCAACGAACTGACACGCACGCACATAGCCGAGCACTTCGCATCAGTGTGCATGATCTTACGCGTCTCGTTGAACATCTTCATCTCCTCCTTCGTGTAGCCGTTGGGCTGGAACACGTCGATCTGGGGGATCACGTTATAGGCGAGCTGGTGGGCAAACTTCTTCACGGTCTTCACCTCACCCTCTTCGACCATCTCCTTATACTGCTGCTGCAGTTCGGCCATGGCAGCGGCACCTGCACCAGAGGCACTCTGATAGGAGGCCACGTGGATGCGCTTGATATGGCTGATGTTCTCCAACGGCTGGAGCACCACCACCATCATGATCGTCGTACAGTTGGGGTTAGCGATGATGCCACGGGGACGGTTCAGCGCGTCCTCGGCATTGCACTCAGGCACCACGAGGGGCACATCGTCGTCCATGCGGAAAGCACTCGAGTTGTCGATCATCACGGCACCATACTTCGTGATGGTCTCTGCAAATTCCTTCGATGTTCCTGCACCAGCAGAGGTAAAGGCGATATCCACATCCTTGAAGTCGTCGTTATGCTGCAACAACTTCACTTCGATCTCCTTGCCCTTGAAGGTGTATTTGTGGCCTGCACTACGCTCAGAACCAAACAACACCAGTTCATCCATCGGGAAATTCCTCTCGTCGAGAATTCTTAAGAACTCCTGACCCACAGCGCCTGAAGCGCCAACAATCGCTACTTTCATCTTACTAAAAAAACTATTTATTCGTAATTTGGCTGCAAAGGTACACATTATTTTTAATTTTTCATCTATTTTACTGATTTTCTTCGTACCTTTGCACTCAGAATGACTATATTAGCCTCATATTTTCCGATTACAGACCCCACACTGATCTTCTTTGTGGTGTTGCTGATCATCCTGCTGGCGCCAATCGTGATGAGTAAACTGCGTATTCCGCACATCATCGGCATGGTACTGGCGGGTATCGCCATCGGACAATATGGCTTCGATATCCTGGAGCGTGACAACTCCTTCGAACTCTTCGGCCGCGTGGGACTTTACTACATCATGTTCCTCGCCGGACTCGAGATGGACATGGAGGGCGTGAAGAAGCACTCGCGCCGCTTTATCATCTTCGGACTGCTCACCTGTCTCGTGCCCCTGATCCTGACCTACGTGATGGCGAAGACGATACTGGGCTACTCCCACCCCGCCTCGTTCCTGCTGGGCTGTATCATGGCCTCGAACACGCTGATCGCCTACCCCATCATCGGGCGCTACGGCCTGCAGCGCCATACGAGCGTCAGCCTCAGCGTGGGCTCGTCGATGATCTCGCTGTTCATGGCCCTGGTGATGCTCGCTGCCCTCTCCGGTGCCTTCACCGAGGGCACCAACTGGTACTTCTGGCCGCTGTTCATCCTGAAGTTCGCCGCCTTCTGTACAGGCAGCCTCCTGTTCATCCCCAAACTGACGCGCTACTTCCTGCGCCGTTACAGTGATGCGGTGATGCAGTATATCTTCGTGCTGGGCATCATGTTCCTCAGTGCGGCCCTCACCTCACTTATCGGCATTGAGGGCATCTTCGGCGCCTTCTTCTCCGGACTGATCCTCAACCGCTATATTCCCCACGTGTCGCCCCTGATGAACCGCATCGAGTTCATAGGCAACGCCCTGTTCATCCCCTACTTCCTGATCGGTGTGGGTATGCTCATCAACGTGCGTACGATCTTCTCGGGACTCGACATGGTGTGGATCGTGTTCCTCATCGTGTTCTTCGGCACCTTCGGAAAGGCCCTGGCAGCCTATTTCTCCAGTCTGCTGTTCCGACTGTCGAAGGCCGACGGTCACATGATGTTCGGCCTGACCTCCGCCCACGCCGCCGGCGCCATCGCCATGGTGATGGTGGGCATGCGCCTTGAGGTGGCCCCAGGCGAATACCTCATCAACGACATCATGCTCAACGGTGTGGTGATGATGATCCTCTTCACCTGTGTGATCAGTACGCTGATGACGGAGCATGCCGCCCAGCAGATCATCATCCAGGAGAAGGCCCACCTGCAGGCAGAAACGCCCAAGGACGACGACGAGAAGATCCTGCTCTGCGTGAAATACCCGGAGATCGCCCCGCAGTTGCTCAACCTGGCACTGCTGACGCGCAACCAGCGGCTCGACCGTGAACTCGTGGCCCTCAACGTGGTGTATGACGGACAGAACAGCAACCTCGCCCGCGAGCAGGGCCTCCGACTGCTGGAACAGCTCCAGCAGCAGGCCAGTGCCTCGGAGGTGAAGGTGCAGACACAAGTGCGTCTGGCGACGAACATCGCCAACGGCATCAAACACGCCTTCCGCGAATTCGCCTGTTCGGAGATCATCATGGGTATGCACGTGCATACCGACATCAGCCCCCGCTTCTGGGGAGAGTTTATCCAGAGCCTCTACAACGGTCTGAACCGTCAGATCATCCTCATGCGCTTCGTACAGCCGATGCCCACCCTGCGCCGCATCCGTGTGGTGGTACCCTCACGGGCGGAGTTCGAGCCGGGCTTCCATCGCTGGCTGGAGCGTCTGAGCCGTCTGGCAGAACAGCTCGACTGCCGCATCCAGTTCCATGGGCGCAACGAGTCGCTGGTGCTCATCGCTGAATATATCAACAACCGCCACGCTAGCGTCAGGGCGGAATACACGTCGATGGGCCACTGGAACGAACTGCCGCAACTTGCCTCGCAGGTGGCCGAGGACCATCTCTTCGTGATCATCACCGCCCGTAAGGGCACCATCTCCTACAAGAACGCCCTGGAGCGTCTGCCCGACGAACTACAGGAGTACTTCTCGGGCAAGAACCTGATGATCGTCTTCCCCGATCAGTTCGGTGTGCAGAAGGAGGACCGCATGAGCTTCACTGAGGCCCAGCACCATGAGGAGAAGAGTATCTACGACACGATCTTGCGCTGGCTGCATAAAGAAATTAGGAATTAGAAATGAGGAATTAGGAATTATGATTACTATCAAGAATATCACGAAGAGCTTCGGTTCACTGCAGGTGCTCAAAGACATCGACCTGCATATCGACAAGGGCGAGATCGTCAGTATCGTAGGTCCCAGCGGCGCGGGCAAGACCACGCTGCTGCAGATCATCGGCACCCTCGACCGTCCTGACAGCGGTGAGGTGATCGTCAATGGCATCGACACCAGCCGTCTGTCGAAAAGGAGACTGTCAGACTTCCGCAACCGCCACATCGGCTTCGTGTTCCAGTTCCACCAGTTGCTGCCCGAGTTCACGGCCATCGAGAACATCATGATCCCCGCCTTCATCGCCGGCATGTCGCGCCGTCAGGCCAAGCGGCGTGCCGAGGAACTGCTCGACTTCATGAACCTGAAAGACCGTGCTTCGCATAAGCCCAATGAACTGTCGGGCGGTGAGAAGCAGCGCGTGGCCGTTGCCCGTGCCCTCGTGAACAACCCTGCCGTGATCCTCGCCGACGAACCCTCAGGCTCCCTCGACACGAAGAACAAGGAGGAACTCCACCAGCTATTCTTCGACCTGCGCAACAAGTTCGGCCAGACCTTCGTCATCGTCACCCACGACGAGACGCTTGCCAGCATCACCGACCGCACCATCCATCTGCGCGACGGTCTCATCGAAACCCCAGAAACCACCATCGAGACACCAGAGATATGCTTAGACTCGGAGACTACACCACCCTCAGAATAGTCAAGAAGGTCGATTTCGGCCTGTATCTTGACGGTGGCGAGGAGGGCGAGATCCTCCTGCCCCAGCGCTATATGACAAAGGACATGCACATTGGCGACGAGATAGAAGTGTTTATCTACCTCGATCAGGACGAGCGCCCCGTGGCCACCACCGAACATCCCTATGCCAAGGTGGGCGAGTTTGCCTGTCTCGAAGTGGCGTGGGTGAACCAGTACGGTGCCTTCCTGAAGTGGGGCCTGATGAAGGACCTCTTCTGCCCTTTCCGCGAGCAGAAGAAGCGCATGGAACAGGGGCAGCGCCATATCGTCTATGTCAAGCTCGACGAGGACAGCTACCGCCTGATGGCCACTGCCAAGGTGGAGAAGTATCTCAGCACCCCTTCTTCCCAAGAAGAGGTTCCCGAAGAACGGGGTGGTTTGACCCATGGTGCCCCTGCCGACATCCTCGTGTGGCAGAAGACCGACCTCGGCTTCAAGTGCATCGTCGATAACCGCTACCAGGGCCAGATCTACGACAACCAGATCTTCCAGCCCCTGCACAGCGGCGACCGCCTGACGGGCTATATCGACCACGTGCGCCAGGACGGCAAGATCGACATCACCCTCCAGCCCACGGGCCGTCAGCACACCCTCGACTTCGCGGAGGTGCTGCTGCGCTACCTCTACGAGAACGACGGCCGCTGTAATCTGGGTGACAAGTCGCCCGCGGAACTGATCTACGACCGTTTTCAGGTATCGAAGAAAGCATACAAAAAAGCCATCGGCGACCTGTATCGCCGACGGCTGATCATTATAGATAACGAAGGTATCCGCTTAGCGTAAAATAATAACCCCGCCAAATCTGGCGGGGATTATTATTAGAACTCTGCACTCTTCGGGGTGCGTGGGAACGGGATGACGTCGCGGATGTTCTGCATGCCCGTCACGAAGAGGATCAGGCGCTCGAAGCCGAGGCCGAAGCCTGCGTGGGGACAAGAGCCCCAGCGACGGGTGTCGATATACCACCAGAGATGGGTCTGATCCATCTCACGGCGTTCGATCTCTGCCATCAGTTTGTCGTAACTCTCCTCACGGACGGAGCCACCGATGATCTCACCGATCTGGGGGAAGAGCACATCGGTACCCTGCATCGTAGGACCAGGGGCCACAGCACCCTTGTAGCCTATGGAACCGCCATCGGCAGTATCCTGGTTCTGCTTCATATAGAACGACTTGAAGGCACGCGGATAGTCGGTCATGATGACGGGCTTCTTGAAGTGCTCCTCCACGAGGTAGCGCTCGTGCTCCGAGGCTAGGTCGTCACCCCAGTTGCAGGGGAACTCGAACTTCTTGCCGTTCTTGATGGCCTCCTGCAGGATATTGATACCCTCGGTATAAGGCAGGCGCACGAAGGTCTCCTTCAGCACACCCTCCAGGCGCTCAATGAGTGTCTTGTCGATCATCTGGTTCAGGAAGGCGAGGTCGTCCTTACAGTTGTCGAGGGCCCAGCGCACGCAGTACTTGATGAAGTCCTCTTCGAGGTCCATCAGCTCCTCCTGATCCAGGAAGGCCACCTCGGGCTCAACCATCCAGAACTCTGCCAAGTGGCGCGGGGTGTTGGAGTTCTCGGCACGGAACGTGGGGCCGAAGGTATAGATGGCACCCAAGGCCGTAGCACCAAGTTCACCTTCGAGTTGACCAGATACGGTCAGTGAGGTCTGCTCGCCGAAGAAATCATCATCATAGATGATTTTGCCATTCTCGTCCTTCTTCAGGTCGTAGAGGTTCTTCGTGGTCACCTGGAACATATTACCTGCTCCCTCACAGTCAGAAGCCGTGATCAGCGGGGTGTGGAAATAGAAGAAACCATGCTCGTGGAAATAGGTGTGGATGGCCATCGCCATGTTGTGGCGGATGCGCATCACAGCTCCGAAGGTATTCGTACGCAGACGCATGTGGGCGTTCTTACGCATCGCCTCGAAGCTCTGACCTTTCTTCTGCATGGGATAGTCGTTGCCACAGAGACCATAGACCTCCAGTTTAGTAGCCTGGATCTCACTGTTCTGTCCGGCACCCTGACTCTCCACCAGCACACCCTCGGCATTGATACAGGCACCGGTGGTGATATCCTTCAGCAACTGCTCATCGAACTTGGCAGGATCCACCACAATCTGTACGTTCTTAATGGTTGAACCATCGTTAAGGGCAATGAAGTCAACAGCCTTGGAACTGCGGTGCGTACGCACCCAACCCTTCACGCAGACTTCCTTACCATATTCTGTGCTCTTCAGCACATCAATAATCTTAGTACGTTTCATTTACTTTTTTACCTTTTTACCTTTACTCATAAGCGCCCATGCGCAGACGATCCACTTCCTCCTCAGTGAGGTAACGCCAGTCACCGCGCTTCAGGTTCTTCTTCGTAAGACCAGCGAACTGCACGCGGTCGAGTTTCTGCACGCGATAGCCGAGGCTCTCGAAGATACGGCGCACGATACGGTTCTTACCACTGTGGATCTCGATGCCCACCTGCTTCTTGTCCGTCGGACTGGCATACTGCACATCGTCGGCCTTGATCTCACCATCCTCCAACTGAATGCCGTCGGCGATCTGCTGCAGGTCATGAGCGGTAACGTTCTTATCGAGGAACACGTGGTAGATCTTCTTTTTCAAATACTTCGGGTGCGTGAGTTTCGAAGCCAGGTCACCGTCGTTGGTGAGCAAGAGCACACCCGTGGTGTTACGGTCGAGACGGCCTACGGGATAGATGCGCTCAGGACAAGCGTTCTTCACAAGATCCATCACGGTCTTACGCTGCTGGGGATCGTCGCTGGTGGTCACATAGTCCTTCGGCTTGTTCAACAGCACATAGACCTTCTTCTCGATCTTCACGGGCTGATCGTGGAACTTCACCTCATCCGTACGGAGAATCTTAGTACCCAGTTCGGTCACCACCTCGCCATTCACCGTGACGACACCTGCCTGGATGAACTCATCGGCCTCGCGACGGCTGCAGATACCCGCATTGGCAAGGAACTTGTTCAGGCGCAGGGGTTCGTTGGGATCATAATTGAGTTCTTTATACTCTATGCGCTTCTTGAGACTGTACTTTGCATTCGGATCATAGTCGGCCGTATGCTGACGGGGGCCCTTCTTGTAAGGTGCGCCATAAGGCTTACCATAACCACCCTGCTGGGGACGCTGACCATAACCGCCCTGAGGACGCTGGCCATAACCACCCTGGCGCTGCTGATAGCCACCCTGTGGGCGCTGACCGTAGTTATTACGGGGCTGATAACCGCCTTCGCCCTGAGGACGCTGGCCGTAGTTGTTACGGGGCTGGTAACCACCCTCACCCTGAGGACGCTGTCCATAGTTGTTGCGGGGCTGATAGCCGCCCTGACGCTGCTGACCATAACCACCCTGCTGACGCTGCTGATAGCCACCACCGTAGTTATTACGGGGACGGAAGCCACCACGCTGGGGTGCACCACCCTGAAGACCAGCTCCGAAACCCTCGGGACGGAAGCCGCCTTCATCATTGTCGTGATTATGGTAATTGGGACGCTCGAAATTCGGGCGCTGGCCTGTATGGATACGCGGACGCGGTGAGCGTCCCGGTCTTACTTCTCTCTGGAAACCTTCTTCCTGCTGTGTTGGCTCTTCTTGCTTTTTCTCGTTGTTTTCAAAATCCATGATACTTTTTCCTTTCTAAAAATACTCTTACTAATACTTATTGATAATAACTGTTGGTTGATTAAATACCTGTATAGGTTGCTGGTGTAATGGCGCGCAGCTCCTCCTTCACCTCCTCGCTCACCTCGAGCGTCTCGATGAAGTTACGGATCTTCTCGCCTGTCAGTTTCTCATTGGTACGCGTCAGCGCCTTCAAGGTCTCATAGGGATTGGGATAGGCCTCTCGACGCAGGATGGTCTGGATGGCCTCAGCCACCACAGCCCACGTATTGTCAAGGTCCTCCTGCAACTTCTCCTCGTTGAGGATCAGTTTACGCAGACCTTTCAGCGTGCTCTGGAAGGCGATGAGCGCATGACCCATGGGTACACCCACGTTACGGAGCACCGTGGAGTCGGTCAGGTCGCGCTGCAGACGGCTCACGGGCAGTTTGGCGGCGAGGAACTGCAGGATGGCATTGGCAATGCCGAGGTTACCCTCCGAATTCTCGTAGTCGATGGGATTAACCTTGTGGGGCATGGCACTGGAACCCACCTCACCCTTCTTAATCTTCTGCTTGAAATAATCCATGGAGATATACATCCAGAAGTCGCGGTCGAGGTCGATGACGATGGTGTTGATACGGCGCATGGCATCGAAGATGGCACCCAACCAGTCGTAGTTGGAGATCTGGGTGGTGTATTGCTCACGCTCCAAACCGAGCTTCTCGCTAACGAAACTGTTGCCAAACTCGCGCCAATCGTACTGGGGATAGGCCACGTGGTGGGCGTTATAGTTACCTGTAGCACCACCAAACTTTGCCGTCACGGGTGTCTCCTTCAGACTGCGGAGCTGCTCCTCCAGACGATAGACATAGACCATCACCTCCTTGCCCAGACGGGTCGGAGAGGCAGGCTGTCCGTGGGTCTTGGCGAGCATGGGGATATTCTTCCACTGCTCGGCATAGTCGTGCAACTGCTCAATCAGTTCCTCCACAAGGGGATAATACACGTTCTCAAGTGCCTCCTTGATGGAAAGGGGCACGCTGGTGTTGTTGATATCCTGGGAAGTGAGTCCGAAATGGATGAACTCCTTGTACTTTTCAAAGCCGCCCATGGCATCGAGACGCTCCTTGATGAAATACTCCACAGCCTTCACGTCGTGATTGGTCACCTTCTCAATATCCTTCACCCGCTGTGCATCAGCAGGTGTGAACTGGCGGTAGATGTCACGGAGCTGGTCGAACAGTGAATGGTTGATGTCTTGCAATTGCGGCAACGGCAGTTCACACAAAGTGATAAAATACTCGATCTCCACACGAACCCTGTATCTGATGAGGGCATATTCCGAAAAGTATTCTGCCAGCGGCTCTGTCTTACTCCTGTAACGGCCATCAATAGGCGAGATGGCGGTCAGCAAACTTAAATCCATTTCTTTTAAAATCCTAAATTACTATATCCTTAACGCGTTATAACCCACGGCCACAACCATCAACGGCTGCGGGATGGGTCTTTTTGTGTCGTGGGCGCTGACGGATTCGAACCGCCGACCCTCTGCTTGTAAGGCAGATGCTCTAAACCAGCTGAGCTAAGCGCCCCTTTAAATTCGCGTGCAAAGGTACGCAGAAAAAGTGAAACCGCAAAATTTCCCGAAGGAAAAATTGCGGTTTCCCATCATTTATAACTGATAGAGGTCGTTGGCCGCCATCAGTTCCACCTTTTTCTCGGCCAGCATGCGCTCACACAGATCCAGATCCGTCGGACGGATCACGACATGAGCCACATTACCATTAGCGAAGGAATACATGTACTCGATGAACACACCATTATCGGACAGGTGCTTCAGTACGACGGACAGAGAACCACTGATGTTCGGGCAGACGAAGCCGATGACGTCGGTAATCTTCACGGCGAAGTGTTTCTCCTTCAACACCTGATAGGCCTTGTCGGGATCAGACACGATACAACGCAGAATACCGAAATCGCTGTTGTCGGCGATACTCATAGCAGACAGGTTGATACCAGCAGCCCCCAGGGCCTCTGTCACCTCGGTCAGTCGTCCGGACTTGTTCTCGAGGAATACGGATAATTGTTTTGCTTTCATAATCTTTATAGTTTTGTTTTATAACTGTCTCTTATCGATGACGCGCTTGGCCTTGCCCTCGGAGCGCTCGATACCCTTCGGCTCCACGAGTTTCACCTTGAAGCCCAAGCCAATGACACTGCGCAACTCGGCTTCGAGTTTCTTCTGCAGGCCGACCATCGTAGCCATATCGTCGGTGAAGTAGTCTTCCTTTACCTCGACCTTCAGCTCGGAGGTGTCAGTATTGTTCACGCGATCGACGATGAGCAGGAAGTGAGGCTCATACTCGGGCAACTTCAGGATGACATCTTCGATCTGTGACGGGAACACGTTGACGCCACGGATGATGAGCATATCGTCGCAACGGCCGAGGATACGGTCCATACGCACGAGCGTACGTCCGCACGCACATTTATCATAGTGGAGGGCCGTCAGGTCGTGGGTACGGTAGCGCAGCAACGGCATACCCTCCTTCGTCAGATGCGTGAAGGTCAGTTCACCGAAAGTGCCCTCCGGCAATGGCTCGCCTGTATTGGGATCCAGGATCTCAGGATAGAAATAGTCTTCGCTCAGGTGCGTACCGTTCTGATGCTCGCACTCGTAGCCGACGCCAGGACCGGCAATCTCACTCAGGCCATAGATGTCATAGGCCTTGATACCCAGCGACTCTTGCAGTTTGACGCGCATCTTCTCCGTCCAAGGCTCAGCACCGAAGGCACCAATCTTCAACTTGAACTCCTCACGCGGCCACTCACACTCCTTCATGGCTTCACCGAGGAACATGGCATAACTGGGCGTACAGCAGAGCACCGTAGCACCGAAGTCGTGCATCAGCGTCATCTGTTTCTGGGTGTTACCCGATGACATCGGGATCACCGAGGCACCGATGTTCGTGGCACCGTCGTGGGCACCCAGACCACCGGTGAACAGGCCGTAGCCGTAGGACACCTGGAAGATATCGTCCTTCGTACAGCCATAGGCGGTAAAGGCACGGGAGATAGACTCTGCCCACATGGCCAGATCCTTACGGGTGTGCAAAACGACAACGGGTTTTCCCGTCGTACCTGAAGAGGCGTGGATACGCACGATCTGTGACATCGGCACGGCGGCCAGTCCGAATGGATAGTTATCACGCAGGTCTAGTTTGTTGGTAAAAGGAAGCTTTACGATATCGTCGATACTCTTGATATCACCGGGCTCCAGTCCCATCTCCTGGAATTTTTTCCGATAGAAGGGTGTGTTGTGATAGACATACTCCGCCATCTTCACGAGACGACGACTCTGGATCTCGCGAAGTTGTTCGCGGTCCATACACTCAATACTTGGGTTCCAAATCATAATAAATAGTTATTGCTGATAAATACTATTCGGAGGACAAAGGTACAACAATAAATCGAATCCGCCAAACGATTAAGCGACTGTTTTAACAAAATGTAACTTTATCGGAAAAATATTCGGTTTTTCCCTTGGAGGGTATCAAATATTTTCATATATTTGCGGTGTCATATATATCACATTGACAGTTAACTAAAAACCATGAAGTTATGGAAGTAGAGAAAATTATGCAGTCGCTGGAGCAGAAGCACCCAGGCGAGTTGGAGTATCTGCAAGCCGTCAGAGAAGTGTTGGAATCGATCAAGGATGTCTATAACCAGCATCCGGAGTTCGAGAAAGCCAAGATCGTGGAGCGCATCGTGGAACCCGAGCGCATCATCACCTTCCGCGTGCCCTGGGTCGATGACAAGGGCGAGGTACAGGTGAACCTCGGCTACCGTGTGCAGTTCAACAGTGCCATCGGCCCCTACAAGGGTGGCCTGCGCTTCCACAAGTCCGTGAACCTCTCGATCCTGAAGTTCCTCGGTTTCGAGCAGACGTTTAAGAACGCCCTCACCACCCTGCCCATGGGCGGTGGCAAAGGCGGGTCCGACTTCAGCATCCGCGGCAAGAGCGACAACGAGGTGATGAAGTTCTGTCAGGCGTTCATGACAGAGCTTTATCGCCATATCGGCCCCGATGAGGATGTGCCCGCTGGCGATATCGGTGTGGGTGCACGTGAGATCGGCTACCTCTTCGGACAATATAAGAAACTGACCCATCAGTTCCAGGGTGTGCTCACTGGCAAGGGCATGGAATGGGGCGGCTCAATCCTCCGTCCGGAGGCTACGGGCTACGGTGCCCTTTACTTCGTGAACCAGATGCTCACTGAGCACGGCCTCGACATCAAGGGCAAGACCATCGCCCTCTCAGGTTTCGGCAATGTGGCCTGGGGTGCAGCCAAGAAGGCTACCGAACTGGGCGCTAAGGTCATCACCATCAGCGGACCCGACGGTTATATCTATGATCCTGCCGGTCTCGATGCCGAGAAGATTGCCTTTATGCTCGAACTACGCGCCTCGGGTGAAGATATTTGTCAGCCATACGAGGAGGAGTTCGAAGGTGCCACCTTCTTCGAGGGCAAGAAACCTTGGGAGCAGAAAGCCGATATCTACCTGCCCTGTGCGACCCAGAACGAGCTCAACGGCGCCGATGCCGACGCCATCCTCGCCAACAAGCCGCTGTGCGTGGCTGAGGTGTCGAACATGGGCTGCACGGCCGAAGCCGTCAACAAGTTCATCGCTGCCAAACAGCTCTTCGCCCCAGGCAAGGCCGTCAATGCGGGTGGTGTGGCCACCAGTGGTCTGGAGATGACGCAGAACTCCGAGCGCATCGCATGGACGGGTGATGAGGTTGATGAGAAACTGCACCGCATCATGTCGAACATCCATGGCCAGTGCGTGAAGTACGGCAAAGAGGGCGACTACATCAACTACGTGAAGGGTGCCAATGTGGCCGGCTTCATGAAGGTCGCCAATGCCATGATGGCTCAGGGCATCGTGTAGAACTCGGCGTAAGCCAAGGTCTTCGCGATGATGACCACGCAGTATTGTATGACCAATAAACCAAAGATAGTCTTAACGACACTATTAATCGTATTCGGCACAGCCTCTCTCCTCGCTCAGACGGAGAGGGGTACTGCCTCGTATTATGCCAAGAGTTGGACAGGTCGCAAGACCGCCAACGGCGAACGCCTGCACCACGACTCACTGACCTGTGCCCACAAGACCTTCCCCTTCGGCACACTGCTCAAAGTGACAAACCCCGCCAACGGCCTCAGTGTCATCGTCAAGGTGACGGATCGCGGACCATACGTCAAAGGAAGGATCGTGGATCTCTCCGTACGTGCCGCCAAGGAACTGGGCATCCTCTCACAAGGCATTGCACCCGTCATCGTGGAACGGTACAGCCCCACGATCATCCCCTTCAGACCCGAGGACTACGAACTGCCCGAATTTGATCTGGGCACCAATGAAGGATCCGACACAAAGCCCATCTGGATGGAATTGAGAGACCAGCGCATCAAGCGGCGCCAGGAACAGCAGAAAGCCGAGAAAGAAAAGGCTGAGAAAGCAAGGCTGGCAAAAGTTCAACGCGATAAGGAGATACAGGACTCCATCGCCAAGAGCCGGGCCAAGGAAAACGAGTTGGAGGAAATTAACAACATGCCCAACCAGTCGAAGGCCTATCGTAAGCGCACCGGCTCAACTACCAATAAATAAAACAAGCGGTAGAGGGGAGCCTCTACCGCTTGTTGGTTCTGATCCGGAACTCCCTCGACTGGGAAGGTATGTTCTTATTCCTTTGCATCACACCGATGCGGAACACGGCTTCACCATCCTTCAGTCGGTCATCCGTCCTGATGACTGCCGTATAGCGGATGCCCTTGCCCGGCTGGATGCACTCCACCAGCACATTCTCCGAAACACGGATATGCCTGTTGCCTGTCACCTCAGCCACTGTTGGCAGCACACCGAAGGCTGGTTTGGAGGAATTGTTGAACACTTCGAACACTATCCTGGCTTCCTCACCACGACTCAGTTCACCGTCGCGGCTCGCATCCAACAGACGAGGATTGCGGATCACGAGATCGGCAGGAGCCTCTGCATTATAGTTCTTCGTCGGATTAAAATCCTCGTCAAATCCATATAGACGATCATCTGCAACAGCATCGTTCGTCTCGACATTCCCCTGATGGGCAGACTGTCGCCGTGACTCCATCGCGCGTTGCTGACGGTCAGCGCGGTATTCCTCGTACCTCTGCCGCTGGGCTTCTTCGGAGGCGGATCCCACGGCAGCTCCGACTGCCGCACCACCTGCCATGCCGATCAGCGTACCCACATCACTACCCCTGGGACCACCAATGATACCGCCAATGGCAGAACCAATGATTGAACCGAAAGTGCCACCCGTATAGGCACCCGATGCCGTCGTCGCACAACTGGAAAGCAACAACAGGGAACTTACTGATAGTACCAAAATCTTCTTCATACCTAAACCTTTTTGATCGTTCACGGTGCAAAGATAAGCAATCCGTCTGAAACCGCCAAGGGGAATTTCCCCAAAACTGCATAGGGGAAACCCTACATAGAACAACAGCGCAACTTACTAAGATAAAAGAAAAAAACTGAAAAACATGCAGATTTCCGTAATTTTTTGTATTTTTGTCCACGGAATCAAGTGTGCTTATAAATGTCCGATACATCACTGAAACGCCAACTGAAGGTGCTCACCATCCCTGTGTTCATTGAGATGGCCCTCGTCATGATGTTGGGGGCCGTCGATACGGTGATGCTGAGCCGTTACAGTGACAACAGCGTGGCAGCGGTGGGACTCGACAACCAACTCATCTCGCTTGTCTTCCTCGTCTATCAGTTCTTTTCAATGGGTGCGGCCATCCTCTGTGCCCAGTATATCGGGGCAGGACAGAGAAAGCGACTAGTGCAGGTGGTGGGCATAGCATTGGTGGTGAACCTGATGCTCGGACTGGTAGTCAGTGCTTTACTCTTCTTATATGCCGAACAACTATTGCAAGTAATGGGACTGCGACCTGATCTGATGGGCGACGGACTGGTGTATCTGCGACTGACGGGTGCATTGTCGTTTTTCCAGGCACTGTCATTGACGTTCTCGGCCTCACTGCGTAGTGCCGACAAGGTGGTCTATCCCATGGTCGTGACGGGTATCGTCAACGTTCTCAACATCCTAGGCAACTACGCCCTCATCTTCGGACACTGGGGGCTTCCGCAACTGGGCGTCGAGGGGGCTGCCATTTCCACGGCTACCTGTCGTGCCATAGCCATGTTGATGCTTGCCATCATCCATTTCAAGGTACACATCCCACGCTTCCCCCTGCATTATTTCCGTCCGATGCCTTGGCAGGAGCTGAAAAACCTCTTCTATATCGGCATTCCAGCCATGAGCGAGAATATCAGCTATTGTCTCTCGCAGGTGGTCATCACCTATTTCATCAACCAGATCAGCAACGAGGCCCTAGCTGCACGCACCTACTGCCACAACATGATCATGTTTGTCTATCTGTTCTGTCTGAGTATCACACAGGGCGGCGACATCCTCGTGGGACACCTTGTCGGACAGCGACGGCATCAGGCAGCCTATGTGCTTGGCAACTATTTCTTCCGCTGGTCGATGATCATTACGCTGACAGGGTCTGCCATCCTCGCTCTGTCAGGGCGTGCAATTCTCAGTGCCTTTACCGATAATCCGGAAATCATTGCGATGGGAGTCTGGGTGCTCTTCATTGACTGGTTTCTGGAGATCGGCCGCACGTCGAACATCTTCGCCGGCAGCACCCTGCGTGCCACGGGCGATGTGGTCTATCCCTTCGTCGTAGGCGTCATATTCCAGTGGAGCGTTGCCGTCGGAGTAAGCTATGTCATTGGCATTCCCCTCGGCTTCGGCCTCGTCGGCATGTGGGTAGGCTTCGCCCTTGACGAGAACATCCGGGGTATCATTCTTGTGCGCCGATGGCGGTCGGGGAAGTGGAAAACAAAAGGATTTGTAAAGGACAATACAGACAAAGCCCGCATCGTTTGACGGATGCGGGCTTCATTATAGAGAATCAAATAATGCTTACTCAGCCTTTGCCTCTTCTGCGGCAGGAGCCTCAGCGGCGGGAGCTTCCTCAACGGGTGTCTCGGCCTTAGCCTCCTCCTTAGCGGGAGCCTCTGCGGGAGCAGCAGCCTCAGCCTTGGGAGCAGACTTGCGAGAGCGACGGGTGCTCTTCTTCTTGTTATCTCCATTGTCTGCAAAGGTACGATTTCTTTCCGAAATTGTTAAACTTGTGGGCTATTTTCTACGATGCGGAGGAAAACTTTCTGGGCTGCATCGTAAATAGTTTTAGGATGCAGCCCAGAAAATTATCGTATGCTCCACTCGAAGAGGCCTGCGGCATTGTCGGTTGGTAGGGTCACTTCTAGGCGGAGTGCTTTGGTCTTCACGGGGTCGAAGTTCACAGTACAGGCACTGCCCTTATCTGTCGGATAGGCATCGGCACCGCTGACGGGCTGCCACTGCCCCTGCTGGTCCTGATAAAGGATGCGCCAGGACTGTGGTACACGAC
>CACZVN010000026.1 GCA_902784615.1 uncultured Prevotellaceae bacterium | reverse complement strand
GTGCTTGCCGGCATCGGTGTAGGTGGGGCTTTCGTCTTTATCGTACGTCCCCTCCTTCTCGCCGTACTTGATGGTGGCGCCTGTGGCTGGCTCCGTCACAGTGACCGTGATGCCGTGGGCCTGGCCGTCGTAAGTACCTTTATATCCCGTGGCGCTGACAGTCAACTGCTCAGGCTCGGGGGCATTCACCATCATCGTGCTCTGGTAGTATTTGCCGGCCTCAAGGGTGACACCGGTCTTGGTACAGGTATATGTCTCTCCGTCTTTGATGAACTCGAAACTGAAGGTGGCATCCTTAGCGGGAGCCATGGCAATCCAATAGGTATTTTCAACAGTTTCATTCACCGTTGTCAGCACTTTGCTGTTGCCGTCTTTGATCGTTAACTGCGTTAGATAATACAGATCGCCACCGTCATTCCTAAAACTTAATTGCACGATGGCCAACTGGTTTTTGAGGCTTACGATGCCCTTCAGTGAGGCGGCTTCGCCCACCACCTGCAGTTTGGCACCGGTCGATTTGCGCAGGTCAAACTGTTGGGAGATGGTTCCTTTATCACCATCCTGCTCTTTGAGGAGATCGTCCTTCACGTCCAGGGTTTCTCCATCCACTGCCGAGGCGGGGTAGATCACTGTCACGTCGTCACCGTCCTGGGGATCGCCTGTGAGGTTGCCACTGATGGTGGCGGCGCCCGTCTCGTCATCCACGTCGGTGACCTCCATCACATCCATCACGCCGTCATGGATGAGGGCCACTTTCTCTTTTTTCTCCCAGTAGGTAACCAGCCTGTCATCTTCCTCCTCAATGGCGCGGGTGGTGGCAGTGCCGGCACTGAGCGTGGCAGTGAAGGGGATAACCCTACTGCCTTGCTGCTCAGGGGCTATGTCGCTGCTGCAGGCGGCCGTCAGCAGGGCCAGCACTGCGAGACTGAATATCTTGTTTGTCTTCATCACTTTATTTCCTTTCTTTATCCATTAGTCCGACATGTGTTACTCATCCCTATTAAACGGGTCACCGCCTTTTTCGTAGTCATCAGGATCACCGATGCCTGAGGGATCCGGTTCCGGCTCAACGACGGTCACGGTGCAGGTAGCGGTCTTTGTTTCGTAGTGGTAGTAGTCGGTATCTTCTTTGATGGTGGCGGTGATGGTGGCCTCGCCGATGCCCACGATCTTCACTAAGCCGTTCTTATCGACGGTGGCGACCGTCTCCTTGTCGGATGAATAGGTCACCTCGCCGTTGCCCACCTTCTCCAACGTGATGGTAAAGTCAGGGTCGCCCACCGTTCTCTTAACAGGCTCCTTAGGATAGCAGATGCTTCCTTCGGCCTTGTTTACCGTCAGGGTATAGCTTTCAGAAGCTAAATACATTCCATCGGTTTCCCTTAATACCGCCTTCACCACCACCTTGCCGGGCTTTTCGAACGTCACCTTGCCCGACTCGGCGTCAATCTTTGCCCCGCAGGTATTGAATTCGCCGTTTCTGGTGTAGTATGTCACGGTGCCCTTAACACCTTCTATTTGTAATTCCTGTTGATAGGTATTTTTACTGGCTGTGGGGCTCCAGGTTACGCTTGGATTTTCCTTTTCGAATTTAAATTCAGGCATCTTTAACGAACCATTCTCCACACCTTCCTTCACATTCTGTTTTAAGTTCTCGACCGCTACGCCAACGGCCTCTTTAGGCGTGATTTCCTGTGTGCCGGCTTTGGACATGATTTCAGGAATAGTCTGTAACTGTTGTTGGTTTGTATTATCGTTAACCGTTACAAACATCACTTGGCCTAAATCTTTATTGTCGGGATTGAAACTGGTTTTATTCAATAAAAGGTCTTTTACCATGTCCATGATCTTATCCATGCTGGTATTCTCATTACTAACAGCCATTGCCGCCAGATAGGTGTTAGCACTGAACGTTCTCTGAAACACATCGCCAGTAGAAGAGGCTACTTGGGCTGCTAATACAAGAGTCCCACTAATATTGACACCAAAAAATAATCTCTCTAGATCATTATATTCGACTGTACCACCAAGTCCCTTAATTGTGTTACTATCATCAAGAATCCAATCAGTACGCGTGGAAGCTTGGCTGCAGTTACCACCTTTCTGGAACACAAAGTCGTCGCCCACTTTCTTGAAGACGACGTTATAGAGATTACCCTCATAGTAAAACCAGAAGGCGATGGTGGCGCTCTCCTTCTGAGCATCTCTCAGCAGGTCGGTCGCCTTGACGACGGTTTCAGGCGCCGGTGTAGGTGTCGGCGTGGGGGTCGGAGTTGGTTCGACGGGATTGTCGGGGCTCACGATGTCACCACAACTCGTAAGGCTTGCGCCAACTGTCAGCACAAACGCCATCAATAGCATTCTTGTCAGTTTCTTCATAATTTTTAGGTTTTTGTTGATTATCTATGTGCAAATATACGAAGAAATTTGTTAATGGCAGTAATTCTCCCCCTTAAAGTATGTTAATCGGCGACAGGCGGCGAAATAAAATCGTATCTTTGCAGTGTTGTTCCAGATGAAATGATGAGGAAGCAGGAAATCTCCGTTCTGATACCGACCTACAATCATGTCTGCGTGGCGCTGGTGAAAGGACTGGCGCAGCAACTGGAGGCGGTGGGTGGCGACTACGAGATCATCGTGGCCGACGACGGCTCGACGGATGCCGCGACGGTGGCGGAGAACCAGGTCATCAACACCCTGCCCCACTGCCGTTATATCGTCAGAGAGGAGAACGTGGGCCGTGCCGCCATCCGTAACTTCCTCGTCAGGGAGGCGCAGCAGCCCTACGTGCTCTTCATCGACAGCGACATGACGCTGATCAGCGACGACTTTATCCGCCGCTACCTTGACAGCGACTGCGACACGGTGATCGACGGTGGTGTGGCCATCGGCGGGGATCCCGACACACTCAAGGGCAACCTGCGCTACTGTTATGAGAAGGCCGAGGAGACCCGTCATACGGCCCCCGAGCGCCAGAAGACACCCTACCAGCACTTGCACACGGCCAACCTCCTGGTGCGCCGCGACCTGATGATCGAGCATCCCTTCGACGAGCGTTTCCGCCACTACGGCTACGAGGACGTGCTATTAGGAAAGACGTTCCGACAGCAGCACATCGCCATTGCGCATATCGACAACCCATTAGGTTTCTGTACCTTTGAGACGAATGCCGACTTCGTCAGTAAGACGGAGGAGGGGCTACGGACATTAGGGCAGTTCCGCGATGACCTGCGGGGTTATTCGCGCCTGCTGACACTCATCAGCAATATCCATATCCCCGCCGTCTTGACGGTGATACGCCTCTGGCACCGACTGTTTGGCCGGCTGGAGCGGCGTAACCTCTGCGGCAACCGTCCCAGCATCACAGTTTTCAAACTCTACCGATTGGGGTATTTCATCTGTTCTTGTTCCTGACGAACCAGTTGTGAGTGAAGTGATAAAGTACTAAGGCACACACAACCAATATAAGGGCCGTGACAAGCACGGGCACAGACTCTGCCTGGAAGACGGCCAGACCGATGCCCAGTCCCCAGGCGATGCCACTCTCCCACCCTAACATGAAGGTGCTCTGCGACGTGCCGCGCTGACAATGGCGGCTGAGCTTGATGAAGAAAAGCATGAACCGCGAACCGATGATGCCCAGGCTGAAGCCGACGAACACGGGGGCTATGTACCACACAATGGGCTGCGGATGGGTAAGCATCATCAACAGGGCGGCACCCAGGAGGATCAGTCCCGTGACCACCTCGCTCTTCACCTCGGCATTGCGGAAGACAAAGCGCTGGGCCAGCAGGGCGAAGAGGAAGCCCACCATCATCATCGCATAGAAACGCTCGTGGAGCGGCAGGGAGAACAGCAGTCCCGTCGCCAGCATGATCAGTTGGAGGTTCACGAACAAGGGGAAGCCATGCGGCAGGAAGAAACGGTCGAGGCTCACCGTGGGGATATCATCCTCGGGGGCCCGGAACGGGAAGTTGACCAGCCAGATGAGCACGACGGCCACGACGGCCGCCCCACCCGCTGCCAGTACGACATAGTCGAAGCCCGCCAGGCGCTGCAGCAGCAGACCGGCCAAGGGTCCTATGGACAGGGCGAAACGCCCGAACCAGCCTGCGGAGTGGTTGGCCTCGGTGCGCTGATAACTCTCGCAGGTGTCGATGATCAGCGTACTTGTCAGCACCATCTGTGCCAGTCCGAAGACGGCTCCCAAGGCCAGGCGCTGAAGCACCACGAGGCTGAAATCAACGAACTCCGCACGGTAGGTGTTGATGTAATAGAGCGATCCTATCAGGGCGGCCATCGCCAGGACGGCCCATATACAGACTACGTTACGGCGATAGTGCTGGACGAGGAACGACACGAAGGCGCCAAAGACGAAGAGTCCCACGCCGAAGGCCCCCATGGCGATACCCGACTCCAGGGCAGAGAGGCCCTGTGTCTCCATCAGCCACTGCGGCATGGTGGGCACGAGCATATAGACAGCCACGGTCAACAGGAGGTTGGCAACGGCCATACGCCAGAAGTCATGATGCCAAAGCCGGATATGTACGGGAGTGTTCTGTGAATTCATGGGCTATCAGTTTTGATTGAGAAGCGAGAGCAGGTCGGAATAGCCGATACCCCGGTAGTCGGAGATCTGCAGGTCGGACAGTGGGGCGATGGCCTCGGCAGGGTTCGTCGTGGCCAGTCCTACAACCGTCATCCGGGCCGCCTTGCCAGAACGGAGACCATTGAAGCTATCCTCAAAGACAACACACTCATCTATCTGGGCACCAAGCCGTTCCGCAGCCTTCAGGTAACAGTCCGGAGAGGGTTTGCTCTCCGAGAAATCCTCGGAGGTGAGGATGGCGTCGAAGAGGTTCTTGAAGTCGGGCTGGTAACGATAGACGCTCTCCATCTTGGGCACGTTGGAACTGGTGACAACCGCCGTCAGTACCCCGTGAGCATGGAGGTCGGCCACCAGCGTCTCGAAGCCGTCGATGAAGTCGTAGTGCATCCCCTCCTCATAGGCGTCGAGCCTGCGGGTGATGCTCTCCTGCTCACCCGCCAGGTCACCGCTGAACCAGCGGTCGTAGATCTGCGTGAGCGTGGAGCCCTTGATCTCGTGCTCCAGGCCCGGGTGCTCAGGATGATACTGGCGGCAGATACTACCCCAGAAGACGGAGTACTGTGGCTCCGTGTCGAAGACCACACCATCCAGGTCAAAAAGGGCTGCCTTGAGCGTTCTCTGATTCATGATCTCTTAATTTTGGCTGCAAAATTAATATTTTCTGATGAGAAATTTGCGTTTTTGGCAAATTAAGTGTAATTTTGCCGCTAATTTAAGAACTTAGGTCAAATGAACAAGATTTTTCTCCTTCCGATATTAGGTATGGCGCTGCTGACGGTCAGTTGTGGCAGCGACGAGGACAGCGTGGTATTCAAGACGGTGACGGCCGACAAGACCGTAGCGCTCACCAATGAGGGGAACTCCCCCACATGTGCTGTCCACCTGAAGCTCGAAGAGGCCACGGAAGCCAGCGGTCATGCCGGTGAACTTATCAACGCCGCCGTGATGAAACGTCTGTTGGACCGGGAGGAGAAGTCCATGCAACTGGCCGCAGAGGCCTTTGCCGACACCTATACAGGATCCTACAAGAGTACGATGCTGCCGCTCTATAACGAAGACCGTAGCGACTCGACGAAGCGGGCCTGGTACCAGTACCACTATATCATCGAGACCAGTACCCAGAAGGGCAGCAAGGGTACCATTGCCTACCTGGCCTCCATCAACTATTACGAGGGCGGTGCCCACGGCATCAACCAGTTGATCACACTGAACTTCGAGGCGAAGACCGGGCGCCAACTGACACTCTCCGACATCTTCGCCACCGGCTATGAACAGCCACTGAAGGACGTGCTGCTGAAAGCCCTGAAGGTCAAGGCAGGCTGCACCACCCTGGCGGCCCTCCGCAACAAGGGCTACCTCTACTCGATGGATATCTTCCCATCGGAGAACTTCATCCTCGGCGAGGAGACCATCACCTTCGTCTATAACCCCTACGAGATCGCACCCTACGCCATGGGCAGCACGGAACTGATCATCCCCTACAACGACGTGGATAAGATTCTGAAAACCACCTTTGATTACTAACACATGGCCGCAGAACTCATCCTCAAGTATTTCCCCGAGTTGACGGAGGAACAGCAACGGCAGTTCGAGATGCTCGACGCGCTCTACCGCGACTGGAACGCGAAGATCAACGTGATCTCGCGCAAGGATATCGACCAACTCTACGAACACCATGTGCTCCACTCGCTGGCCATCGCCAAGACGATCCGTTTCCGTCCCGGCACCCAGATCCTCGACTTCGGCACGGGTGGCGGCTTCCCCGGCATCCCCCTGGCCATCCTCTTCCCCGACTGTCAGTTCAAGCTCATCGACGGTACGGGCAAGAAGATCCGCGTGGCCCAGGAGGTGAGCAATGCCATCGGTCTGAAGAACTGTCATCCCGAGCACCTGCGCGGGGAGGACGAGAAGGGAAAGTACGACTTCGTGGTGAGCCGTGCCGTGATGCCCCTGCCCGACCTGGTGAAGATCGTCAAGAAGAATATCTCGAAGACGCAGCAGAACGCCCTGCCCAACGGCATCATCTGTCTGAAGGGCGGTGACCTGCAGGCCGAGACCAGACCGTTCCACAAGATCGTAGAGACCACCGATATCAGTACCTTCTTCCAGGAAGAGTGGTTCAAAGAAAAACATGTGATCTATCTGCCATGCTGAACGTCAAGACATTCATGTTCAACCTGCTTCAGGAGAACACCTACGTGGTGAACGACGACACGAAGGAGTGCGTCATCATCGACTGCGGCGCCTACTACCAACAGGAGAGCGACGCCCTCACCAACTATATCAACGACAACGGACTGACCCCCGTGCATCTGCTCGCCACCCACGGGCACTTCGACCATAACTTCGGCATCGACACGATCTACAAGAACTACGGTCTGCAGGTGGAGATCGCCGAGGAGGACGGGCCGCTCGTCAACAACCTGCCCCAGCAGTTCCAGGACTTCATGCGCGTGCCCCTGCGACGAGAGTATCCCCAGGTGGGCCGGTATTTTGAGAAGGACGAGGTGATCCGCTTCGGCAACCATCAACTGAAGGTGCTGAAGACGCCCGGTCATTCACGCGGCGGTGTGGTGTTCTACTGTGAGGAAGAGCATATCGTCTTCACGGGCGACACGCTCTTCAAGATGAGTGTGGGACGTACGGACTTCGACGGCGGCAGTTATCAGGAACTGATGCACAGTCTGCAGACGGTCCTCGTGCCGATGCCGGCAGAGACGATGGTATATAGCGGTCACGGTCCCAAGACCACCATCGGCGAGGAACTGCGCTATAATCCCTATTTACGTTAAGAGCTTATTTACAACGGTCGTACCACTCTTTCAAGGCGCCTCTGGGCGTGCCCTGAAGGACGACGGCATCGAGCGTCTCCTTAGCCTCCTTCTTACGGCCTAATCCCAACAGCACATCGGCCTTAGAGACGGCATACTCCGCATTTTCAGGATGGCGTCGCAGAGCCTCATCCCAGTCGTAGAGGGCCACGTCGTAGAACTGTTGCTCCGTCTCGTAGGCGGCACGGGCGGCATAGGCATTGGCACTGTCGGGAAACTGCTGGACGATCAGGTTCAGTTCGTCGAAGACATCAGCCTTACGACCCATCTTCTGTAAGACGTGTGCCCGTCCGAGGTGGGCCTCGAAGTGCTGCGGCTGGATGGCGAGGAAGGCGTCGTAGTCGGCCTTGGCCATGTCGTAGTGGCGCAGTTGGGTATGACAATAGGCCCGGAAATAAAGGGCGGCGAGGTTACGGTCGTCGATGCGGAGCACATCACCGTATTCCTCAATGGCATATTCCCACTGCTGGAGGTTGATGTTCGCCTCGGCCTTCTTCAGACGGAGGTCGGTATTCCTGGGATCCAGACGGATGGCCTCGATGAGCGTGGAGACAGAGTCGCGCCACTCGCGGGGTGTCTGTGCATGAGCACAGACACCCGCAAGCAACGTTATCATTATTAACAGTTTACGCATTGTTGATGTAATTGACAATCCACTCGCCTACCTCTTTGGTTCCGTACTTGGCACCACCATCGACCTGGATTTCGGGGGTACGGACATTGGCATCGAGCGAGGCGTTGACGGCCTCACGTACCAGGGCACCCTCCTTCTCCAGTCCGAAGTGCTCGAGCAGCATGGCGGCCGAGAGGATCTGTGCCAGCGGGTTGGCGAGGTTCTGTCCGGCAGCCTGCGGCCAGGAGCCGTGGACCGGTTCGAAGAGCGGCGTGTGCTCACCCAGTGACGACGACGGCTGAAGTCCCATTGATCCCGTGATACAGGAGGTCTCGTCGGTGAGGATATCGCCGAAGGTGTTCTCCGTCACGATGACGTCGAAGAAACGGGGCTCGGTCAGCACGCGCATCGAGGCATTATCGATGAACATATAGTCGGTGGTCACCTCGGGGTACTGGGGTTCCATCTCCTTGGCGATCTGGCGCCACAGACGGGAAGAGGCCAGCACGTTGGCCTTATCCACCACGGTGAGGTGCTTACGGCGCGTCATGGCCATCTCGAAGGCCACCTTCAGGATGCGCTCGATCTCGGGACGGGTGTAGATGTCGGTATCAAAGGCCTTGTCGTTGTCCTGGTACTTCTCTCCGAAGTACATGCCACCCGTCAGTTCGCGGATCACCACGAAGTCGGCCCCGCGCAGGAGGTCTTCCTTCAGCGGCGACTTATGCAACAGACAGTCGAAGGTGGCCACCGGACGGACGTTGGCAAAGAGACCGAGTTTCTTGCGCATGGCCAGCAGACCCGTCTCGGGACGGATCTTCGCCGTGGGGTCATTGTCGTACTTCAGGGAACCGACGGCCGCGAAGAGTACGGCATCGGCACGCATACACACCTCATGGGTGCTGTCGGGATAAGGGTCGCCCACCTCGTCGATGGCATGGGCACCACAGATGGCCTCCTCGTATTCAAACTGATGTCCGCACTTCGCGGCTATCGCGTCGAGCACGGCCACACCTTGTTTCATGATCTCAGGGCCGATACCGTCACCCTCTAGAATTGCAATCTTCAACTTCATAATTCGTTATTCTGTTCTTTTTCGTAAATATTCAACATCTTAAAGGTCGCCTTGATGGCGGCTTCGGTCTGGTCGGCGTCGAGGCCGCGGGTACGGAGGATTTTTCCATTATCGTTCCAGGTGATGACGGTCTGCACCAAGGCATCGGTACGACCACCCGGCGGGATGCTCACCTGGTAGTTCTGCAGGATGGGGAACGTGCGGTCGAGGTACTTCTTGTAGATATAGCGCAGCGACTTCACGAAGGCGTCGTACTGACCGTCGCCCGTGGCACTGGCCTCGTACTCCTGACCGTTGATCTCCACCTTAATATTTGCTCCAGGCTTCAGACCGTAAGCCGTTGAGACCACATAACTTACCAACTTCACCTTATCCTCTGGGGCATCGTGTTTCAGTACGTCACTGACGATGAAGGGCAGGTCCTCCTGGGTGACGATTTCCTTCTTGTCGCCCAGTTCGGTGATACGTTGGGTGACGCGCTTTGTCTGTTCGGGCGTGAGTTCCAAACCCAGTTCCTCGAGGTTCTTGGCAATGTTCGCACGACCACTGTTCTTACCCAGGGCATACTCACGTTTACGACCGAAGCGCTCGGGCACGAGTTCGTTCTGATAGAGGCCGTTTTTCTTGTCGCCGTCGGCATGGACGCCTGCCACCTGCGTAAACACATTATCACCGATGATCGGTTGGTTGGGTGCCACGGCGATGCCACTGTAACTCTCCACCAGACGGGAGATATCGTTGAGTTTATTCTCGATGATGTTCGTCTTGGCGTGGAACTGGTCCTTGAGGATCACCTGCACACTGGAGAGCGGGGCGTTACCACAGCGCTCACCCAGACCGTTCACCGTCACGTGGATACCCTTGGCACCGCTCAATACGGCAGCCAAAGAGTTCGACACGGCCAGGTCATAGTCGTTGTGGGCATGGAAGTCGAAGTGGGTGTCGGCATAGCGCTTCATCATCTTACGGAAATACTCGATGCACTGCAGGGGGTTCATGATGCCGAGGGTGTCGGGCAGCATAAACCGACGGATGCCGATGTCGCAGAGCTGGTCCATCATATGATAGACATACGATGGCGAGTCCTTCATGCCGTTCGACCAGTCCTCGAGATACAGGTTCACGGCAATGCCCTTACTACGGGCATACTTCACCTCTTTGATGATATCGTCGATATGCTCCTGGGGTGTCTTTTGCAACTGTTCCTGACAATGGCGCAGGGAGCCCTTCGCCAACAGGTTGATGGTCTTACAGCCACAGGCATCCACCCAATCGACACTCTGTCCGCCATCGACGAAGCCGAGCACCTCTACCCTGTCGAGCATATCGATCTGTCGGGCATAGCGGCAGATCATGCTCACGGCCTCCTTCTCACCCTCGGAGACGCGGGCCGAGGCCACCTCGATACGATCCACATTCAGGTCGCGCAGCAGCATACGGGCGATGATCAGTTTCTCATGGGGCAAGAAACTCACCCCACTGGTCTGTTCACCGTCGCGCAACGTGGAGTCCATAATCTCCACAAACGGCTGCAGGCGCTGATACATGTTTACTTTCTCTGCTGTTCCCATAGTTCTGTTTTCTTTTGATTCTGTACCAGGAAGTCGATATCGTCGAGCCCATTCATCAGACAGTGCTTCTTATAGCCGTTGATCTCGAAGTGCTCGCTCTTACCCGTGGCCTTGTTGGTGACGGTCTGGTTGGGCAGATCGACCTCCACCTCCGTCTTCGGGTTCTTCCGGATGCTCTCGAAGAGTTCGGCGAGGAAGGACTCCGATACCACCACGGGCAGTACGAAGTTGTTGAGTTCGTTGTTCTTGTGGATATCGGCGAAGAACGAGCTGATGACCACGCGAAAACCATAGCCGGCGATGGCCCAGGCCGCATGTTCACGACTCGATCCCGAACCGAAGTTCTTACCTGCCACGAGGATACAGCCCGAATACGTGGGATCGTTGAGTACGAAGTCCTTGTTGAGAGAACCGTCGGCCTTATAGCGCCAGTCGCGGAAGAGGTTGTCGCCAAAGAAACGCTCCTCACGTGTCGTCGCCTTCAGGAAACGGGCTGGGATAATCTGGTCGGTATCCACATTCTCTAACGGCAGTGGCACGCACGTGGATGTTATAACGTTGAATTTCTGTTTCATATTCTGAAATTAAGAAAATGAGAGAATGAGAAAATGAGATATTATTTCTCAGCCTCAATTTTTTCTTTTGTTTTCTTTATAATTTTTATCAATGTTCCTATAATGATATTCAAATCATTCTGAATAGAATCGTATTCTTTCTCAGAAATTGTCTGAGATTTATAGAGAAGCTTCAACCAGAATTCTGTCTCGCTTGCTTCTTTCAAAGCAATGCTTAACTTACTTAAGAAGTCTGGTTTGCTTTGAGCATTTTTACTTTCAGAGATATTAGCTCCAATGCTTGTTCCCGAACGATAAATCTGCAATGACATGACATACTCGTGTTTTTCTTTACGTAAATACCGATACATCTCAATAATACGTAAAGCAAAGTTCTCTGTCATATCTGCTATCAAGTTATCTTTTAACATAATTATGCGCAGCCTAATTTCTCATTCTCTCATTTTCTCAATTTCTCAATTTCCCGAGGATCAGTGATTACTCCAGTGACGGCGGCAGCGGCGGCCACTAAGGGCGAGGCCAGGATGGTACAGGCACCAGGACCCTGACGGCCCTCGAAATTACGGTTAGAGGTCGATACGCTGAGTTTGCCGGCCGGTATCTTGTCGTCGTTCATCGCCAGACAGGCCGAACAGCCGGGCTGACGGATCGCGAAGCCGGCGGCCTCAAGTACCTTATCGAGGCCCTCCTCACGGATCTGGGCATCCACAGCCCACGAGCCGGGTACGAGCCAGGCGATGACATCATCAGCCTTCTGCCTGCCCTTCACGATCGAGGCGAAGGCACGGAAGTCCTCGATGCGGCCGTTGGTACAGGCACCGAGGAAGACGTAATCGACCTTCGTGCCAAGCAGTTTCTGTCCGGGTTTGAAACCCATATAGTCGAGGGCCTTTTGAAAGTTCTGTTCGGGAGAATTTGCCATTCGTCCGTTAGCAGGGATGGCCTCGGTGATGCCGATGCCCATGCCCGGGTTCGTGCCGTAGGTGATGCGCGGTTCGATGTCGGCGGCATCGAAGGAGAGTTCCTTGTCGAAGACGGCATCATCGCCGCTCTTCAGCGTCTTCCAGTAGGCCACGGCCTTGTCCCAGTCGTCACCCTTGGGTGCGAACTCACGTCCCTTGATATAGGCAAAGGTGGTCTCGTCGGGGGCGATGAAACCGCCACGGGCACCCATCTCGATGGAGAGGTTACAGAGTGTCAGACGACCCTCCATCGAGAGGTTGCGAACCACGTCGCCAGCGTACTCGACGAAATAGCCCGTAGCACCACTTGTCGTCAGTTTCGCCATCAGGTAGAGCGCCACGTCCTTCGCCGTCACACCCTTGCCCAACGTACCGTTGATGCTGATGCGCATGGACTTCGGTTTCTGTTGGAGGATGCACTGTGAGGCCATCACCATCTCCACCTCCGAGGTGCCGATGCCGAAGGCCACGGCGCCCATGGCACCGTGCGTCGAGGTGTGGGAGTCGCCACAGACAATCGTCATGCCCGGCAGACTCAGGCCTTTCTCGGGACCTACCACGTGGATGATACCATTATCCTTCGACAGCATACCGTAGTGCGTCAGACCGAACTCGGCGGCATTCCGCGCCAGTGTATCCACCTGCGTCTTCGACACAGGATCGGCGATGGGCTTATCCTGATCGTGGGTCGGGGTGTTATGGTCTGGCATACAGTAGATCTTCTCCGGACGGAAACATTTCAGGCCCCGCGCCCGCATGCCGTCGAAGGCTTGGGGCGAGGTCACCTCATGGCAGTACAGGCGGTCGATATACAACTGCGTGGGACCGTCCTCCACCTGTTGCACCACGTGCTGGTCCCATATCTTGTCAAAGAGTGTATTCATTCGTCGTTCTTCTTAAACTTATTGATACAGTCGATATATGCCTCCACGGAAGCCGTCACGATATCGGTGTCGGCGCCGAAGCCGTAATAGAGCGAGCCGTCGTACTCCACCTGCATGTGTACCTTACCCACATCGTCGGAGCCCTTCGAGATGGCCTGGATGGTGAACTCCTTCAGTGTCATCTGTTTCATGATGATCTTCTTCAGGGCCTTGATGGCGGCATCCACAGGACCGTTGCCGCTGGCAGCCGCCTCGAACTTCTGGCCGCTGATATCCAGACCTATCGAGGCCACGCTCTTCACACCCTTACCGGTGGTCACCTGCAGGAAGTCGAGACGTACGGCATGAGCCTCGGCGGTGTCGGCCCCTGCGAGCATCAGCACATCGGCATCGCCCACCTCCTTCTTCTGGTCGGCCAGCACGAGGAACTTCTCGTAGATCTTATCGAGTTTCTTGTCGTCCAGATCGACGCCGTTCTGATGCAGACGGTGCTTCAGGGCGGCGCGTCCTGAGCGGGCTGTCAGTACGATCGAGTTATCGTCGATACCCACATCCTTCGGGTCCATGATCTCATAGGTATGCACATCCTTCAGTACGCCGTCCTGATGGATGCCACTGGAGTGGGCAAAGGCATTACGGCCTACGATGGCCTTGTTGGGTTGTACGGGCATGTTCATCAGACTCGACACCATGCGCGAGGTCGGATAGATCTTCGTGGTGTTGATGTTCGTATCGATGCCGAGGCCCTTATGGCACTTCAGAATCATGGCGATCTCCTCGAGCGAGGTGTTGCCTGCACGCTCTCCAATACCATTGATGGTCACCTCCACCTGACGGGCACCCGCCATCACCCCGTTGAAGGTGTTGGCCGTCGCCATGCCCAGGTCGTTGTGACAGTGCGTGGAGATGATGGCATTGTCGATGTTATCCACATGTTCCTTCAGGTACTTGATCTTATCGAAATACTCCTGCGGCAGACAGTAGCCCGTCGTGTCGGGGATATTGACTACCGTCGCACCCGCCTTGATAACGGCCTCCACCACCTGCGCCAGATACTCATTGTCCGTACGTCCGGCATCCTCACAGTAGAATTCCACATCGTCAACAAATCGCTTAGCGTATTTAGTTGCGGCCACGGCGCGCTCGAGGATCTCCTCACGGGTGGAGTTGAACTTATACTGGATATGCTCGTCGCTGGTACCGATACCCGTATGGATACGCTTGTGCTTGGCATACTTCAGGGCCTCGAAGGCTACGTCGATATCACGCTCCACGGCACGGGTCAGGGCACAGATCACCGGCCACGTCACGGCCTTAGAGATCTCAATCACACTGTTAAAGTCGCCCGGACTCGAAATGGGGAATCCTGCCTCAATGACATCCACGCCCAACTGTTCCAGGGCCTTGGCCACCTGGATTTTCTCTACGGTGTTCAACTGGCACCCTGGTACCTGTTCTCCGTCTCTCAGTGTCGTGTCGAAAATAAATAATCTGTCGCTCATAATCTAAAAAAAAAATGCCTTTCGCACTCGGAAGTGAGAAAGGCTCGTTACTTATTTAATGTTTAATGTTCTCTTGCATCATTCATCTACGCGCACCTCATCACTTCCGCCTGCTCCCTGCAGTCGAATAATAATAAGGCCGTTAAGTAGATTCAGACTCTTCATACGATCTTTTTGTTTTGAAATCGGGTGCAAAAGTAAACATATTTTCTGAAACAAACAAATAATTCGTAACTTTTTTACTCAAATGCGCGATAATTTATTACTTTTTCGTCTTTTTGGCTTATTATTTGTTGGCCAAACGATAGATGGCGGTCATATCATCCGCATTCAGGATCTCCATGGCACCGATGTTCATCTTACCGTCACGGCTGCACTTGCGCACCAGTTCATGAATCTCCTCGTCGGTGGCAGGACGGCCTATCAGTTCGGGGATGCTCGTCGGCATGCCGATGCTCTTGAAGAAACGTTCGATGGCCTCAATACCTTTCAGGGCGTCGGGCTCAACGCCCATCACGTTCACGGCGAATTTCACGAAGCGACTCACGTGCTTATCCATCACGTAGCGCGCCCAGGAGCCCCAGATGGCGGCCAGACCAGCCCCGTGGGTCACGCCGAAGAGTCCTGAGAGTTCGTGTTCCAGTTTATGACTGGCGAAATCCTTCTCCGTACCACATTCCATCAGGTCGTTGTGTGACAGCGAACTGGCCCACATAATAGCGGCACGGTGCTCGTAGTCCTCAGGGGTCTTCAGCACGATCGGGGTTGATGCGATCACCTGTCGGAGCAGCGCCTCGGCAAGTGCATCGGTCAGTAGCGCATCCTCATACTTTGAGAAGTAGCGCTCCATCGTGTGCATCATGATGTCGGTAGCCCCGGCGGCCGTCTGGTATGCTGGCAGCGTATAGGTGCGCTCGGGGTTCATGATGGCGAACTTACAGCGGCAGAGGTCACTGTTCACGCCGCGCTTGATCATGCCATCGTCCTTCGTGATCACGCAACTCGACGACATCTCGCTGCCAGCAGCCGGTATCGTCAGCATCACACCGATGGGCAGGCACTCCTGCGGTACGGCCTTACCGTCCCAGAAGTCCCACACGTCGCCCGGATAACCCACGCCATAGCCGATGGCCTTCGACGAGTCGATCACGCTACCGCCACCCACGGCGAGGATGAAGTTCACATGTTCCCTGCGACAGAGGTCGATGCCCTCCTGCACCTTCGACAGCAACGGGTTGGGCACTACCCCACCGAGTTCGACATACGAGATGCCGGCCTCGTTGAGCATCTTAAACACCTTATCCAACAGTCCTGAGCGCCTGGCACTGCCTCCACCATAGTGTACCAGTACCTTACCGCCGCCGTACTGTTGAATCAACTGCGGGAGTTTCTCCTCCGACTCCCGTCCGACCACCACTCTCGTCGGGGCATAGAAATTGAAGTCCTTCATACCTTATTATATTATAGTTCTATTTCTTCTCCTTCTCGGGAACAAGGAACTTGTCACCTGTCATCTGAAGAAGCTCACGGGCATACTGCTCAGGCATACCGGGACGCTGCACACGGGCACCGCCACCGAACTTATTGCGCTCGAAGGTGCCGTTGGCGTCAGTGGGCTTCACCACGATGTCGTTGTACTTCACGATGAGGAAGAAGGCGAGCTGCTGCCAACGGGCAATCATCTCGTCGCCCTTCTGACAACTGTAGGCCGTCAGGAACTTCACACGTTCCTCAGGTGTAGTCAGTGCGAGAGCCTTGGCCTCAATCTCGGGTTGCAAGGCCGAATAAGAGGCGTCGAGCGAATCGCGCACGGCCTTCAGACTCGGGAACATCATCGAGTAACGGGGATAAACCATATTGCTGACCCAGTTGCACACCCAGAAGGCATTGTCCATCGAGAATGTCACATCATCGGCACCCTCACCGGAGAAGCACTTCGGCCGACGTGTGATGCAGGAGTACATCGGTGTGTAGGCCACCATGTTACCGTCGTCATTACCGAACCAGAAGCAGGCACCTACCTCACGGGGCAGCGACGAGCGCATCTGTGAGATGAACGACCAAGCCGTCTGGAATGTGGAGATGGGACGCTCGTTGAAGTACTCCTTACCATCAACCTTGAAGGAGAGCGGTGACACACGATAAGGCATCTCGAACATACCACCGCCAATGTCACCTTTGCTGTCGAGGGCGAAGGGTGTACCCTCATAGTGGTCGCGCATGGCGTCACGCAGATCCTGGAGCGTCACCTTCTTGTTGGGGATGATCCAGAGGGGCATCTCCTTGGCATCCTTCTCGATACCGGCAGCGTAAGGCACGTACTCGGAGAAGTCGTCGGCGAAACGGTTAAAGAAACTCCACACACGGGCTTCACAATAGCGACGGCCTGAGAAGTCGGGCTCGGCATAGGCGGCGTTATAGCTGAATTCGGCATCCTTGCCGTCGAACCAGCCCATCGTACGGGCGTAGTTCACCACGTTGTCAGAGCACATCATCAGGTTGGGTACGGGCTTCTTGCCATTGACAGGATATTTCTTGAGCAAATCCTTTGCCTTGACCTGCACATAACGGCCATCGAGGAACTTCGTGATACGGCTCTGGTTGGCGTGGGCGGCGATGGCATCATCGGGGATGCGGACGGCCACCCAGACCACACGCTCCTTGGACTTCTCGCGGTCAGGACCGCAACCCATCATCTCGAGCATCCAGGCCTCGTCCTTATCGGCCACGGAGAAGGTTTCACCTTCGGAGTAGTAGCCATACCGCTCTGCCAATGAGGTCATGACGAGCAGGGCCTCACGGGCGGTCTTCGAACGCTGGAGGGCGATATAGATCAGTGAGCCGTAGTCGATGACACCCGTCGAGTCGGCCATCTCCTCGCGGCCACCGAAGGTGGTTTCACCGACGGTCACCTGCCACTCGTTGGAGTTGCCGATGACATTGTAGGTCTCCATCGCCTCAGGGATCTCACCCAGATACTTGTTCGTGTCCCACTCATGGATCTGGCGCATGTCGCCCGGCTGATGCGTGGCGGCTGGATAGTGGTAGAGGGGCATAAAGGCACCGTAGGAGTCAGCATTATAGGTGACGAACACGGAACCGTCGGCACTGGCTTTCTTGCCCACGATAAAATTGGTGCATGCCATCGCGTATGTCCCGGCGATAAGCATTGCGGATAAAATCAGATTTCTTTTCATACCTTATTTAATATATTATATTCGTTTCAAAGACTTTGGTGTTCTGACGATTGTCGGTGGCCGTAAACCGCAGTTGGTGGGTACGGTTTGTCTTACGGATCGGTGTCTCGGAGAGGTCGCAGATGGCTAATGGTTGTTTGTCGGCGGCATCGAAGACCACAAAGCGGCCGTCGATGGTAGCCGTATAGGAGGCGATACCACTGCCCGTATCCGTCAGACGGAGGACGACACGTTCGCCAAGTGCGACAGGACTGATCTCTGGCGCCTCGTTGTCGTAAGCCAATGAATAGACAGAACCCAGTTCACGGATACGTCCACTCACCCATCCATCTTTATAGTCACCACCCGCGAATCGTCCGTCGGCAGCGACATACAGTTTCGAGGGATCCAGTTCTCGACGCATGACGTCATTGCCCTCAAGTCGCTCCGGATGGGCATAGATAGATATCTCACCATCACTCACCAAGGGATAGGACGACGGATAGAAGGTATAACTGTCAGAAAGGCGGTCCATCCGCAGACGTACGATGGGCTGCAGGAGCATATCGGCCGTCAACAGACCATAGGGAACAATCAACTGGACACCCGGGGCGGAATAGGTATTCGTCTGGTTCCAGCGGAACAGGCGCGAAGGACCGTCGATGGCAGGCAGTGACAATGGGGGAATCTCAGTTTTCACACCCCTGACCACAAAAGCATAGTGACTCTCATTGCCCTTAAAGTCGCGGAGGATATACTCCAGCTGATAGTCACGCTCCTCGCAGAAATCAATGACGCCACGGTTTTCTGCCCGAAGTATAGACAGCGTATTCCCCGGCTCCACAAACGACTTCATATACCACGTCTTATGTTCACGCCAGTATTCATAGTCACCCCAGGAGTTCACCAGACGGTTGCTCTCCACAGGGATGTCGTTCACCACGGCATGGAACACTTCCTGGCCATCCACCTGAAGGATGGTTTCACGGATGCCGAAGTGATTACTGGACGCCTGCATGTAGTCATCGGCCCAGAGGGCAAAGCCTACCCTGCCCCATGCCGTAAACGACCGTTCCAGGGTGGAACCCGAGATACTGAACGTCTGTTCGGAGGTACTTTGATTGAAGACGCCCTCTCCCCGCTGAGGACAGGCCATCAATCCGTGTGCCCTCGGAGATATGGAATCGTTGATGAAGTCGCCGATGAAGTCACAGGGATCCAGCATGTTCCACGTCTCGGTGTCGTGGATCTCCAGATGCAGGTGGGGGCCCGTGCTGTGTCCTGTATTACCACTGAGGGCAATCAACTGTCCCTGGGATACAGGACAGTCCAGCGGCGAGAGATAGGCATCACCCTCACTCGTCTCATGGGCATACTGCCAACGGCGCATGGCTGCCTTGATACGTGGGGAGAACGACTTCAGATGGCAATAGACACTGGTATAGCCCTCAGGATGGGTGACATAGACGGCATTACCGAAGCCGTACTTCCCCATCGTCACACGGCTGACATAACCATCACCAATAGAATAGATGGCCTTCCCTTCCACTCCGTCGGTCTTGATGTCAATACCGCCATGGAAGTGGTTCGGACGCGGCTCACCAAAATTACCCGCCAATGACATGTCATAACTCACTGGCGGGTGATAGATACTCAGGATGATACTCAGCAGAACGCTTAACATGCCTTGAACGACATATCAAGTCCCTTCACGGAGTGCGTCAGGGCACCGACGGAGATGAAGTCAACACCCTGTTCGGCATAGTCGCGGATGGTGTCGTAGGTGATACCACCGGAAGACTCCGTCTCGTAACGCCCTGCAATGATATCCACAGCTTTCTTCGTATCGGGCACGGAGAAATTGTCGAGCATGATACGATCGACGCCACCGTGGTCGAGCACCTGCTGGAGTTCGTCGAAGGAGCGTACCTCGATCTCGATCTTCAGGTCAAGTCCCTTCTCCTTCAGGTAGGCGTGGCAACGGTCGATGGCGTTGGTGATGCCCCCGGAGAAATCGACATGGTTATCCTTCAGGAGGATCATGTCGAAGAGTCCGATACGATGGTTCACGCCACCGCCGATCTTCACGGCCTGTTTCTCAAGCATACGCATACCGGGCGTGGTCTTGCGGGTATCGAGCACACGGGTATGGGTGCCCTTCAGCCGCTGCACGTACCTATCGGTCATTGTGGCGATACCGCTCATGCGCTGCATGATGTTCAGCATCAGGCGCTCCGTCTGGAGCAGCGAACGAACCTTACCCGTCACAACCATGGCGATATCACCTTTCTTCACACGGGTACCGTCCTGCATAAGCACCTCCACCTGCATGGTGGGGTCGAAACGGCGGAACACCTCCTTGGCGATCTCCACACCGGCGAGGATGCCATCTTCCTTGATCAGCAGGTGTGACTTACCCATGGCATCCTCGGGGATGCAGCACAGTGTGGTATGGTCGCCGTCACCGATATCCTCGGCAAACGACAGATCAATCAGTCTGTCAACCAGTTCATCAACGCTCAACATATCGCTTACAGATTAAAATAATAACTCAAACCTAAACGGAGGCCGAAGCCGGAATAGTCGTTTTTCTTGAAACTCTGTTCATAATAGACCTCGGGTTCGATGGTAACATTGCGGTTCAGGAAGAAGGTGTAACCCGCATTTATCTCAGGACGGAAATCGTTGAAACTCGGGTGTCCCTCATAAAAAACAGTAGTCTGGTCAGCCGCCACTATAGCCACGTCATTCTTCTCTCTCGTATAAACATACTTGGCAATGCCACCAACGTAGATTCCGACGGTATCAAAATACCAGCGGGCACCAACGCCGAGTTGGGTCTTCATGTAGTCGAAATTGCCAGAGGAGTTGAAATCCACGACAGCCAGTCCCATCAGATTGTCCATGAAGAAGTATCCGGCCTTGGCACCAATTCCCAACTGGAAATCGGTTGACTTGCTATAGCTAAGCGTCGAACCCGTCCAGGCAGCATTCACATAGAACTTGCCCTCCTCAAAGGGTGTACCTGAATCGTTCAGAATTTTCTGGGCATTCACACTCATCGCCATCATCAGGGCGACCATTGAAATCATTAACTTTTTCATGTTTAATTAATCTATTTAGTTATTATTCTTTTTTGTTTCTTTCCGATACCAAAGGCAGAACCACACGATGGCGATCACCAGACAGACTATGCCGAAGGGATAGCCCGCATCGCCGAGATTCAGCATCTGCTTCGACACGAAGAAATAGGTGGAGCATACCGTCGTCATGAAGAGCGCCGGGATCAGCGTGATCCAGAAGATCTTCTTACGGCGCACCAGATAGACGGTGAGTGTCCAGAGCGTGAACACCGAGAGGGCCTGATTACTCCAGCCGAAGTACTGCCAGATGGTGTTGAACCCGTCAGGGTTCTCGATCTGCCAGACAAGCATCGCGATACTGCAGGCAAACATCGGCACACAGATCATCAGACGCTTCGGGATAGGACGCTGGTCGAGTTTCAGCCACTCGGCCACGATCAGACGACCAGAACGGAAGGCCGTATCACCCGACGTGATCGGAGCGGCCACCACACCCAGCATGGCCAGGATGGCACCAGCCACACCCAACCAGTCGTTACACACCAGATTGACCACGGCAGGTGCCGACGTATGGAAGCCGGCCGTCGCGTTCTGGATGAGTTCGTAACCGGGAGCAGGATCACCGTAGAAGAACCAGGAAGCCACCGTTGCCCAGATGAGAGCCACGATACCCTCAGTGATCATCGCACCGTAGAAGATCGGGCGCCCCGTCTTCTCGCTCTTCACGCAACGGGACATCAGTGGACTTTGTGTGCCGTGGAAACCGGAGATGGCACCACAGGCGATGGTGATAAAGAGTGCCGGGAAGATATTGTCCGTCCACTTATCGGGTTCCGTAGCGGCTCCCATGTTATAGAAGTTCGTCCAGAGTTCGGGCACCGTCGGCCAGTGCAGGAAGAGCCACACCATCAGTGCGCCCGCCATGAACAGCAGTGAGAAGGCGAAGAGGGGATACACCTTACCGATGATCTTGTCGATGGGCAGCATCGTGGCGATGATATAATAGCAGAAGATGATAGCCACCCACATGATCGTCTCACCACCGATGGAGTGCAGGATCTCCGCAGGTGAATAGACAAACACCGTTCCCACCATGATGAGCAGCAGCACCGTGAACACGAGCATGACGCTCTTTGTCGTCTTACCCAGGTAGTGGCCGATCATCTCCGGCAGACCGGCACCGTCATGACGCATGGAGAGCATACCGCTCAGATAATCATGGGTAGCTCCGGCGAAGATACAGCCGAACACAATCCACAGATAAGCCACCGGACCGAACTTCGCACCCATGATGGCACCGAAGATAGGACCCGTACCGGCAATGTTCAGGAACTGGATCATGAAAATCTTCCAGTTAGGAAGTACGATGTAGTCGAGACCGTCGGCCTTAGCCACGGCAGGCGTCACACGGTCATCGGGACCGAACACCCGTTCCACGAAACGGCCATACAGCAGATAGCCCAGAACGAGCGCAATCAAACTTAAAGTAAAAGAAATCATCTCTTAATTCAATTTTTAGAATAATTTGCTTGCAAAAGTAGTGAATTAATTTGAGAAATAAAAAAAAACTGCTAACTTTGCACCAATTTTTTAAATATTGCAACATTTTGAAGACGATCATACGCACGATATGCCTGTTCCTGCTTGTGCAGAACGCAGTCGCACAGACACCGAAACACGAAATCCGAGCCGTCTGGCTCACCACCATCAAAGGTCTCGACTGGCCCCACTCCTACTCCGCCTATAGGCAGAAGCAGGAACTTATCAACATTCTCGACCAGTTGCAGAAGGCCAATATCAACACCGTTCTCGTTCAGACACGCGTACGCGCCAGTACCATTTTCCCATCCATGATGGAGCCCTGGGACATCTGTATGACGGGCAATGCCGGACAGTCACCGGGTTACGATGCCCTGCAGTTCTGCATCGACGAGTGCCATCGGCGCGGCATGGAGTGTCACGCCTGGATCGTGACGATTCCCGTCGGCAAATGGACGAGCGACGGCTGCAAGAAGATGCGGGCACGCTTTCCGAACCTGATCAGAAAGGTCGGCGACGAGGGCTATATGGATCCCGAGATGAGTCAGACGGGCGACTATCTGGCACAGTTCTGCCGGGAGGTGACACGCCGCTATGACATCGACGGCATCCACCTCGACTACATCCGTTATCCCGAGACCTGGAAACTGAAGGTCAGCCGCGAACAGGGACGACGGTATATCACCGATATCGTGCGCAAGATCCACAGGGCCGTCAAGTCAGAGAAGCCCTGGGTGAAGATGTCGTGTTCACCCGTGGGCAAGTTCGACGACCTCGCCCGTTACCGCAGTGGCGGGTGGAACGCCTATACGGCCGTGTGCCAGGATGCGCAGGGATGGCTCCGCGAGGGTATCATGGACGTACTCTTCCCGATGATGTACTTCCAGGGTAACAACTTCTACCCCTTCGTCGCCGACTGGAAGGAGCACACCTACGGCCGACAGGTGGCCCCCGGACTGGCCATCTATATGCTGCATCCCCAGGAAAAGAACTGGAACCTTGATATCATCAAGCGCGAGATGAACGTATTGAGAAATGAAGGATTAGGCGTCACGTTCTTCCGCTCCAAGTTCCTGACAGACAATATCAAAGGCATCTATACGTTCACGAAAGACTTTAACCAATACCCTGCCCTGATTCCCCCCATGACATGGACAAAGAAACAGGCACCCAGTCCAGCGAGAGTCCTTCATATCCGAAGAGGCGCGACCATCGACCAACTCTCTTGGCTGGGGGCGCGTGACAACTCCGGGGCCGACTATCTGCTCTACAATGTCTATGCCTCGGAGGACTATCCCGTCGATACCAAAGACGCCCGCAACCTGATCGCCACCCGCTATCGGAACCAGTCGCTGTCCGTTCCCCATCGTGGCAAGTCGCTCAACTATGCCGTCACAGCAACTGACCGCTATGGTAACGAGAGTACGCCCAAGGAGAGTCCTGCAACGGCTGGGAAAAACAGGAGAAAGATTGATTTCCGCCAACTGATCATGGGTAATTCATCAAAAAAGTATAAACGAATAAGAAAATAAAACAATCAAAAACAGATTATTATGGAAAGAACATGGAGATGGTTTGGCAAGAAGGACAAGATTACGCTTGCACAACTGAGACAAATCGGCGTTGAGGGCATCGTGACTGCCCTGCACGACGTACCTTTAGGCGAAGTCTGGACGCGTGAGAAGATCCGCGACCTGCGTGAGTATATCGAAAGCTACGGCATGCGGTGGAGTGTGGTGGAGAGCCTGCCCGTCGTGGAGACCATCAAATACGGCGGTCCCGACCGCGACCATCAGATCGAGGTGTATAAGGAGTCGCTGCGTAACCTCTCGGCAGAGGGCATCCACTGTATCTGCTACAACTTCATGCCCGTGCTCGACTGGGCCCGTACCGACCTGTTCCACGATAATCCCAACGGTGCCACGAACCTCTACTTCAACTATGCCGAGTTTGCCTACTTCGACATCTATATCCTGAAGCGCCCGGGTGCCCGTGAGGAGTGGGAGAAGTTCCAGTTCCCCGAGGGCTGGGGTGAAGGCCGTAGCGTGATCGCCGAGTGCGACGAACTCGCCAAGACCATGACGCCCGAGAAGGATCACCAGCTCGTGGAGACCATCATCATCAAGACACAGGGTTTCGTGTCGGGCAACTTCAGTGAGAACGACGAGGCGCCCATCCAGAAGTTCCGTGACTTCCTCGACCTCTACAAGGGCATCGACAAGGCCCAGCTCCGTGCCAACATGAAATATTTCCTCGAGGCTATCATGCCGACGTGCGAGGAATACGGCATGAACATGTGTGTTCACCCCGACGATCCCCCCATCGAGATCCTCGGTCTGCCGCGCATCGTCCGCACCGAGGAGGATATCCAGTGGTTCCTCGATGCCGTACCCAACAAGCACAACGGTCTGACCTTCTGTGCCGGATCACTCTCCGCAGGTGCCTATAACAACGTGGTCGAACTGGCTAAGAAGTTCGCCTCGCGCACCCACTTCGTACACCTGCGCTCCTGCCATATCTTCCCCAATGGCGACTTCACCGAGGCCAGTCACCTGGGCGGACGCGCCGACCTCATCGAACTCTGCCGTATCTTCGAGAAAGCCAATCCGGCATTGCCCATGCGTGTCGATCACGGCATGACCTTCACCGACGAGCCCGGTGGTATCATGGATGAGTCGAGCCACGGCCATAACGCCGGTTATACGCTCCTCGGCCGTATGTTTGCCCTCGGACAGGTGCAGGGAATCCTCGCCACCGTCGATCGCGAACTCGGCATCGAATACAAACAACCCGGCTTCTTTGATTAATTGATAATTGACAATTGATAATTGATAATTATGAAACTCAACGATATACTGAGCGGCCAGTTCAATGCCGCAGAGTGGGAAGCCAAAGGCTACGAGCTTCCAAAGTTTGACATCAAGGCCGTGCGCGAGAAGACCGCCAAGGAGCCGACATGGGTACACTTCGGTGGCGGCAACATCTTCCGCGCCTTCCCGGCCGCCATCCTCAACGACGCCCTGAACACGGGTAAATACGACCGTGGCGTGATCGTCGCCGAGACCTTCGACTTCGAGGTCATCGACAAGGCCTACGCTCCTTACAAGAACCTCTCACTCTGTGTGAACCTCTGCTCTGACGGTTCGATCGAGAAGAAGGTCATCGCCAGTGTCACCGAGGCCCTGAAGGCCGATCCCCAGTTCCCCGACTGGCAGCGGCTCGTGGAGATCTTCAGGAACCCGAGTCTTCAGATGATCTCGTTCACCATCACCGAGAAGGGTTACACCTACAACGAGGCCGACCTCGCCCGAGGCTTGAAGCCACTGTTTGCCATGGGTAAGGTCTGTGCCCTGCTGTTGGAGCGCTTCAACGCCGGACAGTTGCCACTCACCGTACAGTCGATGGACAACTGCTCGCACAACGGCGACAAGGTGAAGGCTGGTGTCTTTGCCTATGCCGAGCGCTGGGTCAGCGACGGGCTCGTTCCCGCTACCTTCCTCGACTACCTGAAGGACGAAACGAAGATCACCTTCCCCTGGTCGATGATCGACAAGATCACGCCGCGTCCCCACGAGAAGGTGAAGGAGATGCTCGCTGCCGACGGCTTCGAGGACAACGACTATATCGAGACCGAGAAGCACACCTTCACGGCTCCCTTCGTGAATGCCGAAGAGGTGCAGTATCTCGTCATCGAGGACCATTACACCAACGGTCGTCCCCCACTCGACCTCGGCGGTGCCCTCTATACCACGCGTGAGACCGTCGATAAGGTGGAGACGATGAAGGTGACCACCTGTCTGAACCCGCTCCACACGGCTATGTCGATCTATGGTTGTATGCTCGGCTATACGCTGATCAGTGCCGAGATGAAGGACGACGACCTGCGCGCGTTCATCCAGAAGATCGGTTATATGGAGGCCATGCCCGTGGTCGTCGATCCAGGCGTGCTGAACCCCTACGAGTTCATTGGCGCCGTCATCAACCGCCGTCTGCCGAACCCCTTCATGCCCGACGCGCCACAGCGTATCGCCTGTGACACCTCACAGAAACTGCCCATCCGTTTCGGCGAGACACTGAAGAAATACATTACCCGTGGCCTCGACAAGTCGAACCTCGTGTTGATTCCCCTCACACTGGCCGGCTACGCCCGTTACCTGAAGGGCATCAAGGACGACGGCACACCGTTCGACTGTTCGCCCGACCCGATGCTCGAGGAACTGCAGGCCATCGTCGCCCCCTTGGAGATCGGCAAGGCTGATCAGGACTGGAGTCCGCTCCGTCAGCTCTACAGCCGCAAGGATGTCTTCGGCCTCGACCTCTACGAGGCCGGCCTCGGTGAGCAGATCGAGGGTATGGTCAAGGAACTCTACGCCGGTCCCGGTGCCGTCCGCGCCACCCTCCACAAGTACGTCAGCGCCCGATAAGCCAACAGCGCAGCGGGGCCAATGGCCCCGCTGTTCATTAAGGAGTCCTTTTTGAGAAATAAGGAGCCCTTTAGGAAAATTAAGGAGTCCTTATTTTGCGAAAAGGACTCCTTATTGTCAGGACGAAAACGGCTCTAACAAAAGAATGCCGTCCCGCTGTTTGTAGTTGTCTTACTCACTTTTTATGTGTCCTATCTGTCCCATCTGTCCCTGTCCCTTTTCCACAAAACGACAGAGACAGATGGGACAGATGGGACACTTGTTTTTGGCTTAAGACAACTATCGCGCGCGCACGTGATGTCACAAAGTGTCCTGACCCCGCTGTGTCAACGGAGCGCGTCTACTGCTTGACACCACCTTTTTTTATTGAGATGCCCTCCTCGCGTTCTGTCACCTCAATCAACGTTTCCAAAGCACGGTTGCGAAGA
>CACZVN010000025.1 GCA_902784615.1 uncultured Prevotellaceae bacterium | reverse complement strand
CGGTTACACTGAGGAGAAGCTGGTTTCTAGCGACATCATCGGTATGAAGTTCGGTTCACTGTTCGACGCTAACCAGACCATGGTTTCTAAGATCGGTGATGGCAACTCTCTCGTTCAGGTTGTTGCTTGGTACGACAATGAGAACTCTTACACTTCTCAGATGGTTCGCACCATTAAGTACCTCGCTGAGTTGAAATAATATCAGACAGATACATAAAAAATGGCCGTTCGATTTTGTCGGACGGCTTTTTTTATTTATCTTTGCCGACGAGATGCAAAAGATGATCACGATATTAGGGCCGACAGCCTCGGGGAAGACACCTTTGGCGGCACGATTGGCGGCAGAGATCGGTGGGGAGATTATCTCTGCGGATTCTCGACAAGTCTATCGCCGCATGGATATCGGAACGGGGAAAGACCTTGCCGACTATACCGTTGAGACCTTACAGGGGGAAAGGCACGCTGTGAGGATCCCGTATCATCTCATTGATATCCGTGAACCAGGTACGAAGTACAATCTTTTCGAATACCAGCAGGATTTTTTTGATGCCTACGAGGATATCCGGAGTAGGGGAGCCGTTCCTATCCTTTGTGGTGGGACGGGACTCTATATCGAGGCTGTGCTGAAAGGTTATAAACTCTCACCTGTGCCACAGAACCAGGAACTGCGCGACCGCCTTGAAGGTAAATCACTGGCAGAACTGACACAGATGTTGACGGAACTGAAGTCTAGGAATCATTCCAATATGCACAACACGACGGATGTTGATTCCTGCCAGCGTGCCATCCGTGCCATCGAGATAGAGACCTATAATCTGGAGCACCCCATGCCGAAAAGGGAACTGCCGTCTGTGGATAGTATTATTATAGGTGTGAATATTGACCGCGAACTGCGCCGTGAGAAGATCACCCGCCGTCTGAAGGCCCGTCTGGAGGAGGGTATGGTAGAGGAGGTGAGGGCTCTGCTTGATGAGGGCATTCCTTCAGAGGACCTAACCTACTACGGTCTGGAATACAAGTTTGTGACAGAGTATCTGACGGGCAAGCTCTCCTACGACGAGATGTTCAAGCGTCTGGAGATCGCCATCCATCAGTTTGCAAAGCGTCAGATGACATGGTTCCGTGGGATGGAGCGTCGTGGCTTCACCATCCATTGGATAGACGCCACCCTCCCCATGGATGATAAAGTGAGACAGATCATGCAGATAGCCGATATAGGATAGAGGAAATGAAATTATATAAAAATATGGAAGCAAAAGAAACGACCAAGTGGGGCATCCTGTATTGCCCGAAAGCAGGTATCTCAAACAAGCGCAAGCGCTGGGAGAAGATCCAGAAGGTGCTCGACGCCCGTCATGTGGATTATGACTTCGTGCAGAGTGAGACCAGCGACAGTGTGGAACGCCTGATGAAGATGATGATCTCCAATGGTTATAAGACGATCGTCATCGTGGGTGGCGACTCAGCCCTGAACGATGCCGTGAACTGTCTGATGATGGAAGAGAAAGAGGTGCGCGAGAGTATCGCCTTGGGCGTCATCCCCAATGGTGTGATGAACGACTTCGCCCGTTTCTGGGACTTCGACGAGGATGAGTTGGAGCAGACTGTCGATTGGCTGATCCAGCATCGCGTCCGCAAGGTCGATCTCGGCTGTATCCGCTACTCGAATGCCAAGGGCGAGAAGTGTCATCGTTACTTCCTGAACTGCATCAATATCGGTATGACGGCAGACATCATGAACCTGCGCCGTCAGACGCGCCGTCTGTTCGGCTCGCGTACCTTGTCCTTTATCTCGTCGCTCTTCGTGATGCTCTTCCACCGTATGGAGTATAAGATGAAACTCAGGATCAATTCCGACGTGATTGATCGTAAGGTGATGACGGTCTGTATTGGTAGTGGCCCTGGCTACGGACAGACGCCCAATGCCGTACCCTATAACGGGATGCTCGATGTCAGCGTAGTGTATCATCCAGAGGTAGTACAACTGATAGAGGGATTATGGCTGTTGGTGACAGGACGTTTCCTCAACCACCGTAGTGTGCACCCTTATCGTACGAAGGAGGTGCAGGTGGATTATGCCAAACATGCCATGGTAGGTATCGACGGACGGTTGATGAAAACACCTGTCGGACACTATCAGATCAACGTCGAACAGGAAGTCATCAATTTCCTGATTCCTGCTTAAATCTTCAGACAAGCCCCTCGGCTTGCCTGTTGTTTTTGCTTAAATATTTGTTAAATAACGGGAAATCCTTTGCAGACTGCGTATTTTTTCTTACCTTTGGGGAATTAAAGACTAATATTTCAATAATTAAATACCTTTAGACAGGAACTATGAGCTATTTACGATTAGAAAAAGCCGTGATGACTAACCTGCAGGAGAGTCTCCGTCGTGAATTCCTCCGAACCAACCGTTCTGGTGCCTACAGCAGTTCCACGCTGGTGGATTGCAACACGCGTAAGTACCATGGTCTGCTGGTAGTGCCTGTACCTGAGCTCGATGATGAGAACCATGTGCTCTTGTCCTCGCTCGACTGTACGGTCATCCAGCATGGAGCGGAATTCAACCTCGGACTCCACAAGTATCAGGGCAACACGTTCAGTCCTAATGGACACAAGTACATCCGTGAGTTTGATGCCACCAAAGTGCCTACGACCACGTATCGTGTGGGTGGTGTCGTGTTGAAGAAGGAAGTGATCTTCCAGCATTATGAGGACCGCATCCTGATTCGCTATACGCTGGTGGAGGCCCACTCAGCCACCACTTTGCGCTTCCGTCCGTTCCTGGCCTTCCGCAGTGTGCGCCAGTTTACCCACGAGAACGCTACGGCCAGCCGTGAGTACAGTCAGGTGGAAAATGGTATCAAGACCTGTATGTATGCAGGCTATCCTGACCTTTACATGCAGTTCTCCAAGAAGAATGAGTTCATCTTCCAACCCGACTGGTATCGTGGTATCGAATATCCGAAGGAGCAGGAGCGTGGCTATGCCTCCAATGAGGATCTCTACGTGCCTGGCTATTTCGAGATGCCGATCAAGAAGGGTGAGAGTATCATCTTCTCTGGTTCTACATCGCCCATCAAGCCGTCGGCTATGAAGAAACTCTTCGATGAGGAGGTGGCCGATCGTGTACCGCGTGATAACTTCTATCACTGTCTGGTCACCGCTGCCCACCAGTTCCATAAGCGCGAGAAGAACGACGACCGTTATCTCTTGGCTGGTTATCCTTGGTTCAAGGTGCGCGCCCGCGATACGTTCATCGCTCTGCCGGGACTGACACTGGCTATCGGTGAGGTTGATTATTTTGAGTTCGTGATGAAGACGGCAGAAAAGGCACTCCGTGAGTTCATGGAGGAGAAGCCGCTGTCGGCCAAGATCTACGAGATCGAGCAGCCCGACGTTCCCCTCTGGGCTGTCTGGGCTATCCAGCAGTATGTGAAGGAGGTCGGTGTTGAGGCTGGCTTCAAGAAATACGGAAAACTGGTTAAGGATATCGTGAAGTATATTGAGAAGGGTGGTCATCCGAATCTCCGTCTCGACGAGAACGGACTACTCTACTCGAATGGTCGCGACAAGGCCGTCACGTGGATGAACTCCACGGCCAACGGCCGTCCCGTTGTGCCGCGCTCAGGCTATATCGTGGAGTTCAATGCCCTCTGGTACAACGCCCTGAAGTTCTGCGCTTCGATGGCTACTGATCAGAAGGACGAGAAGGCTGTCAAGCATCTGGAGGAACTCGCTGCCAAGGTGAAGGCCTCGTTCGTGGAGACCTTCGTCAATGAGTACGGCTATCTGCTTGATTATGTTGATGGCAACATGATGGACTGGAGTGTCCGTCCGAATATGATCTTCGCCGTGGCCCTCGACTACTCGCCGCTCTCTCAGCAGCAGATGAAGAGCGTGGTCGATATCTGTACCCGTGAACTGCTGACGCCGAAGGGCTTGCGCTCCCTCTCTCCGAAGAGTGGTGGCTATAACCCCGTATATGTGGGTCCACAGACCCAGCGCGACTATGCCTACCATCAGGGAACGGCCTGGCCATGGCTTGGTGGTTTCTATATGGAGGCCTGTCTGAAACTCTACAAGCGCAGCCGTCTCAGTTTCATCGAGCGTCAGTTGGTGGGCTATGAGGACGAGATGGACTACCATGCCATCGGCACCATCTCTGAGCTCTTCGACGGTAACCCGCCGTTCCACGGACGTGGTGCCATGTCGTTTGCGATGAACGTGGCAGAGATCCTGCGCACGCTTAAGCTGATGGATAAGTATTCATATCAAAAATAAGGAGGAACGACGATGAAAGTATTAATGTTTGGATGGGAGTATCCTCCTCATGTATTTGGTGGACTCGCCACTGCTAACTATGGAATCTCCGAGGGTCTGAAGGCCCAGGGAGATATAGAGACCGTGCTCTGCCTGCCTCATCCCTTTGGTGATGAGAGCCAGCATGCCTGTCGTATCGTCGCTATGAATGCTGTGCCTATCGCCTGGCGCGATGTCGATTACGACTACGTGAAGCAGCGCGTGGGTAATATCATGGATCCTGATTACTATTTCAAGCTCCGTGAGCATATCTATGCCGACTTCAACTATATGAACGTGAACGATCTCGGTGCGATGGAGTTCGCCGGAGGTTATCCTGGTAACCTGCACGAGGAGATCAATAACTACTCGATCATCGCAGGTCAGGTGGCCCGTGCTGAGGAGTTCGATATTATCCATGCCCACGACTGGCTCACCTTCCCCGCTGGCATCCATGCCAAGCAGGTGAGTGGCAAGCCCCTGTGCATCCACGTCCACGCTACTGATTTCGACCGTAGCCGTGGTAAGGTGAACCCCACCGTCTATTCGATTGAGAAGAACGGTATGGACTGGGCCGACTGTATCATGTGCGTGTCGGAACTGACGCGCCAGACGGTGATCCACCAGTATCATCAGGATCCGCGTAAGTGCTACACCGTGCACAACGCCGTCTATCCGTTGCCCGACGAGTATCAGGCCATCCCGCGTCCTGACCATACGGGCAAGGAGAAGGTCGTCACCTTCCTCGGCCGTATCACGATGCAGAAGGGTCCTGAGTATTTCGTGGAGGCCGCTACGATGGTGCTCCATCGTACACGCAACGTCCGCTTCTGTATGGCTGGCTCTGGTGACATGATGGACGCGATGATCCACCTCGCAGCCGAGCGTGGCATCGCCGACCGTTTCCACTTCCCTGGCTTCATGCGTGGCAAACAAGTCTATGAGTGCTTGAAAGCATCTGATGTATATGTGATGCCTTCTGTGAGTGAGCCTTTCGGTATCTCGCCACTGGAGGCTATGCAGTGCGGTACGCCTTCGATCATCTCGAAGCAGTCGGGCTGTGCTGAGATCCTCGACAACTGTATCAAGGTTGACTACTGGGACATCCACGCCCTGGCTGATGCCATCTATTCGATCTGCCACAACGAGTCGCTCTTCCAGTATCTGAAGGATGAGGGCAAGCGTGAGGTGGATCAGATCACTTGGGAGAAAGTCGGTACTTGGATCCGCACACTCTATCGCCGCACCCTCGGCTGGGAACAGTAAATTAATTGAAAATTGATAATTGAAAATTGATAATTATGAAAACGATTTGTTTATATTTCGAGATACATCAGATTGTTCATCTGAAGCGCTACCGTTTCTTTGATATCGGTACCGATCATTATTACTACGATGACTACGAGAACGAGCGTAGCATCACCGACATCGCCGAACGTTCGTACATGCCTGCGCTGAACACGCTCCACGACATGATCAACGAGAACGGCAAGTATTTCAAGGTAGCCTTCTCCCTGTCTGGTACAGGTATCGAGCAGTTGGAGATGCATGCGCCTCAGGTGTTGGAGAAACTGCAGGCCATGAACGAGACCGGTTGTGTGGAGTTCCTTGCAGAGCCCTACAGCCACGGTCTGTCGTCACTGGCCAATGAGGAGACCTTCGCCCTCGACGTAAAGAAACAGGCTGCCAAGATCGAGGAACTCTTTGGCAAGAAACCCACCGTGGCCCGTAACTCGTCGCTGATCTACAGCGATGACATCGGTGCTCAGATCGCCGCCCTTGGTTTCAAGGGTATGCTCACCGAGGGTGCCAAGCACGTGCTCGGATGGAAGTCGCCCCACTATGTCTATAACTGCAACCAGGCTCCCAACCTGAAGCTGTTGCTCCGCGATATCGAGCTCTCCGATGATATCTCGCTGCGTTTCAACAACTCCGAATGGGACGGCTATCCCCTCTTCGCCGATGCCTATATCGACCGCATTGCCCGTCTGCCTGAAGAGGAGCAGATCATCAATATCTTCATGGAACTCTCTGCCCTGGGTATCGCCCAGCCGCTCAGCAGCAATATCCTCGACTTCATCCATGCATTGCCTGGATGTGCCAAGGAGAAGGGCATCACCTTCTCTACGCCGACGGAGATCTGCAAGGCCTGCAAGAGCGTGGGTAACCTTGACGTGCCCGACACCCTGTCGTGGGTCGATGAAGAGCGCGACTGCAGCTGTTGGTTAGGTAACGCCATGCAGCGTGAGGCCTTCAATAAGCTCTACAGTGTGGCCGACCGTCTGCGCATCGCCAACGATCCGCGCATCAATCAGGACTGGGACTATCTGCAGGCTTCCAACAACTTCCGCTTCATGACCACCAAGCCCTCTAACGTAGGTCTGGATCGTGGCATCTACAGCGGACCGTTCGATGCTTTCACGAACTACATGAACATCCTCGGTGACTTCATCAACAGGGTAAATGCCCTCTATCCGCTCGACATCGATAACGACGAGCTCGAAGGTCTGCTCACGACCATCAAGAACCAGGGTGATGAGATCGAGATGAAGGATAAGGAGATCACCCGTCTGAAGGCTCGTCTGGAGAAGCTGGAAGGAGCAGAGAAGAAACCTGCCAAGCCGAAGGCTGAGAAGAAGCCTGCTGCTAAGAAGGCACCAGCCCCCAAAGCGGAGGAGACTAAGAAGTAAAGAAAAATCGGAGCAAGCGCTCCGATTTTTTTATTTGATAACAACAACTTTTTTCTTCAGGTCCTTGTCGGCACTCGATGAGCCCACCATCAACTCATATTTGCCAGGCACCACGCGCATGGTGTTGATCTTTACGTCCCAACCCTCGAAACTGCTGCGTGGCAGGTCGATGGTGACGGTCTTGGCCTCACCGGGATTCAACGCTACTTGCTGGTAGGCTCTCAGGCTCTTCAGGGGGCCCTCTGTGTCGCCCAAGTTTCTGATATACACCTGCACTGTTTCAAGGCCAGCCCTCGATCCGAGGTTCTTCACGTTCACGCGTACCTTATTATCTTTATAGGTGGGTTTGCCAATCTCGAACTGCGTATAACTCATGCCATAGCCGAAGGGAAACAGCGCCTCGCCCGTATAGTAGCGGTAGGTGCGGTTCTTCATCGTGTAGTCGAGGAAGTCGGGCAGTTCATCTGTGCTCTTGTAGAATGTCATGGGCAACTTGCCACTGGGGTTATACTCGCCAAAGAGCACTTCAGCCAAGGCCTGTCCGCCCTTCTCCCCGCCATACCATGCCTGGATGATGGCGTCGCACGACTCCAACTCTGGTGTGAGTGCCATGGCTGAGCCCGAGCAGTTCACGAAAATCACCTTCTTGCCTGCCTTGTGGAGCATCTGGAGCGTCTCGCGCTGTGCCTTTGGCAGTTCAATGCTGGTACGGTCGCCGCCCTTGAAACCCTCTTCATCCACGCGCATCTCCTCACCCTCCAGTTTGGGAGAGATACCACCTACGAAGACCACGGTCTCCGTGTTGCCGATCTGTGCGAGCAGTTCCTCCTGTGTGGGTGCCACCTTGTGCTGGATGTCAAACCCCAGTACGGCGAAGCCAACCTCCTGCACGTAGTCGATCTCGATGCGATAGGCCTGTCCGGCTTTCACTGCCATCTCCTTCTGACTGCTCTGGATGCGCTGGCGCACGCTCCAGAAGTTCACGATGGTGTCACCATCCACGATCAGTCTCACCTTGTCGTCGGCCCCGATCTTAAAGATCACCGTCTCGTCCTGCGAGGGGATGAAGGTGCCGTCGAAGCGGGCAGAGATATTCTCGAGGTTCACGCCAGGGGCGAATACGGTATTGCCACCATTGCTCAGCATCACGGGGGCAGTCATATTCACCGTCGTGGCAGCCTCGCCCTCCATCTCCGTGTTGTTATAATAGGTGGCCAACAGACCCTTCTCGCCACGCGGATTCCTGAGGTTTCCGAAACGACTCTCAAACACCTCGTTGCGCGTCAGTCCGCAGCCGTTGATATAGCGTGCCTGTGGGGCGAGACGCTGGATACCCTCTAAGGCTGTGATGGTCTTTGTGGGATAGCCCGAGTAGTTGCCCCACATCATCACGGAATCCACGGCATTGGCACCAAGTACGGCGACAGCCGCAGTCTTGGCCAGTGGCAGCGCACCGTCGTTCTTCAGCAGGACGATACTCTTACGGGCCATGTCGAGGGCAAGTTGCTTATGCGCCTCCGAGGCCACCACACTCTCAGGGATCTTCGTCCAGGGATTCAGGTCGTCAGCATCGAAGTCACCCAACTCGAAACGGGCGATGAGCAGACGGCGCAGACTCTTGTCGAGGTCCGCTTCCTTCACGTCGCCACGCCTCACGGCCTCAGGCAGATTCTTGTATTCCGATCCGCACTCCACGTCCGTACCAGCCAGTACGGCCTGGGCTGAAGCCTCGGCAGCATCCTTCGCCGTGTTGTGCCATCTGGGCAGGAAGTCGCGGATGGCGCCACAGTCTGAGGTGATCAGTCCGTCGAAGCCCCACTCGTCGCGCAGGATCTGCTGTTCGTAGCGTGTCTGCGAACAACAGGGCTGTCCGTCGATGCGCTGGTAGGCGCACATGATCTCTGCCACCTTACCCTCCTGCACCAGTGCCTTGAAGGCTGGCAGGTAGGTCTCCCAGAGGTCGCGCTCAGACAGGTTCTCCACGTTGAACTCATGGCGGTTCCATTCAGGACCGCTGTGTACGGCGAAGTGCTTGGCACAGGCGAGCAACTTCCTGTAGGGACTGATGCCCAGATCCTCGCCCTGGTAGCCCACACCCTGCAGACCTCGCACCACGGCCAGTCCCATCTTCGAAGTCAGGTAGGGATCCTCGCCGTAGGTCTCCTGTCCGCGTCCCCAACGGGGATCACGGAAGATGTTGATGTTAGGTGTCCAGAACGACAGACTCTGGTAGCGCTGGATGTCGCCAGAGCGCTTGGCCTGTTGCGCCTTCACACGGGCCTCGTCGCTCACGGCCGTAAACACCCGGTGCAACAGGGCGTCGTCCCACGAGGCCGCCATACCCATCGTGATGGGGAACACAGTGGCGTAGCCGTTGCGTCCGATGCCATGTAGGGCCTCGTTCCACCACTGGAACTGTGGGATGCCAAGCCGTTCGATGGCAGGCGAGGTGTCCATCATCAGACTGACCTTCTCCTCCAATGTCAGTCGGCTGAGCAGGTCGTCAGCGCGCTCTGCTGCCGTCAACTTCGCATCCTGATAGGGTAGGGACTGGGCTGAGGCCGTGAGGATCAACCATTGAAAAGCGAAAAGAACAGAGACAATCCGTCTCATCCTGCGATGTCTGGGTTTAGTTTCCATATTGCGTATTGTTTTAGATGATTCTTCTGCAAAGATACGAAAAATATTCGAGATTGCCAACGAATACCTTATTAATTTACGCAACAGTCATTCGTTGCCAATTGGGACCGGTTACAAATTGTCACCAGTAAACATTTTCTGAATATACTATTTTCCTAGAAATATTTCAAAAAAATGGCTCAACTATACACTATATACAATAAATATCTGTATTTCAATAAGATAGATAGTGTATAGAGCCTAAATTTTGATGGCTAACTATACACTATTTGCTATTTTTCTTTACGTTTTTATAATGCTTTTTAGATGGTAAATTTTGTTCCAACTTAGTTTCAACATTTGGAACAAATCGTTTCTACCTCTGAAACAGTTTGTTTCTAGCCTAGAAACAAACTGTTCCAACTATTTTTGTTATTATGAAACACTCTTATTTTCAGCATGTTAGTACTGTTTTGTGCTTAAAATAGTACGAAAATACTGAATTTAGTGTATAGACAAACAATTTCTACATGTCTCTATACACTATACAACTACCTGTATTTCAGATGATTAAGCAATTTAGTGTATAGATAAGCATATTTTTATAATTTTGTATTGTAAATCTAACTAGGCAATCACATATAAAAGAAAATATTAAACAAAACGCAAATAGTGTACACAGTAGTTCCAGACACCATTGTGTACATATACTGCGTAGTTTAACCTCAGAAAAATGGCAAAACATTTGGATAATCCGTTAATAATGAGTATTTTTGCAGAACAAACAACAGAGATTATCAACAATTACCTATAAACTTTAAATGATTATGAAGAAATTAGTAATGACGGCGATGATGATCGCTGCAAGTGTGGGGCTGACGAATGCCCAGACAGCCCAAAGGCAAGTAGTGGAAGAAGGTGGTACGGGTCCGTTTAAGTCGGAAGTGGTAGGTGATGCCTCCTGTCCAGGCTTCACGGTGTATCGTCCCCAGAACCTGAAGGAGGTGGTGGCCCAGAAGGGTGCCCTGCCTGTGATCGTGTATGCCAACGGCGCCTGTTTTAATAATAATGTGGAGATGCGCCTGCTGTTGAGCGAGGTGGCATCCTACGGTTATGTGGCAGCAGCCATCGGCCCGTACGATGAGGAGGATGTGATGGCACAATGGCGAGGTGTGCTGAAGGCTGCCTATCCCGAGACCAAGGGTGAGGTGATCATGGCCAATGGCGAGAAGATCCTGCCCATGACTGCTGAGGAGAAGAAGGCGCGCGACGAGCAGCAGGCCAAGCAGCGCGAAGAGGCCGCTAAGAAAGCCAAGAAGGCCAAAAAGCAGCAGCCGTCAGCACCAGTCTTCAGTACTTATCCCAAGATGTTGCTGGAGGTGCTCGACTGGCTGATAGAGCAGAATGCCACTGCAGGCTCAGAGTACTACCATTGCCTGGATCTCGACCATGTGGCAGCGATGGGACAGTCGTGCGGTGGTGCCCAGGTGTTGGGCGTGGCCTATGATCCCCGTATCAAGACCTGTGTGATGCTGAACTCTGGTATCGGCGATATGGAGATGATGGGTACGACGAAAGAGAATCTGAAGAACCTTCATACCCCGATGTTCTATATGATCGGTGGTCCTGGCGACATCGCCTATGCCAATGCCCAGAAGGACTACGAGCGCATTGCTGACAATATTCCCGTGGTGATGCTGAACTCCAAGGATGGTCACAGTGGCACCTATTACGAGAAGTATGGCGGCAACTACGCCAAGGCCGTGGTGAAGTGGCTCGACTGGCAGTTGAAGGGCCAGGTAGGACAGTCCGCCCTCTTCCTCGATGACGAGTACCTGAAGATGAAATTCCCCGAATGGCAGGGCGTCAGAAAGAACTTCTAAGAAATAATTCAAAGAAAAAAGCCACACATTATCGTGTGGCTATTTTCTTTGTCCCCAACTTTTCGGGGTCACCTCATTGTGCGTTATCTAAATAAAACCAACTTTTACTCACAGCTGCGTGCCCAGAAGTGACCACCAATGGTTTCTTCACGAGGAGCCCACTCGCCTTTGAGGATCTCATCCACCAGATTGCCACAGTAAGATAAGAAGAACGCAGTACCGGTTGCTACGTGCAACGTGGTTGATGACTGGTATGAGAGGGCTTCGATACTGTTAACACCCCAGGTGTTGCGAACGCTCTCGAAGTTGCAGTAAGGCACTACCTCGTCGCCAATGGAGTGGAAGAAGGTGAAGCCCTTGCCCGGAGTGAAGCCGCCGGCTGTGAGCGCATTCTTGGCCAGGGCATTCTCAAGAGCCTTCAGCTTGGCCTCGGGAACATCGCCAGAGATGGTACCGTTGCGGAAGTATTCGATGACCTCGGGCTTGAGGCACTGATCGACGGTGCAGTAGTTGTAGCCCTTGCCGTTCTCCAGCTCGAAGGTGCGCTTCTTGCCCTTTGAGTCGGTGGCGTTGCTCTTGGTGTAGGGAAGGAAACCGTCGTTCGACAGGGCTCTCATCGTGAAGCCGCCTTCGTCGCCATACTTGTATGAGTGGTTGAGCAGTGCTGCCTGAATGTCGTCGGTAGTCGCCTTCTTGTCCCTGATCATGTCGAAGATACCAGTCTGGAAGAATTCATCGGTCACAAAGTCCTCATATTTGCAGTTGAGGGCCATCATGTCGGGGTCGGTATCGACTGCACCCTTCAGCAGCAGGGAGGGAGCCACGGGCATATAGAGCTTGTCCATCTCGATATAGCGCTTCAGCGTGGCCAGGGGATCGTAAGGACCGTCACCGCATACGGCACCCTTCAGACGGAGCGAGGTCTCATTGTGCTCCTGACAGTAGCGCAGAACGCCTGCTGCTACGGCACCACCCTGTGAGTAACCGATGGCTACACCCGACCAGTCGGGGTCCATCTTCGACACATTGTTTTCATAATAGCTCAGGCCGGCCTTCGCACCAGTCACCACCTGCTCGGCAGTAAGCTCGCGGTTGCAGTAGGGGTGGGGGATGCTGGCGGTAGAACCGTAGCCCTCGTAGTCGGGAACGACGACCAGTGCATTCTGGCTATATCCGTTGGCAAACAGGGCCAGCATATTGATCTCGCCCAGAGAAGACATGTTGCTGAAGTTAGAGGGGCACTGGGCGTTGCTGGTGATGGTGCTGTGACAGCCGATAACCAGTTGCTCGGCAGCAGGGTTCGATTCCCATAAACCATAATTGCGATAGGGCCATACCACGAGTTCCGAAAGTTCCTTCTGGGAACCGTCTGCGGTATTGCAGAAATAGTTCAGCGTTACCCACTGATACATGTAGAAGGTGCTCGATCCGCCACCGTCCTGAAGCATCATCTCGGCCTCTGACGCTGAGACCTGTCTGATATTGAAGTCCTCGGGCTTAAGTTCGCCGTCGTTGCCACGGGTGAAGCTCTTCTTTGTCTCGACTCTCACGATACCAGATGCCGTCACCTTGACATCCGATACTGGGTGCTCTATATTATTAGTAGTAAAGGTAGGGGTCTGCTCAACGATGCCGTCGTCGGCTGAACATGCTGTAAAACTTACTGCGGCAAAAATGCTGCTGATCACCAAAATCACGGATTTCCTGATAGTCTTCATAACTTCTTTTTTTACGTTTAATTATTACTTTATTTTTTAACTCTGGTGCAAAGATAAGACGTTATTGAGGCACATTCCAAACTTTTTGCCGTTTTTCGGTTGAGGTTGTTGCGACAACTGCAGCAATCGGCGACAAACAGGCATCAAGGCATGAAAACGTGTCGCAATTAATATGAAGTCAACACCTTCCCTTCTGGCCAGTTTTGCAGCAGGAACAAAATCCGCATCGCCAGACACAAGAACACAATCGTAGTAAACAATTATGCAAAAAACGGAGAATAATTTGCTACTCGCACAAAAAAGAGTCCCCCTTTGTGTTAAGAAATATCTCAAATAAAAAAGCCACACAAATCGTGTGGCTTTTTTCTTATTGCTCAAGGGCAGCGAAGAGTTTGTCGAGGGCTTCGTCAGCGTTCTGACTCTCATTGAGCAAGGTGACGAACTTCGAGCCGATGATGGCGCCAGCGGCATTGTTCTGGGCGGCTTCGAGGGTTTGCTTGTTGCTGATACCGAAGCCGATCATACGGGGATTGCGCAGGTTCATCGCGTTGATGCGACGGAAATACTCCTGTTTGGCATCGTCGAAACTCTTCTGGGCACCTGTGATGGCGGCAGACGATACCATATAGATGAAGCCGTCGGTATTGTCGTCGATAAAGCGGATGCGCTCCTCACTGGTCTCTGGTGTGATGAGCATGATGACGCGCAGGTCGTACTTGTCGGCAATAGGCTTCACGATGTCCTGATAGTCCTTGAAAGGCAGGTCAGGGATGATCATCCCACTGACACCACTCTCCACACAACTCTGGCAGAAAGCCTCGATACCGTAGTGCAGGATGGGATTCAGATAACCCATGAGCACGAGCGGGATTTGCACCTCGTCCTTGATTTCCTTTAACTGGGCGAAGAGGGTCTTCAGGTTCATACCGTTCTTCAGGGCCTGGGTGGCTGCACTCTGGATGACAGGGCCGTCGGCCAGGGGATCACTGAAGGGGATACCCACCTCGATCATGGCGATACCACGACGCTCCATGGTCTTGATGACATCACCTGTGCCTTCGAGCGTCGGACAACCAGCACAGAAATAGAGCGACAAGAGTTTCTTGTCTTTATTGTTTGCGAATAACTGATTAATCTTGTTCATACTACATTAAACATTAAACATTAAAGATTAGATATGAAATCTTTGAGTTGATTGACATCTTTGAGGCCTGGTGCGATCTCGAAACGGGAGTTGAGATCAATGCCTATGCAGCGTGGGTGATGGAACGACTTGATGCGCTCTGCATCGTCAGGTCCGATTCCTCCGCTGAGCAGGAAGGGCGTGGTTCCCTCGTAGTGGGAGAGGACGCTCCAGTCGAACTGTTCACCACTGCCCCCTGGCAACTGGGCCTTAGTATCGAAGAGGAAATAATCCACGATGCCCTCGTAGGGTTTGGTCTGTGCGAGGTCTTCCGCTGTGGCGATGTTGAAGGCTTTGATAATTGAAAATTGAAAATTGAAAATTGATAATTGGGCAATAAAATCAGGTGTCTCATGGCCGTGCAGTTGGATGATGTCCAACTGATAGTCCTGGATATGTTGGCGGATATCCTCGAGGGAGGCATCCACAAACACGCCCACCTTCTTGACCTGCGTTGGCAGATACTGAGGCCGCTCAGCGACATAGCGCTTGGACTTGGGCCAGAAGATTAACCCCATCAGGTCTATCCCCAGTGCCTCTACCTCGCGGATGTTATCGGCCTCGCGCATGCCACATACCTTTATCATCCTATCTGTGCAATGAAGTTTGCAAGGGCCAGTCCCGGATCAGGTTCCTTCATGAAGTTCTCGCCAATCAGGAAACCACGATAGCCGTAGTCCCTCAGTTGTTTGACGACGGAGGGATCGGAGATACCACTCTCGCTGACCTTGATACCATCGTATGGCAGCCGTGCGAGCAACTGCAAAGAGTTGTTGACATCCGTCTCAAAGGTGCCGAGGTTACGGTTGTTGACACCGTACAGGTCCGGGCCCAGTTCTGCATACTCTGTATCTGCCTCCGTGTGCATCTCCAACAGTACTTCCAGTCCGATCTCATGGGCCTTGGCAATATAGTCACTGCACTGTTCCTTGGTCAGACAGGCAGCAATCAGCAGGATGGCAGAGGCGCCAGCGAGACGGGCCTGATAGATCTGGTAGTCGTCGATGATGAAGTTCTTATACAGGATGGGGATGTTGACCTTCGACAGTCGGGCATTCCTGATATAGACACCACTTCCTCCGAAGAAATGCGTATCCGTGAGGATGCTCAGGGCGGCGGCACCATGCTCCTGATAACTCTTGGGAACGATACTGGGTGACGCCTCTTTGTTGATCCATCCTTTAGACGGTGACTTCCGCTTGAACTCAGCGATGATGCCCGTGCTAGAACCAATGAGTGCCGCCTTCATGGACTCTGTGCGGCCTTTGTCGAAGGCCTCGACGCGACTCCGAATAAGCTCGTACGAGAGTTCCTTCTTGTAGCGTTCCACCTCCAGTTTTTTGTAGGCGACAATCTTTTCTAATATATCTGCCATAATGGTTTAACTGTTCAGTTCTACGAATTTCTTGAAGGTAGCCAGAGCCTTACCACTGTCGATACTCTCGCGGGCAATGGCGATACACTCCTCGATGGTCTTCTCACCCTTCTCGAGTACCTGGATGCCAAAGGCGGCATTGGCCAGTACGATGTTCTTCTGGGCGGGTAGGGCACGGTTCTCGAGCACGCTGTCGAAGATTTGTGCAGCCTCTTCCTCCGTAGCACCACCCACGAGTTCCTCTGGCTTGGCAATCTCGAAGCCGAGATCCTGGGGCTTGAAGATACGCTCGTAGTTCTTGGTAGTCACCTTGAAGTCACCCGTCAGCGAGATCTCGTCGTAGCCGTCGATGGAGTTCACGATACCGTAGTCGATGCCGATCTTCTGATACACCTGATGGTAGAGGCGCATCTGGTCGAGGTTGGCCACACCGAGCAACTGGCACTTGGGCTGTGAGGGATTCACCAACGGACCTAAGAGGTTGAAGATGGTGGGGAATTGCAAAGCCTTACGGATCGGACCCACGAACTTCATGGCCTTGGCGAAGAGTTGGGCGTGGAGATACACGATACCTGCCTCGTTGAGCGAGCGGTTCAGTTTGTCGAGATCGTCCGTAAACTTGATGCCGTGATGCTGGATCACGTTCGAGGCTCCTGATACGGAGGTGGCAGCGTAGTTGCCATGCTTGGCCACCTTATAACCAGCACCTGCGATGACGAAACACGAGGTGGTAGAGATATTAAAGGTGTTCTTACGGTCGCCACCAGTACCAACCACGTCAATATAACGGTCTGCATTCAGGATGGCAGGAACACCCGTCTCCAAGATACCATCACGGAAACCAAGGAGTTCATCTACCGTCACACCACGCATCTGCAAGGCCGTGAGCAGGGCGGTGATCTGCTCCGTGGGATACTCACTCTGAGTGATACCTATCAGAATATTCTTCATTTCTTCACGAGACAGTTCCTCGTGGTTCAGCATCCTGTTCAGGATGTCTTTCATTGTCTGTGCCATACTTATTTTAATTGATAATTGACAATGGATAATTGATAATTAAAGGAAGAGCCAGTTCTGGAGCATCTTGCGACCATCGGGAGTGAGCACGCTCTCTGGGTGGAACTGGATACCACGGATGTTGAGTGTCTTGTGCTTGAGGGCCATGATCTGTCCCTCGTCGCTCTCTGCGGTGATCTCCAGACAGTCGGGGAAGTTCTCCTTCGACACCACCCATGAGTGGTAGCGTCCCATGGTGATACGACGGGGCAGACCAGAGAAGATCTCGTCGTTGCCAAACTGCGTACCCTCCGTAGCGACACCATGGAAGACATCACTGAGGTTCTCTAACTTGCCACCAAACACCTCGCCGATGGCCTGATGACCTAAGCAGACACCCAAGATAGGTTTCTTGCCAGCGTAGGTGCGGATGACATCGAGCAGCAGACCTGCCTCAGAGGGAATACCAGGACCAGGACTCAGGATGATCTTACTGAATGCTTCGAGTTGTGACAGTTCGAACTGGTCGTTACGATAGACCGTCACCTCTGCGCCCAATTCCTTTACCAAATGACTCAGATTATACGTAAACGAGTCGTAGTTATCTATAATGACTATCTTCATAACCTTACATCTTTTCAGCCATTAATATGGCGCGACGCAGCGCACCGAGTTTATTGTTCACTTCCTGCAACTCGTATTCCTCGTTGCTCTTGGCCACGATACCGCCACCAGCCTGGAACCAGAGTTCACCGTTACGCGATACAAAGGTACGGATGGTGATGGCCTGGTTCAAAGAACCGTTGAGACCTATATAACCTATACAACCACCGTAGGCACCACGGTTATGGGGCTCGTACTCAGAGATGAGTTGCATGGCACGTACCTTGGGAGCACCAGAGAGCGTACCAGCAGGGAAGGTGTCGATAAAGGCCTTGATGGGATCAGCACCCTCGTCAAGTTCGCCACTGACGCGAGAAACGAGATGGATCACATGCGAGTAATATTGCAAGTCTTTATAGAAATCTACCTTCACCCCATGACAGTTGCGGCTCAGGTCATTACGGGCAAGATCCACCAGCATCACGTGCTCAGCATTCTCCTTGGGATCGTTACGCAGATACTCTGCTCCCTGACGGTCTGCCTCTGCATCACCTGTACGTTTCGTGGTACCTGCGATGGGGTCGATATACGCTTTTCTGCCCTCAATCCTACAGTGCGTCTCAGGCGACGATCCGAAGATACGGAAACCACCAAAGTCGAAATAGAAGAGGTATGGGCTTGGGTTGATGCTGCGCAGGGCACGATATAGTTTGAAGTCGTCGCCCTCGTATTTCTGGATGAAACGTCTGGAAAGCACGATCTGGAACACATCACCACGCAGACAGTGCTTGATGCCCTTGCGGATATTCGCCTTGTGCTCCTCGTCTGTGAGGGGGGAGGTTGTCTCACCTACAGGATGGAAGTCGTAGGCCTTCACATTGGCCCTGTTCATCTGCTTGTAGATGGTATCGAGTTCCGTCTCGTCGCCTAATGTGACGATGGTCAGCGTATTGTTGAAATGGTCGAACACGATCACATCTTTATATAAGATATAGAGCATGTCGGGGGCATCGTTGCGCTCCTGTGTCTCGTCCTTCACGGCAATGTCCTCGAAATAGCGCACGGCATTAAATGAGGTATAGCCGTAGAGACCACAGAACTCCTTAAAGTCGCCCTCCACCTGGATGCAGTCTATCAGGGCATGGATGGCCTTGTCAGAACGGTATGCCTTGTTTACCTCGTGGCACTCCGTCTGGCCATTGGGGAAGGTGACCGTCGCCTCACCATGTCCGATGGCGACACTGGCGATGGGGTTGATACCGATAAACGAACGGGAGTTGTCCTTCTCGTGATAGTCCGAACTTTCCATCAGTGCACTCTGCGGATAGATATCCCTCAGACGCATATACACACCAACTGGCGTATATAGGTCTGCCAAGATAGTCCGGCTCTTTGTTGTATAGTTAAAGGTATTCATAATTCCTAATTTCTCATTTCTAATTTCTAATTCGTCATTAAAAATCCCCGTACTCTTTCGCCATAGCCTTGTTCTTCAGATAGGTCTCTACGTCTTTGTCACCACGGCCGCTGACGGTGAGCACCACCACATCATCGGGCTTGAAGGTGAGTTTCTTCAGGGCTGCGATGGCGTGGGCACTTTCGATGGCAGGGATGATACCCTCCATACGTGTCAGTTCGTAACCGCCATAGATAGCCTCGTCGTCGTTGATGGAGAGCACCTGCGTACGACCTTTCTTTGCCATGTTACAGTGCATGGGACCCACACCGGGGTAGTCGAGACCAGCCGAGATGGTGAAGGCCTCCTGAATCTGTCCGTCCTCATTCTGCATCACCAGCATCTTGGCACCATGCAGGATACCTGTCGAACCCTTATGGATGGTAGCAGCGGTATAGTCTGTCTCCCAACCATGTCCACCGGCCTCTGCCAGTACGATTTTCACGCGCTCGTCATCCACATAGTGGTAGATGGTGCCAGCGGCATTCGAACCACCACCGATACAGGCGATGAGATAGTCAGGATAGTCGCGGCAAATCTTTTCCTCGAGTTGCCATTTGATCTCCTCGGAGATCACGCTCTGCATACGGGCCACCAGATCAGGGTAGGGGTGAGGTCCCATCGTCGAACCTACGATATAGAAGGTGTCTGCAGGATGACAACACCAGTCGCGAATGGCCTCGGAACAGGCATCGGAGAGTGTCATGTTACCCGTGCGGACGGGATGCACCTCTGCCCCCAACATCTTCATGCGCTCCACGTTGGTGTGCTGACGCTCCACGTCCGTGGCTCCCATAAACACCTCACATTTCATGTTCATCAGGGCACAGACCGTCGCCGTGGCAACACCGTGCTGACCGGCTCCTGTCTCAGCGATGATACGTGTCTTACCCATCTTCTTGGCCAACAGGATCTGTCCGATGGTGTTGTTGATCTTGTGGGCACCCGTGTGGTTCAGGTCTTCACGCTTCAGATACAGCTGACAACCGTATTGCTCACTCATGCGCTTGGCGAAATAGAGGGGCGACGGACGACCCACGTAGTCCTTCAACAGGGCGTGGTATTCGGCCTTGAACTCTGCACTCTCGATAATCGGCAGATAGGCCTCCTGCAGGTCATGTACGCACTTGTAGAGAATCTCGGGCACATAGGCGCCGCCAAACTCTCCGTAAAAACCTCTCTCATCTACAAAATAACTTTCCTTCATATCTTATTTAGTTTTGACTCTTAACTAAAAATGGCCCGTCGCGTCGCGACGAGCCATGATAGATATACATACGGCTGTGAGCCTCGCGACTGGATTAATCTCGAGAGCGCCACCACCAGATGTTGTTCATACTCTTCATATCGTTTTCTATCGATTCGGCTGCAAAGTTATACATATTTCTTATTCTGTGCAAACTTTTTGTCGATTTTTTTAATAATTTGAAAGAAAAAGTGCTATTTTCGTGTCAAATATGCCCTGACGTCCTTCCAGTGATAGTAGGGACCAGTAGCTGGTTTGAGGGCTGGCACACTGGTCTCGTTTTCGTTGAGCAGGAACTTCACGAGGATATCCTCCGAGCCATCCTTCCGATAGAAGATGATCTGGATATTCGCTGCCATAGGGATGATCTTGTCGATGGAGCAGGATTTATAGAGGTTCTTGATATCCGTCGAAGCGCCCACGGCTTCCTTGAGTCCTAAGAGATAGGTGAGGGGGAGCACACTGCTGTCGTGACTGAAACGGAGTGTGGCTGTAGGCACACCTGCGAGGATCACCTTGTCGGCTGTGGAGACGATGCTGTCGAGCACCTCTTTCTGTTGCAGGTAATACGGTGTGCTACCAGGTACGAGACCTGTGTTCAACAACCAACCAGCGTTATAGCCCTGCCACATATTAAATAGCTCGTCCTTGGTGAAGACGTCGATCAGTTCGATGCCGAGTTCAGGTATATTCTGCAAATCCTCAGCCACGTTGTAGAGGGCTTCCATCAGGTCGCGGCCACTCACAAACGTCTCAGCCTTCTGCACATCAGTAAAGAGCGATGCCATCAGACGGGTGGGGTTGTGCGCTCCCTCGAAGATGGCAGAACGCTCCTTTTCGTAGGCCTCACTCTCTGGCGTGACAGGAGGTTGGATAGTAAGATCCTCCACCACATAGCGGAAGTCATGTTTGCTGGCATCCATCGTGATCTCGAGGGCAGGATTCAGGCTCTGCAACTCCTGACAGAAGTTAAACATACTCAGCATCACGCGACGTGAGGTAGATGCCTTCGCATCGATCTTCAGGGGTTGTGACAGGAGTTCCGGGAAACGCTCGTACATACGATGGGCGATGTCGTGGTGCTGCTTCGCACCGAGTTTCGAGAGATCACCATCGCGATTCCAGGCATCGGCATAGCCGATACGCAGTTTACCTAAAACCTCCTTTCCCAAGTCTGAGAGGATACCCATCTGCTGGGCACTGTCGAGTTTGTTAATCGCTGTCACATAATACTCGTTGTTCGACATATAGCGCGAGCCATGCCGTCCGTAGTGACTTATATAAAAAAGTACGTAACCCTCTGGGGCCTTGGTGAGCGCCTTGGCCTTCGGACCTGGATAGGCGAAATAGTTTGAACCCGTACGGTAGATATCTCCGAAGATTTCTTTCTTCGAGGTCTGGGCGAACGATACGCTAATGGATAATGGACAAAGGATAATGGATAATATTATCAAGTGTCTTCTGTTAATCATCTTCATCGTCTTCTTCTTTTACAATGACTGTTTTGTACGTGATATGAGCATCTTTCAGCATATTGCGGTAGTAGGCATCCACATCCTTCCAGTGGTAGAAGGGATAGCAGTCGGTTGCGATGGGAACGGAGGTCTCGTTCTCGTTCATCAGGAACTTCACGAGCACATCGTCAGAGCCCTGCTTGCGGAAGAAGATCATCTGGACATTGCCAGCCATCGGAATCAGACGGAAGATAGAGAAATGGTTATGCAGGTCCTCCATATCATCCGTACCGCCAATAGCCTCTTTTACACCAAGGATAAATGAGAAGGGCAGCACCACACTGTCGTGGCCGAAGCGCAGACGAACACCGCTCTTGCCTGAGGCCACCATCTGTTCGGCTTCGTCGAGGATGTTCCTCAGCAGCGGATAGATGGCGTAGTAGTTGTGCTGTGAACCAGGCATCAGACCCTCCCACAGGCACCAACTGGCGTTATAGGCCCTGAAGCCGTCGATATACTCATCGTCCGTGAACAGATCCTTGAAACTCAGTTTCAACTCTGGCAGACAGTCCATATCGGCTGCGATGTTCCACAGGGCGTTAGTGAATTTGTAGTGATCAATAAACTCCCCGGCGCGCTCAGGATTGGTAAACAGCATCTCGAACTGATGACGTCCGTTGAGCATCTCATGACGGAACTTGTCGAGTTTCTCATAGAGCGGACCGTCAGTCTCCGACTTCGGAATCTCGATACTGTCGTTGGGGATGATATAGTACATGTCGTGCTCGCTGGCATCCATCTTGATATCCAGTTTGGGGTTCATGATCAACAGTTCCTGACAGAAGTTGGCCATCGAGATCATACATCTTCTGACGGTGGAAGAATTAGCCTTGACGGTGATCGCTTGACTCATCAGCGAGGGGTAGTTCACACACAGGCGATGGGCAATGGCCCTGTGCTGACGACCTCCTAACGGTGTCAGGTCTCCTGCACGCTGTTTGGCATCCGCATAGGCAATATTTAGCCTCCTCAACACGTCCTCACCGTAGGACGTCAGCAGTCCTAAAGTCTTGGCAGTGTCCATCTTGGCGATGGTGTACTCGTAGTGATCATTACCTGTCATATAACGGGCACCGTGTCGTCCGTAGTGACTGACGTAAAATGGTTCATACCCGTCAGGGGCGGGTGTCACATGACCCGTGGGGTTGGGATAATTACAGTAATTTCCGCTCGCCAGGTCTAAATGAGCACGAAGCTCTGTTCTCGATGTTTGCGCCATGGCAGCCAGACTGAGTCCCGCCATCAGACATAGGGTAGTAAATTTATGGTTCATATTCTCTGCAAAGATACGAAGAAATTAGGCTCATTATCCTTGAAATCATTAAAATATTATTAAATAGGTGCAGATTTCTTTGCTTTTCCTCGGACGATTGTAAATACTTTCGTATTTTTGTGGTTGTATTTACTAACCATAAAACTTTTCGTCTTGTAACAATGAAGATAGGAATAGATCTAGGCGGAACCAACATGCGCGTGGCGCTTGTAGATGGTGACGTGATCCGCAAAAGGGTCATCAGGCCCTGTCCTGCGAAGGAGGCGGAAGCCGTGGTGACTGGTCAGCTGTTGGACCAGATCCGTGAGGTGATGAACCCAGAGGTAACGGGTATCGGTGTGGGTGTACCCTCCGTGGTCGATGCTGAGAAGGGCATCGTCTATAACGTGGCCAACATCCCATCTTGGCAGGAGGTCCATCTGAAGGATATCCTCGAAAAGGAGTTTGGCATTCCTGCGAGCATCAACAACGACTCTAACTGCTTCACCCTTGGCGTGAGTGTCTTCGGTGAGGGCAAGGCCTTCAAGAACATGGTGGGTGTCACGATGGGTACGGGCATTGGCTCTGGTATCATCATTGATGGCAAACTCTATGGCGGTCGTAACACGGGGGCAGGTGAGATCGGTGCCCTGCCGTATCTCACGATGGACTACGAGCACTACTGTTCGAGTGGTTTCTTTACGAAGTTCCATGGTCGCACGGGCAAGGAGTTTGGTGAACTCGCCAGTCATGGCGATCCTAAGGCCCTGGCCGTATGGCAGGAGTTCGGCCAGCATGTGGGCGACCTGATGCAGGTGGTGCTCTACACCTACGATCCTGACGCCATCATCATCGGTGGTGGTATCGCCTCGGCTTTCTCTTATTTCGAAAAGGCCATGTGGGAACAACTCGCCAAGTTCCCCTATCCAGAGACCGTTAAACGTATTCAGATTCTCCCGGCATCGCTCGAGGATGCAGCCCTGTTGGGAGCTTCCGCGTTGTAAACATTAAACATTAATCATTAAACATTAAACATTGAAGATTGAAAGATTATGATTAAAATAGCCCAAAAACTTCTGCTAAGTTTATCCATTATCATTTCTCATTTCTCATTTAGCGTAGCGCATGCGCAAACGCAAGTGTTGAGCGACGGATGGAAAGTGCAGAGTTCTCAGACCAAGAAACAATACAAGGCCCAGGTGCCCTCTACCATTATGGGTACGCTCACCCAGAACGGGCTCTATAAGGGCATCCTCGAGGGCTTGAACTATAAGCAGTACGACACCAAACCCTTCGACTGCTCATGGTGGTATCGTCGGGATTTCGCGTTGAAAGATCTCAAGAGCTCCGAACATGTCTTGTTGGTGTTCGATGGTATCTGCTATAGTGCCAATGTCTATGTCAATGGCACGCAGATAGCCTCGAAGGATACACTCTGCGGCTCGTTCCGTCGTCATGTCCTCGATATCACAGCCGTCGCCAAGGCGAAAAACAAACTGGAGGTGGAGGTGTTCCGTCCCCAGCCTGGTGATCCCAATATCGGCTTTGTTGACTGGAACCCGCGTCCCCTCGACGAGTCGATGGGTATCTTCCGTGAGGTGCGTCTCGTCCGTACGGGTGATGTAGCCATTGGCGAGGGCAGTGTGGAGTCAAAGATTGATCTCAAGACGCTCAACGATGCCTGGCTCACTGTGCGTGCCACTCTCCGCAACCTTACCAGTCAGACCGTGAAGGGTGAGGTGCGTGGTAAGTTTGATGGCCGTGAGTTCTCTGCCCCTGTCACCCTCGCTCCTAAAGAGGTGCGCCAGATCACCATCAGCGACCTCGACGCCCTCCATGTCCAGAACCCTCGTCTGTGGTGGTGCCATAACATGGGCAAACCCGAGCTCTATGACATGTCACTCACGTTCCTTATTAATAATAAGGTGAGCGATGATGAACAGCTCACCTTCGGCATCCGCGAGGTGAAGGACTACTACACCTCCGAGGGCTTCCGCGGCTTCCTGCTCAACGGAAAGCCTGTGCTCATCCGTGGTGCTGGATGGACAGACGATATCTTCCTGCGCGATACGCCAGAGACCAACGAACTGCAGGTGCGCTATGTGCGCGACATGAACCTCAACTGCATCCGCTTCGAGAATATCTGGGGTACCTCTCAGAATATCTATGACCTCTGCGACCGTTATGGTCTGCTCGTGCTCACGGGCTGGAGTTGTCAGTGGGAGTGGGCAGAGTATTTGGGCAAACCCATCGACAAGAAATATGGTGGCATCGTCAGTCCTGAGGATATCGCCCTTATCAGTCGTTCCTTCGGCGATCAAGTGCGCTGGTTGCGTCGTCATCCCAGCATCATCGCCTGGTTTGTGGGTAGTGACCTCCTGCCGCATCCTGATCTCGAGCGTAAATACATCGACATTCTGAAGAAGTCCGACAACCGTCCTTATCTCATCTCTGCCGCCAACACGAAGAGTGAGGTGTCTGGCCTCTCGGGCATGAAGATGGCAGGACCTTACGACTATGTGGCCCCCAACTACTGGTATCTGGAGCAGGCGCCCGGTGGTGCCTTTGGCTTTAACACGGAGACGGGCATTGGTGCCCAGATCCCTGTGCGTGAGTCGTTGGAGAAGATGATTGGCAAGAACCTCTGGCCCCTCAACGATGTGTGGTACTATCACTGCACCGTTTCTGCCACGGCCATGAACAACCTCGACCGTCTGCAGCAGGTGATTAAGGGGCGTTATGGCGAGCCGACTGGTTTGGAGGACTTCCTCCATAAGGCCGACCTCACGAACTACGACGGCACGCGCGCCATGTTCGAGTCGTTCCGTTGTAATGTGCCGCGTGCGACGGGTATCGTACAGTGGATGCTCAACTCCGCCCGTCCGGGTCTCTACTGGCAGCTCTACGACTACTACCTCGTGCCCAACGCCTCCTACTACGCTGTGAAGAAGGGTAACGCCCCCTTGCAGCTCGTTTATGACTACGCCAAGCGTACCGTCTTTGCCGTCAATGAACAGCAGGCGACAAGTTGTTTGCGGGCCTCGATGAGCCTCTACGCCCTTGACGGCAAACTCCTCACAGAGCGCACGCAGCCCGTCTATGTCGCTCCCTATTCGAGTGTCAAGACCTTCGACATTCCCACTGCCGACGGTGTGTCGTTCCTCTTCCTCTCCCTGAAGGATGGCGAGGGACGCACCATCGCCACCAACGAATACGTGCTCTCCTCCGTGGCTGACGACTACGACTGGAGTACCTCCGACTGGTATAAGACCGAGTTCACGCGCTTTGCTGACTACACGCCGCTGACTTCCTTGCCGAAGGCCGATGTCACGATCACGAGCCAGACCTATCAGGATGGTCGCCTCACGCTGACCCTAAAGAACGCCTCCGACTGTGTGGCCTTCTTCGTCCGTCTCGCGGCGAAGGATGCGGCAGGCCATCTCATCGTCCCTGCCTTCTGGAGCGACAACTACCTGAGCATCCCGCCTCAGGGCGAGATCCAGCTCACCTGCGACCTCCCCGTCTCCCCCGTCACCATCTCCCTCGACGGGTGGAATGTTTAGTTTAGTACTGGGGGCTGGCACGGCTTCGGTAGCCGCAGGCACTCGAAACGGTCCTGACCCCAGTACTATTGAAAAAACTAAATTCAACCACAATAAAACATGACCAACAAAAGACTGAAGTACACGAAACCTGCGATGCAGGTCTATGAATTAAAACAGCAGCCCCGTCTGTTGCAAATGAGCGGCGAGGATTACCATCCCAACGACCCTCAAAACTGGTAATAACCCACTAACACGAAGACAGCAATGAAACAGATGAAACAATTCCTGAGCATGGCCGCCCTCGCCATTGTGGGCACCATCATGAGCTGCACCAGCAGCGACGAGATCTCTGCAGGCTCGCAGCCTGAAACCAAGACTATCACGCAGACCATCACCCTAAGCCTCGATGACGACGATGCCAGCACCCGCGGCTTTGACATCAAGACAGGTAAAAAGAGATTCTACGATAGCGACACGATATGCGTGTTCTATAGACAAGAACCTGGTTATGTTAGTTGGCGTGCCTTTAGTCAGCCACCTTGCCAGGTCAGTGCCGATGGCCAGAAAGCCACGTTCACCGTTGCTCTCGAAAACCCGAAAAAGAACAGTCCCATACGCATCGTTTATCGCTCTTCTATGATGGGTAGTCCTGCGACCAACGAAGAAGTTGATTTCACAAATGACAATTTAACACTCGCCGTCTCATCTCTCCAACAGAATCAGAATGGTAGAGGAGAAAGAGTCTTTGGACAGCTCGCTACATTCGATGTGGCCACTTATGATGGCACGTTGAATGGTACGAGCCTGCCTGAGAATGTGGCGCTCCGCAATAGGATGGCCATTCTCGCCCTGACTGTCAAGAACGGTGGCACTGACATCACAAATACCATCAAAGACCTGAAGATCAACGACGGTTTTCGTACTTACGATGTTCAAACCAAAGAATTCCATCTGGATACCATCTACGTGGCCATGTTCCCCGTGGACAAGACACAGACGCTTACCATCATTGCTGAAGACCTTTCGTCGAACCACTACATGAAGGTTGTCACAGGAAAAGAGCTCAAAAGAAGCAATATCTATCCCGTGAACCTGACGATGACTAAGCTGACGCCCAAAGTCCTCGCAGATGGCAACTACACAGCAAGCAATAACGACATCATCAGCGGTCACTCCAATAATTGTACCATCACCATTCCCGATGGTGCTACGGTGATGCTCAATGATGTAAACAAGGGGCAACTTTCAAATAATACCTATATTAGATGTCAGGGCTCGGCCAACATTATCTTCACTGGCGAGAATCACCTGAATGCCCCTGACGGCAGCAATCACCCTGCCATCTTCGTACCCCAAAATAAAAGCCTGTCCATCAGCGGCACAGGCTCGCTCACTGTCAAATCAAAAGGCGGTGCGGGTATCGGTGCTGGTCATAGTGACCTTCCTTGTGGTGATATCAATATCTTAGGCGGCGACATTAATGCCAGTTCAACTACGGATGCAGGCATCGGTGCTGGTGGAGCGGGTTCCACTTGTGGTAAGATCAATATCATAGGCGGCAACATCGAAGCTGCTGCTGATAATGGAGCAAGCGCTGCCATTGGCGGGGGAAGTGTAAGTGGTTCCACGAAAATCACCATCACTAGTGGTGTTAATAGCCTCACAGTCAAGGGTGGCGATAATCGTTTTATCTGCAATAGCAGTGGGGGAGTTGTTGGCAATGTGACGATCGATGGCAAGACATCATTCACGTTTACAACATCTGATACGCAGTTCGACCACTTCAAATCCGTGCTTAAAACTGAAGGTGAGAATTCGTGGAATTTGACACATAAGTAATCAATTCCCTCTAAGTTATAGATATGCATTTCGAGTGCATATCTATGCGTAATAAGGACTCCTTTTCGCGCAATAAGGAGTCCTTATTTTAAATTAAGAACTCCTTATTTTTCCAAAAGTACCCTCAGCCCCAACATCCCAACAAACCAACAACCCAACAACCCAACAAAACTTGTGAACACTAGTTGACAATGCTTTTGTTGGTTTGTTGGTTTGTTGGGTTATTTCGTGGAATACCAGTCGCGGAGGATGTAGAAGGCTTTCTTCTTCTCGCCCTTGTCGGAGAAGAGGCCCTTCATGTTGTAGTAGTCCTGGATACCCGTGAGCACACGGCGGGGCGAGCGGAAGTCCTTCAGGATCCAGGGCGTGGTGCCGGCCAGACCGTCGATTTTGTCGAGCATGGCCGTGTTCTCGCGGTAGAGGTTCTCCTGGAACTCCTCCGTCCACCGCTGGTTCTTCGCGCCGTGGAGACCGTACTTCGCACCACCGCCAAACTCACTCACGATGACGGGTTTGTCGTAGGGAATCTCCCACGTCATCTTCGCTGCATCGTTCACGTCGCGATACCAGCCGATATACTGGTTGAAACTCACCACATCCACATACGCGTTCATATTGTCCTGTAGTTTGTTGTGGAAGTTCGATGCACTCGTCACCTCCATTGCCATCGAGATCAGACGGCTGTCGTCGAGTTCTCTTGCGCGTTTCGCCAGCCGGCTCAGGAACGCGTCGCGCTGGGCAGAGTGGGGCGTCTCGTTGGCGATGCTCCAGATAATCACGTTCGCACGGTTCTGGTCGCGAAGGATCATGTCCGTCAACTGTCGTTCCGCATTGGCGTAGGTCTTGGGATTCGTCCAGGCGATGGTCCAGTAGCAGGGGATCTCCGACCATACGAGCATCCCCATGCGCTCAGCCTCGCGCACCGCATACTCATTATGTGGATAGTGGGCCAGTCGCACGAAGTTACAGCCCAGTTCCTTGGCCCAACTCAACAGCGTATGGGCATCCTCAGTGGAGTTTGCCCTGCCACCACCATTGGCCTTCTCCTCGTGGATGCTGATGCCCTTCAGGAAGATGGGTTGGCCGTTGAGCAGGATCTGTTTGCCACGCGTCTCGATGGTGCGGAAGCCGATCTCGTCCGTGATGGTCTCCTCGCCCTGCAGAATCTCCACCTGATATAATTTGGGGTTTTCGGGCGACCATAGTTTAGGCTTTGCCTTCAGCGTGATGCTGGCCGTGCCGTCCTCGCCTGTCGTCACTTGTTGGTTGATCTTCAGTTCGGGGATGCGCAGGGTGATCGTCTGTCCAGCCTCCGCCTTGTTGAGTTTCGCGGAAAAGCAGATGTCTCGCAAACCTTTCTTCGTAGCGGGCGACTTCTCAAGCCTTAACTTATAACTCTCCACGTATGTGGGTGTCACGCTGACGAGCCTTACGTCGCGTGTGATACCCCCGTAGTTCCACCAGTCGAAGATCTGCGTGGGCACATCCTCAGCATGGCGCTTGTTATCCACCTTCACGATCACGAAGTTCTCGCCATCTTTCAGCAGTTCCGTCACGTCGAAGTTGAACGGTGTAAAGCCGCCGATATGATGACCGGCCTTCTTGCCGTTCACATACACATGGGCATCATAGTTCACGGCTCCGAAGTAGAGCAGTGTCCTGCGCCCCTCCTGAGGGTGAAACTCAAAACTCTTCTTCAGCCACACCGTGCCTTCGTAGAAGAACAGCCGTTTGTCCTGTGTGTTCCAGTCGCCAGGTACCTGCATGGTCTCCGCCTTGTCGAAGTCGTATTCGATCAGATCCTCTGGTTTCTGGGGCTTGGCATTCTGGAAGAATCCCCAGTCGTAGGGATTCATGCGATAGTCGTAGTAGCCCTCCTCCTGCACATCCACGATGTAGTGCCATGCACCGTTGAGGCTCATAGTCTGTCGTCCTAAGATGTTCGTCACTTGGGGCACTTCCGTCGCCCCTGCCGTCATCACCGCTCCCAACAGCAGGATAGTAGATAGTAATTTCTTCATCTTCCTCAAATGTTTAGTTTCTGCTGCAAAGTTACGAAAAAAGCTTGTAAAGAAACAACGGATTTTGGAGAATTAACGCAATTCGGCCTAAAATAAAGGCAAAATGGGGAAGAATGAGGAAGTACGAAAATGAGGGTAACGCAAAATTAGGAGGATTGGTGAAGGAGTTAGGTTGCCAAATCGTAACCCGTTCTTATTCCGCAAACTGCTACATTTTGCATAGCGATGGATAACCCAAAAGACAGTAGTTTTGCAGCCCAAAATTGTTTTCCGTTTGTCTCAGCACAGACCGTGGACTGGCCAATGCCACTATCTGGCAGCGTTGCATGTGGCTGAAGGGTGTCGTTCTGAGGGCACACTATAACGGCAAGATTCCACGCAATCCATTTGCCCAGAACTCAGTAAGGCTGGTGGTGTCCGTATCAGCATCCTCTCACTTGGCCTCGCCAAGAGCTGACAAATGGAACCGCCAAGTGGTGCGAGGGAAGTCGCAGACACTTGACGGCTCTATTCTTAATGTGATATAGGATTTTACATAGTGGCACCGGCACCGTTGCGTGGGTCCTTCAGAACAGTTTCCACCTGATTGGAATCGAAGGCATCATAGTTATAAGAAGGCACGAACTGCCCCCATTCACCCTGTGACAACTCCACGTCGTCTATTCCCAGACAATCCACAACCTTAATGTTGAAATCCTTATCGCCACGCCAGTCTTTCAAAGCGTTCTCCTTTGCCTTTTCTGACGTGAAGGCACATTTCTCCACATAGATATTGGAATAGACGCCATAACCTATGCAATAATTATAGTCATTACCGTCATAAAGGCA
>CACZVN010000024.1 GCA_902784615.1 uncultured Prevotellaceae bacterium | reverse complement strand
ACCCACCACGAGCACGCGTGCGTTCATTATCTTCTCTTGTCCCTCGACACCCACATCCTGCAAGAGGATATGTCGCGAGTATCGCTGTATCTGTTCTTCTGTAAAGTCAATCATCGTGCGCCTCCTCCCATGAAGTATAAGAAATCAACCTTGTCGCCCTCTTTCAGCTGGATCTTCTCCCAGTCTTCGCGCTCTGCAAACTCTTCGTTCACCTGCACGCTGACCATATCCGGCTGCGCTACGTTATTCTGACTAATCAGTTCACTTACGTTGAGCGGCAGGCTTACTTCCTGCGCGTCTCCATTTACATAAATCTTTGCCATAATTTTGTCGGTTTAAAATGAATTATTTTCTGGGTGCAAAGGTACAGCGATTCCGTGGATACCACAATCCCACACGGATGGTAAATGGCATACCATATCAAGGGTATGCGAAATGCCACAAACGGGCGATTGTGGGGGTGCCGAAAACCCCGTACCTTTGCACCCAGATATTTAAACCGACAAAATTATGGCAGAAACAAAGAAACTGAGCATCATCGCCTTCAGTGGCGATTTCGACAAGCTGACCGCAGTATTTACATTAGGTACGGGCGCGGCAGCAGTAGGTTACGAGGTAAACATCTTCTTCACGTTCTGGGGGCTTGACGCCATCAAGAAAAAACAAGGTAGAAGTTTTACGGGTGGTAACTGGCTCACGAAGATCTTCGGATTCATGATGGGCGGCCTGAAGGTGACACCCACCTCACGATTCAACTTCCTTGGTGCAGGACCCAAGATCTTCCGCTATCTGATGAAGAAAAACAACGTGGCTACACTTGAGGAATTAGTAGAGGCCGCCAAGGCATTAGGTATTAATATGTACGCCTGCGAGATGGCGATGCACGTTCTGGGACTAAAGAAGGAGGATTTTATTCCAGAAGTGAAGGACGTGCTCGGCGTGGCGTCCTTCCTGAAACTATCCGATGGCGGACAAACTTTGTTTATCTAATTGATAATGGACAATTGATAATTGATAATTAAACCGACAACAATATGGCAACAAAAGTTTTAGACATCACGAAAGAGCACTGTCCGATGACTTTCGTGAAGACGAAGATTGAATTATCCAAGCTTCAGCCGGGCGATATCCTCGAAGTACTCCTCGCCGAGGGCGAACCCCTCGACAATGTGCCTCGCAACGCGAAGGAACAGGGATATAACGTTCTCTCCGTAGAACACGTAGAAGGAACCACTCATCGGGTTACCATCAAAAAGTAAATTAGTATTAACATAAAATCAAGGAAAATTATGGCAGAATCAAATCTTCAGCGCAGTGTGACCACTGCTACCGCCAAGAAGTTGGCGACAACTACCAAGACGGCCCCACAGATGGGCTCCATCACTCCGAGACTGTTACTAAAGTTATTGCCTTGGGTGCAGGTTTCAGGCGGCACGTTCCGCGTAAACCGCACAAAGGTCGAACTCCGTAAGAACGACCGCCTGCCCATCCAGTATGTGAATGGCGTACCATCGTTTACGGCGAAGGACCTCAAGGCTATCCCCCTGTTCTCTGAGTTCGACGATGAGATACTGAACCGTCTCGTCAGCTCGTTCGAAGCCAAAGAGGTCGATGTCGATAAACTCTTCGTGGAAGAGGGTAAGGACAAACAGCGCTTCTTCATCGTGGCCAGCGGACAGGCCGAGGTCATTAGCAAAGGTCCTCATGGTGAGGACTTACGGATTGCTCTCTTGGGCGACGGTGAGTACTTTGGTGAAGCAGATTTACTGGATGAGCAGGAATCAACCGTTAGCGTTCGCGCCATCACGCCTACCGTGTTCCTCGGCCTGAAACTGAAGGAACTGATCAAGTTCATCAAGGAGGTACCCGACTTCCGCGAGACCTTTAATAAAGCAGTCGATAAGCAACTGCGTTTGAAGGCATCTGTCAACGACAACGGCGAGAAGCACATCGATCTGGTGAGCGGCCACGAGGAGGATAATATCATCCCCGAGACTTACATCGACTACGAGGAAAACCCCACGGAGTACTCGCTGAACACGCTGCAGACGGTGGTTCGTGTGCACACCCGCGTCAGCGACCTCTATAATAATCCCTACAACCAGTTGGAAGAGCAGCTACGTCTGTCGATCGAGAGCATCAAGGAGCGACAGGAGTGGGAACTCATCAATAACAAACAATTCGGTTTGCTGGCTGCTGCCAATCCCGCCTATCGCATCACGACGCGCTATGGTGCACCAACACCCGATGATCTTGACGAACTGCTGAGTCTTGTCTGGAAGGAGCCCGCCTTCTTCGTGGCCCATCCACGTGCCATCGCCGCCTTCGAGCGCGAGTGTACCTGGCGTGGTGTACCTCCTGTGACCACCGACCTCTTCGGCACGAAGGTCATCCTGTGGCGCGGTGTACCCCTGATTCCTTCAGACAAGGTTGAGGTAGAAGGTCAGTACCTGACAGGTCGCGGCGTAGGTACGACGAAGATTATCCTCGTACGTACTGGCGAGCAGAACCAGGGTGTGATCGGTCTGCACCAGAGCGGCATCCCTGGCGAGATTGCACCATCACTGAGTGCCCGTCTGATGGGACTCGACAAGTTCGGTGTGGCCTCATACCTGCTCACGAAATACTTCTCGTTAGCCGCCCTCACCGACGACGCCATCGCCGTCCTCGAGAACGTGGAGGTAGGCTATTATCACGATTATCAGCATCGAAATAAAGTAGAGAAATAATGGTAGATATCCAAAATATTAACGGCTACGGCATCGAAGACCCAGGCTTTGCATTGCTTCGAGAAGTCGCCAAAAAATACTGCCCCGAGGAGGTCAGGGAGGCTCGTCAGAGTGTGCTGCCTGACTCTGCCCTGAACCTCACGGAGCTGGAGGCGGGCTTCAAGCAATTGCTGGGTGGCGGAAGCGGCTATGCCGACCTGCCGTACTTCGGTGACCCTGACGATACACGCGGTTCGGTGAAGGCGGTGCCTCAGGATAATGGCTTCGGCATTGGCATTCCTGAGACGCAGAAACTGCGCGACCTGCATTACGAGGAGGCCGATACCTTGAACTCGGAGGAGATCAAGAAGGACTTCCCCGTGCTCCATCAGAAGGTGAACGGCCACGACCTCGTATGGCTCGACAACGGTGCCACCACGCAGAAGCCGATTCAGGTCATCGACAAGATCAGCGACTATTATAAAAACTATAATAGCAATATCCACCGCGGTGCCCATACGTTGGCTGCCCGTGCTACGGATGCCTACGAGGAGGCGCGAGAGAAAGTGCAGCGCTTCATCAATGCCGCCACCAGCGAGGAGATTATCTTTGTTCGCGGCACCACCGAGGGTATCAACCTCGTGGCGCAGACCTACGGACGACAGTTCCTGACACCAGGTGATGAGGTTATCGTCAGCGAATTGGACCATCACGCCAACATCGTGCCCTGGCAGCAGGTGGCCCACGAGAAGGGTGCTACGCTGAAAGCCATCCCCACGGATAAAAATGGCGACCTCATCCTGAGCGAGTTCGAGCGACTCATCACACCTCGCACCCGTTTCGTCAGCGTGGGTCATGTGAACAACACTTTCGGTACCATCAACGATGTGAAGCGCATCATCGATATCGCCCACGGGCACAACATCCCCGTGCTTATCGACGGTGCACAGTCCATCGCTCACACACCTGTCGATGTGCAGCAACTTGGTGCCGACTTCTTCGTCTTCTCAGGCCACAAGATCTACGGCCCCAACGGCATCGGCGTGGTCTATGGTCGCAAGGATCTGCTTGACAAGATGCAGCCCTGGCAAGGTGGTGGCAACATGATCAAGGACGTGACCATCGAGCGTACGGAGTACAATGTGCCACCTGCTCGCTTCGAGGCTGGTACACCCAATGTGGCCGACGCCATCGGACTGGGTGCCGCCCTCGACTACGTGAGCCATCTCGGCATCCGCAACATCGAGGCGCATGAGCACAAACTGACCGAGTATGCCCGCGAGCAACTGGCTCAGATTAAGGGTCTCACGCTCATTGGCAATCCCAAGAACCGCGTGTCGGTGGTGAGTTTTGTGCTTGATGGCATCCCCGTTCCCGAAACAGGTACGTTGTTAGATAAGGAGGGCATTGCAGTGCGTGCTGGTCACCACTGCGCACAGCCCGCCCTCCGAGCCCTCGGTTACGAGATGAGCGTCCGTCCCACCTTCGCCCTCTACAACACTCGCGAGGATGTGGATAAACTCGTCGTTGCTGTCCGCAAGATTGTGGGCCAACGCAGCAAATAATGAATTATGCAATACGAAACAAAAGTATTAACCACAAAGTATCAGAAGCCTGACGCCTATGGGGCACTCTCGATGCCGGTATATCTGACGGCAGCATTCGAGTTCCCCTCGGCCAAGGCTATGAACGATGCCTTTTGTGGTCGCTCAATGGACCCGTCGTATGCCCGTATCGCCAACCCCACAACAACCTATCTGGAGGAACGCGTCAGGCAGATCACAGGAGCCACCAGTGTGACGGCACTGAATACGGGTATGGCGGCGATTGCTTACGCCCTGACGGCAGTGAGTGGTGCAGGTCTGAATATTGTGGCCTCGAAGCATCTCTTTGGCAACAGCGTCTCGCTGATTCGCGATACGTTGGGCAGTTTTGGTGTGGAGCCACGCTTTGTTGATTTTACGAAGCCCGAGGAGGTGGAGGCGCAGATTGACGACAAGACCGCTGCTCTGTTCTTCGAGATCATCACCAATCCGCAGTTGTTCGTAGCTGATATCAAGAAACTCTCAGAGATAGCCCATGCTAAGGGCGTGCCCCTGATAGCCGATACGACCATTGTGCCATTCCCAGCTTTTCATGCTGGAGATTTTGGTGTGGATATCGAGGTGGTATCAAGCACGAAGTATATCTCTGGCGGAGGCACAGGCTTAGGTGGTCTGCTCATCGACTATGGCAAGTTCGACTGGTCGCAGTCACCCTCCCCTACCCTACAGAGTCGCACCAAACGCGTTGGCAAGAAACTGGCGTTTACGGCGCGAGTAAAGACTGAACTAGTGACCAATCTCGGTTCGCTGATGACACCGCAGGTGGCATATATGGAAACATTAGGTCTCGATACGCTCGATATCCGTTTCCAGCGTCAAGCCTCAACCACGTTGTGGCTTGCTAAGCAATGTCAGCAACTACCCGAAATCAAGCGTGTCAACTATACAGGCTTGGAGGATAATCCTTTCCACGAGTTGTCAGAACAGCAATTCGGTCCCTTGCCAGGTGCCGTCTTCACCATCGACCTCGCAACGAAGGAAGCCGCCTGGGCGTTCATCGACAAACTGCAGATCATCCGTCGTGCCACGAATCTCTTCGACCGCAAGTCATTAGCCATCCATCCTGCCTCGACCATCTTCGGTCTTTTTACCCCAGAACAGTGCGCCGAGATGTCTGTCCCAAACACGACCGTTAGACTCAGCATTGGTCTCGAGGACGGTGCAGACTTGTTAGAAGATATCAAGCAAGCAGTAAAATAAAAAGTGAAGAGCCATCTCTTCACTTTTATTCTTTAGATATAGAATTCAGAAGGGTCTATCAACCCTGCACGGAGCGCGTACTTAACCGCTTCGTGCGCTGTATTGATGCCTAGTTTGCGGAAGATATTTTTCCTATGAGTGGTGACGGTGTGGATGCTCGAGAAGCGTTCGGCAGCAATCTCCTTGGTGGTCTTGCCCTGAGCGATGGCTTTTACGATCTCAGTCTCTGTTGCCGTCAGCACAGCAGGCTCCTCGTCTTCCTGTTTCTGGGCAAGAATCAGTTCTGTGGCTCGCTGACTCACGTAACGCCGACCTGACGAAGCATATTCAATGGCATCGCGGATGGCCTTCATCGGCTCGTCCTTGAATACCACGCTGAATACATGCGATGAGTAGATTGTCTTTTGCAAGAAACTCTTCGAGAGTTCATCGCTCAATAGCACCCAAGTCGTTAAAGCAAAACGTTCGCTGACAATCAGCAACTGTTCTTCGTCCTGAAAGTCGAACAGCGTATAGTCAAGGATTACCACCGAATCCTCATGTTCCTTCAACAACTGTATCAGTCCTGCCTTATCCACTGTGCGATAAACCGTATTTTCTTCGTCACGCTTCAAAAGGCTCTGCAGTGCAAAACCCGTCAACTCCTGATTATCTGCAATAATATAATTCCTCATATCTGTGTCGGTTTGATGGGGGCAAAGATACAACTTTTGGAAATAATGCCCAAATTTGGCGCAAAATATGGAAAATAACTCCAAGAACATTATTTCTTTTGTGTGTTTATTCTTCAACTTGCCGTTTTCTTATATCAAAACAGAATTATATTCCCCTTTTTTGTCGCACACCGGGGACGGTTCTTTCTGTGCGACAAAAAAGCACTTAATCAGGCGGTAAAACATTTGTGTTTTCCTAATTTCACTTAAATAACATCTCATTATAATGTTATTTGAGGAAATATTACTATATTTGTAGCCACTTAAATAATGAGCAATATGACTAAACTATAAATATGATAAGGTGTATGAGAAAGTCGAGATTAATGGTGATGATGGCCATGGGGGGAATGCTCATGGGTCTCACGGCTTGTGACAGTCAGAAATGGTCGGAGCAACAGGTGGATTCTTTTATGTTGGTGACGCAGAAGGGCGGCCCTACGCTGGGCTATGCCCCGCAGTCGGGCGTGAAGATCCTAACGGTGGATGGCTTTGCCTTTAAGGACCTGAACCGTAATGACTCCCTGGATGCCTACGAGGACTGGCGATTGCCAGCCCAAGAGCGTGCTGCTGACCTCGCCTCACAACTGTCGATAGAAGAGATTGCTGGACTGATGCTCTACAGCAGTCATCAGTCAGTACCCGCCGACAGTTTGACAGACGAGCAGAAGAAATTCCTGCACGATGACCATCTTCGGGCAGTTCTGATCACCACGGTGGAGAGTCCGGCAACAGCCGCGAAATGGAACAACAATATGCAGGCTTTTGTCGAGGGACTTGACCACGGCATCCCCGCCAATACGAGTTCCGATCCCCGTCATGAGGCTACTGGCACGGCGGAATTCAATGCGGGTGCAGGTGGGCAGATCTCACTTTGGCCTACGTCGCTCGGACTGGCCGCTACCTTCGATCCCCTGCTGATGCACCGCTTTGGTGAGATCGCCTCTGAGGAATACCGGGCCTTAGGCATCGCCACGGCCCTGTCGCCACAGGTGGATATTGCCACTGATCCCCGTTGGTTCCGCTTCGATGGCACCTTTGGCGAGGATCCCCAGTTGGCAACAGATATGGCACGTGCCTATTGTGACGGTTTCCAGACTACGCCAGAGGTTAAGGGATGGGGTATCAAGAGTGTGAATGCGATGGTGAAGCACTGGTATGGCTACGGTGCCCAGGAAGGAGGGCGCGACTCTCATTTTGCCTCGGGCAAGTATGCCGTATATCCAGGTAATAACCTCGCCATGCACAAGCGCTCGTTCGTGGAAGGAGCCTTCAAACTCGAAGATGGTACTGGAATGGCTTCGGCCGTGATGCCTATCTACAGCATCCTGTGGAATCAGGACCCCTCAGGCGAGAATGTGGGTGGCAGCTATAGTAAATGGCTCATCCAACAGCAGTTGCGTGACGAGGCGAAGTTCGAAGGTGTCGCCTGTACCGACTGGCATATTACATATGACATGAAGGTGCTCGACAGTCCTATTGGTGGTAAGCCCTGGGGTGTAGAACAGCTTTCGGTAGCCGAGCGTCATTATAAGATTCTGCAGGCGGGCGTAGATCAGTTTGGTGGGAACAATGAGATCGGTCCTGTGCTGGAGGCTTATCAGATGTGGAGCAAGGACCAAGGTGAGGAGAGTGCCCGTGAGCGTCTTGAACTGTCTGCACGTCGCCTGCTACTGAATGTGTTCCGTGTGGGATTATTCGAAAATCCCTATCTCGATCCTGTCAAGACACAAGAGTTTGTGGGCAATCCAGAGTTCATGCGCGAGGGCTATGAGGCCCAGCTGAAATCCGTTGTGATGCTCAAGAACCACCAAAATAAGGTACTGCCCATGAAGGAGCGTCAGAAGGTGTATGTGCCCAAGCGTCATTTCCCTGCCATCCCTGGACTTTGGGGAGGTATCTCTGAGGAGAAGACTGTAGAGCCTATAGACCTGAACTTGGTGAAGAAGTACTTCGCCGTGGTGGAACAGCCAGAGCAGGCCGACTTCGCCATCTGTCTGATTCAGGAACCGAATACTGGGGTCGGCTATAGCACTGAAGACGTGAAGAAGGGTGGTAACGGCTATATGCCGTTCAGTCTGCAGTACAGTGACTATACGGCTACGGAAGCCAGAGCCGTCAGTATTGCCGGTGGTGACCCCATGGAGAAGACCACCAACCGCAGTTTCAAGGATAAGACCGTCAAGGCCTATAACCGCGACGATATGGTGATGGTTCAGAACACCAAGAAGGCGATGGGCGAGAAACCCGTGGTGGTAATTCTGGAGACGGGCCGTCCTGTGGTGTTGATGGATATCGAGCCCTTTGCCGACGCAATTCTCATCTCCTTTAAAGTACAGCACCAGGCCCTGCTCGATATTATCAGTGGTAAGGCCGAACCCTCTGCCCTGCTGCCCATGCAGATGCCTGCTGACATGGAGACGGTGGAGCGGCAACTGGAGGACGTTCCTCGCGACATGAACTGTTATGTGGATGCCGACGGACACGTCTATGACTTTGCCTTCGGCCTGAACTGGCAGGGCATCATCGAAGATGAAAGAGTTAAGAAATACAAGTAAGAATAAAGGGCTGAAAATTCAGCCCTTTTTCTTTATCTGATAGTGTAGAGATAGCCAAGCAGGGCCATCTTTCCGCGCATCGTCTCACGGGGCGTGAACTCACCATTCACCCAGAAATAGCGCTGGTTGAAGTAGGACTCCTGACGAGGCCAGCCTCCTTCATTCCAATCGGGATAGCAATATTTCAGGATCACACGGGCATCACCACCGTTATGGCCAGGCGACCAGGTCTCTGTGCCGTTGAAGGGCGTCTGTCCCGGGTGGCACTCCGGTTCACCGTCGTTACGGCCCGTAGTATAGCAGTCGGTGATATGACGTTCACCGAGACCTGTCATCTCCACGATATTGCCTGGGTTACGCCCCATCGCCCAACCGGCCTCGGTAAACATCACGTGCTCCAGTTCGCGCTTGCGATTCTTATCTGCGAAATAGTGCGCGAGCATCACCAGATGCAGGTTCTGCGACACCTGCCAACGACTGTCGTTAGCACTACGGCGTGAAGGGCGCTGGGCCATGTTAGAGATGTTATATGACTCAGCCTGAGCATTGATGCCAGACTTGAGGTTGGCATAGAGTTCGGCGAAGTGGCGCGGCTGCGGACAAGTGAGGTAGGCGGCAGCAGCCCAAATCTGACAGTAGGGTACGATATTCTTGTTTTCCTCGTGTATCACACCTACGCCGAAGAATCCGTGACGTCCCTTGCTGAAGACAGGCGACTGCGGATCCTTGACCATACTCTCCTCTGCGAAGATCTTCTCCCAAGCCTCATCACCCGTCAGGTTATAGAGGAAGGCAGCGGCCATCTGACGGAAGTCACGGCCACGCATCTGCATACTGCCGATATCCTGCAGGTCATCGAGCTGGTTCCACTCTTGTTTAGAGGCATAACGGAAGGCCTTGATGGCCTCATCGGTATAGTACTGACGCAGAGAGTCGTTCCCATGCAGGCGGAAAGCCTCGGCGGTCATGGCACAGTTGGCTGCATTCGCCCAGGCTGCCATCGTGGTACAGCCCGCCTGATACATCACACTCCAATTGGCATCGGGATTCGTCACACCCTGAGAATAGGCCTCACCATCGCGGATAGAAAGGAAGAAATCCACCTCGTTGCGGGCCTCATCGATGATATCGGGGATGCCGTTGCCACTCTCGCGGATACCAAGATTATCATCCGACAGTCTGCCACCAGAGAGGATATAAGGCAACAGCATATCGTAAATGTTACTGACGTGGGCCAGATGACGATCCCAGTCGAAGGCATCAGAATGTCCACCCTTCACGTCCGTATTCACGGGATTGCCAGGCAGACGGTGTTGCCAGAAGCGCGAAGCAAGGGCGGGTTTGAAATGGGGCTCATCCCACACATCGGTATGCAGGTCTCGCCACTCCTGACAGAAGGGATGGAAATCGGTCTTATAGACAGTCAATCCCTTGGGATCGGTCTCCGAGATAAACTGCGGCTGACGGGGTACAGGCCATACATGCTCAGGATCCTTCGGTTCACCGAGACGCATGTAATAGTAGCCGCGCACGGAGTAGCGGAAAGGCTGGTAATAGACATCAGAGGCGATATCAAAGTCCATGCTGCAGCCCACATCTTCAACCACCAGACGGTAACGACCGGGGGCTGTACCCTTAAAGTCGATGTTCCACACATCCGTACCCACAAGGTTCTTATTACCTGCTTCCATACTGGCATCGGCAGCCTTCTTCCAGAACTTCACGGTGCCCACATTCGACTTCTTTCCAGTCTTCACATGATATAGATATACCTTACGGCCTTCCCATTCCTGATAGTCGCGCTGCCCACCGTCGCCTAGCCATTGATAGAGGTCAGCGGCATGAATCTGCTCAGCAGGCGAATAACCGATGATGTTCACATGCACAGCCTCCGACTGGCAGTTCCAAATGTCGAATCGGATACTTAGCGACTCCTTGTCGGCGCCAATACCATTGGGGATGTTGACGGTATAGGTGCACCCCTGCTTCATGGCCTTTGGCAACTGGAGGAAAAGCCAGTGGTCGTTCTCACTCGTCAGGGTATGATCAGTATTCATCGGCTTCGACTTACGCCAGACGTTCAAGGGCTGTAACGTGCCGAAAGCCTTGTCGTCGCTGGAACTGATCTGCCACAGGCCTGCTTTCTGGGCCTCCTCCACCTTGAGCCGTTCGCCAAAGACAAAAAGTGTATCGTCGCCCTCAGCAAAGGAATGGCCGAGATAGGCACTGGGGCCTGTTCCGTCATCACGATAGTGCACCTCACCATCACGGAACTGCACCATGAGGTAGTTCTTGTCAATCACTTTCAGTCCGAGGACCTTTGTTGCATTTGCTGGAATAGCCATAAAGGCAAGCATTCCGGCTAAAACAGTCTTGAGTAGTTTTGTTGTCATATTATTCATCAATTGTTTGTTTGGCTACAAAGGTACAACATTTTTATGACTTCAGACTCAAAGTTGACGAAAAAAGTGCAACAACATCGTTGCGCAGCCCAAAAATGCAAACGTTTGCATCGTTTATCCGTCAATAACATGCCTTCTGGAAAACAACGAATTAGAATATTTCGTAACTTTGCCAAAAATAAATAACTAAAACCATTTGATATGAAAATAAACTTTCATCTCGAATACCAGACAACTTTTGGTGAAGAACTGGTAGTAAACATTCTCTCAGAGAACAAGACTGAGACGCACAAAATGGGAACACTTGACGGTCTGCATTGGACCTGCGAGCTAAGCAAGGCTGTAAAGACCAGTGCACACATCGACTATTATTACAGTGTGATGCGAGGCGACCAAGTGGAACGTACGGAATGGCTCGTGGAGCCTCACAGGCTGGAGTTCGCAGCCACCAAGGGAGCCCGTTATACGGTCTATGACCACTGGCTCGACATCCCCGAGGATTCTTATTTGTATTCATCAGCTTTCACCGACTGTGTAGCAGCCCGTGAACGTCGCATGAGCAAGAGCACGGACTTCGCCAAGACCGTCAGGCTGAAGGTGCGCGCCCCACAGTTGCGCTTCAATGAACGACTAGCCATCATCGGTGGTGGCGATACATTGGGCAACTGGGAAGCCCTACGTGCCATTGAGATGGATGAGCATGAGAACAACGAGTGGGTGGTCAGCCTCGATGCCGACAAACTGCCACAAACCTTTGAGTTTAAGTTCGTTGGTCTCGATGAGGAGAACGACGTGACACCCCTTTGGGAGAATGGCACGAACCGTACTGTCTCGCTGCCCGAACTGGAAATGGGCGAGGTGGTGGTCTATGAACTCTCGCAGGCCTACTTCCCCGTCTATCCCTGGAAGGGTGCCGGTACGGTGATTCCCATCTTCTCACTCCGTTCGGAGGGCAGTTTCGGCGTGGGAGACTTCGGTGACCTGAAAGAGATGATCGACTGGTGTGCCAAAACCAAGCAGCGTATCCTGCAGGTGCTGCCCATCAACGATACGAACATCACCCACACCTGGCAGGACAGCTATCCCTATAATAGCATCAGCATCTACGCTCTGCACCCCCAATATACCGACCTGCGCCAGTTGCCGAAGATTAAAGATGAAACATTAAACAAAAAATTCCAGCAACTGCAGAAGGAACTCAACGCCCTGCCACAGATTGACTACGAGCGTGTGAACGAAGCCAAGATGGCATATCTGCGCGAGCTCTATGCCCAGGAAGGCAGCAAGGTGATGAAGACGGCGGCCTACAAGCAGTTCTTCGAGCAGAACAAGGAGTGGCTGGTGCCCTATGCCGCTTATTGTCACTACCGTGACCTCTATGGTACGGCAACCTTCTCGGAATGGCCCGACCATCATACCTTCTCTGCCAAAGAGCGCGAGGACATGTCGAAATCAACGACAAAGATATATAAAGAGGTGGCGTTCTGGTATTTCGTCCAGTTCAACCTCGACCAGCAGATGCGCAGTGCCCACGCCTACGCCCGTAAGAATAAGGTGATCCTGAAGGGTGACATCCCCATCGGTATCAGTCGCGACGGTGTAGAGGCCTGGGTAGAGCCGAAATACTTCAACCTGAACGGACAGGCAGGAGCACCACCCGATGCGTTCTCTGCCAACGGCCAGAACTGGGGCTTCCCCACCTATAACTGGGATGCCATGATCGAAGACGGCTGTTCATGGTGGGTACGCCGCTTCCGTAAGATGTCGGAGTACTTCGATGCCTATCGCATCGACCACGTACTGGGTTTCTTCCGCATCTGGGAGATCCCCATTGACGCCGTACACGGACTGCTCGGCCAGTTCTCACCCTCTCTTGCCATGACACGCGAGGAGATCGAGGCTTACGGTCTGAACTTCCAGGAGGAATTCTTTACCAAGCCATACATTGCCGATTGGACACTCGATAAGATCTTCGGCGAGAAGGCACAGTACGTGAAGGAGACCTTCCTCAACCATGCCCACGACGATATCTGGGAGATGAAGCCCGAATACGACACCCAGCGGAAGGTTGAGGCAGCCTTCAAGGGTAAGACGGCTCAGGAGGACATCAACCTGCGTGACGGTCTCTATGCGCTGATCAGCGACGTGCTCTTCGTCTATGACCGCAAGGACAAGAGTAAGTTCCACCCGCGCATCGGTGTACAGAATGACTTTATCTATCAGGTGCTTTCCGATAACGAGAAGTTCGTCTTCAACAACCTCTACAACGACTACTTCTATCATCGCAACAACCAGTTCTGGTACACAGAGGCCATGAAGAAGCTACCGAAGCTGACACAGGCCACGCGCATGCTTGTCTGTGCCGAAGATCTCGGTATGGTGCCCGACTGCGTACCCTGGGTGATGAATGAACTGCGTATCCTGAGTCTGGAGATCCAGTCGATGCCGAAGGACTCTACCGTCCGCTTCGGACATCTCTCGCGCAACCCATATCGCTCCGTTTGCACCATCTCCACACATGACATGTCAACACTGCGCCAATGGTGGGACGAGGACGAACAGCAGACGCAGGAGTATTTCAACTCCATGCTCTACCGTGGTGGTGCGGCTCCTCATCCGCTGCCAGGATGGTTGGCCAAGGACATCGTGAGCCGTCATCTCACCTCGCCCTCCATGCTCTGTCTGTTGTCCTTCCAGGACTGGTTGAGCATTGACGAGACACTCCGTCTGCCGGATCAGAATGCCGAGCGCATCAATATCCCCGCCAATCCCCGTCACTACTGGCGCTACCGTATGCACCTCACCATCGAGCAGCTCCTGGCTGCCGATGACCTCAACAACGAAATCAGCACATTAATTATACAAAGCGGAAGAAAATGAAAAGATTGTTATTAAGCATCCTGCTGGCAGTGCCGATGATGGTACTGGCTGGCAGTGTCAAATCGCCAAACGGCAACATTGAACTGAAGTTTTCAGTGGATAATATGGGACGGCCCGTCTATGAGATGACCTACAAGGGCAAGGCTGTCATCAACCCCTCACACCTCGGACTCATACTGGCTAAGGACAAGCATGCCTCGATGGGTATGAACGAAAACGACCTGATGAACGGCTTCACCATCAAAGACGAACAGACCTCTGAGTTTGATGAGACCTGGAAACCAGTATGGGGCGAAACAGCCACTATTCGCAACCACTACAATGAATTGGCTGTCACGCTGGAACAACGCTGGATGCAGCAGATGCCCAAAAACGACAGAATACAGAAAGCACCCAGACGGCTCAGCCGCACCATCCTAATCCGTTTCCGCGTCTATGACGATGGTATCGGATTCCGTTACGAGTTTCCCCAGCAGAAAGACCTCAACTACTTCCTGATCCAAGAGGAGATGAGTGAGTTTGCCATGGCTGGCGACCATACCGCCTGGTGGCTCCCTGGCGACTACGACACACAGGAGCAGATGACGCAGGAGACGAAACTCTCCGAGATCCGTGGACGTATGAAGGAAGCCGTGAACTGGGGCAATTCCTCAGTGGCTGTCTTCTCAGAGACAGGTGTGCAGACCTCTCTCCAGATGAAGAGTGCCGACGGTCTGTATATCAATATCCACGAAGCCGCCTGTCAGGATTATGCCACGATGCATCTGGAACTCGTGGATGCTGAGACGAAGGCCCTCACCACAAAACTGGGTGGTGGTAGCAATGCTTACACGCCAAATCCCAAGCCCATCGACTATTCCCTGCCCAAGCCGTTCACGTTTGTCAGTCATCTGACGCCTGACGCCACAGGTCTGAAAGGCTGCATGCAGACACCTTGTGAGACTCCATGGCGTACAGTGATGGTGAGCGACGATGCCCGTGATATGCTCTCCAATAACCTCATCCTCAACCTGAATGAGCCCTGTAAGATCGAGGACACCAGTTGGATCCATCCTACGAAATACTGTGGTGTGTGGTGGGAGATGATCGTCGGCAAAAGCTCTTGGAACTATACTGACGAGTTCCCCAGTATCAAACTTGACCAGATCGACTGGAGCAGCGTGAAGCCCAACGGCCGTCATGCAGCCAACAACGAGAAAGTGAAACGTTATATCGACTTCGCTGCCAAGAACGGCCTCGACGAAGTCTTAGTGGAAGGTTGGAACGTAGGCTGGGAAGACTGGGCTAACATGTGGAAGCGCGATGTCTTCGACTTCGTGACCCCCTACCCCGACTTCGACATCAAGATGCTCAACGAGTATGCGCACTCCAAGGGCGTGAAGATCTTGATGCACCATGAGACATCGAGCTCTTCCCAGAACTACGAGCGTCATATCAAGGAGGCCTACGAACTGATGAACAAATACGGCTACGATGCCGTGAAGACGGGTTATGTGGGTGATATCATCCCCCGTGGCGACCACCACTACTCACAGTCGATGAACAACCACTACCTCTATGTCATCAAGGAGGCTGCCAAGCATCATATCATGGTGAACTCCCACGAAGCCACCCGTCCGACAGGTCTCTGTCGCACCTGGCCGAACCTCGTAGGTGGCGAGAGTGCACGAGGCACAGAGTACGAGGCCTTTGGCGGCTCGAACCCCGATCACACCTGTATCCTGCCGTTCACCCGTCTGCAGGGCGGTCCGATGGACTACACCCCTGGTATCTTCGTGACCAAACTCTCTGAGTGGAGCGACAACACCTCTTGGGCACGCATTACGATTGCCGGTTCACTGGCCCTCTACCTGACGATGTACTCACCCTTGCAGATGGCTGCCGACCTGCCTGAGAACTATGAGAAGTTTGACGATGCCTTTCAGTTCATCCGTGACGTGGCCTGCGACTGGGACGACTCGAAGTATCTCGAAGCAGAGCCTGCCGACTACATCACCGTGGCCCGTAAGGCCAAGGGCACAGACAACTGGTTTGTCGGCGGCAAGTGCGACGAGAATGGTCATACCGCCGTCGTGAAACTCGACTTCCTCGACAAAGGCCGCAAGTACGTGTGTACCATCTACGCCGATGCCAAGGATGCCCACTACGAGACTAATCCTCAGGCCTACACCATCACCAAGAAGGTGGTCAAGGCCGGTGACACCCTGAAGATCAAAGAGGCCCCCGGTGGCGGCTTCGCCGTTTCCCTGATTGCCAAGTAACTCTTATTTTCACAAAACATCACGAAACATGCTGCGTCACATTCGGACGACCCTCCTGACCATCATCCTGACAGCCATCGGAAGCCTTCCTTCCGTGGCTGTCCAGGAATACGATGAACAAATTAATCTTAAAGCGCTCTATCAGCAGATAGATCAGGCTATTGAGCAGCATCCCCATTTTGTAGCTGAGCGCGAAAAGCAGATTGACAGTTCCCGAGAACTTCTTCTATCGGAAAGCAACATGGAGAAAAAGATGCCGATAGCCGAGCAACTCTTTGCCCTCTACAAATCATATAAGAATGATTCTGCCATTCACTACGCAGAAGTATGCATCAACATTGCCGAGGCTCTCCATCGCCCTGACCTTGCAGGACGTTACCGTGCGCTGGAGGCACGCCAATGCTCTGGTGTGGGGATGTACGTGGAGTCGCTTGATCTTTTGCAGAAGGTCGATAAATCTTCCCTCGACCGTCAGGGGCTCACCAACTATTACGAAGCATGGATGCACGTCTGTGGTGAGATTGGCAGTCATTCACAACTCCCGAATGGACATCAGATCTATTACGGCATACAGGATGCCTACCGCGATTCCGTGTTGAAGGTGGCAAAAGAGGACAGTGAGGAGTATCTCCATCTGAAGATGGATGTGCTCAATGCACGCCAGCAGTATCAGGAGGCGTTGAGAGTGAGCAACAGATGGTTCAACAAGGTCGCCGAGGGAACACACGAGCATGCCTTTGCAGCCTTCTACCGTTCTGTGGTCTATGACAAATTAGCCAACCATGATCAGGTACGCTACTGGCTGGGAAGATCAGCACTCGACGACATCAAGTGCGCCGTCCAGGATCAGGCAGCACTTGTCATGTTGGCAGAGCATCTCTGTGAAGATGGCGACGTCGAGCGTGCCTACCGCTATATCTGTTTCAGCAGAGACTGCAACCTGGCCTTCAGTCCTATCCTGCGTAACTATCAGGTCAGTTCCGTGATCAATGTCATCGAGAAGAATTACCAAGAGAGCCAGGACGCCAAACGATTCCTTACCATATTTGCATTTGTCGTAATCACCCTGCTCCTGATGGCACTCCTGTATATCCTCTTCCTCCTTAGGAAACATAACAAATGAAAGCCGAGCTCTTCACAGAGCCCGGCTTTCCACTTTGTTTATTATAAACGACTACTTACTATAAGAAAACCTAAACCAACTAATTATATTACTTGATGAATTACCTATCATGGCTTCGAAATCGCCAGGCTCTGCCGTCCATTCGCCCGTCTGGTCGTTGTAGAAACTCAGGGCAGACTTATCAATGGTCAGCGACACCTGTCGGGTCTCCCCTGGCTGGAGATATACCTTATTAAAGGCTTTCAGTTCCTTCACGGGGCGCTCCACAGACGACTGTTTGTCGCTGATATACAACTGGACCGTCTCGCTACCAGCATACTTGCCTGTGTTCGTCACATCGACAGTAAAGGTGATCTTGTCGTCAGCGGTGAGCGAAGTCTTGTCGGCCGTCACCTTACCTATCTTAAACGTGGTATAGCTCAGGCCATGTCCGAAGGCAAAGAGGGGCTGGATATTCTGTTTGTCTGTCCAGCGATAGCCTACGAAGATGCCTTCCTTGTATTCCTCGTCGATGATCTTGTAGTCATCGCGCCATGTGCCAGGGAAGGCACCAAGGGCGTGAGCACCACAGTCTTCGAGACGCTGATACCAGGTAAAGGGCAACTTGCCCGAAGGATTCGCCTCGCCACAAAGAACAGAGGCAAGGGCCTCACCAGCCTCAGAACCGATAAACCAACCTTGAAGGATGGCAGGCACCTGTTTTACCCAAGGCATGGCAACGGCATTGCCAGAGATGTTGACATAGACGAGATTCTTGTTTACCTTAGCGAGGGCTTCAACCAGTTGGTCCTGTCCATAGGGCAGGCCGTACTCTTTGCGGTCGTGTCCTTCACAGTCCTGGAAGTTGCTTTTGTTCAAACCGCCGAATACGATCACATAGTCGACGCCCTTAGCCTTCTCGACAGCCTCTTTCAAGAGTTCTTCAGCACTACGGTTTTCCGCGATGCTACGGCCTACCGTCACACCGTTGTAGCTCTGAACGGTATCGCCCACGTAGCCACGGGCATAGTCTATTGACAGTTGAGAGTTGAGAGCGGAGAGTTTAGAGACAAGGCCGTCGAGGGGCAGAATTTCCCTCTGGACCTTCAACGACGAGGAGCCGCCGCCTACCGTCATCATCTTGATGGCGTTCTCGCCGACCACCAAGATGCGCTTGGCCTTCGAGAGATCGAGCGGCAACAGATGGCGCTCGTTCTTCAGCAGCACGATACCCTCCTGGGCAATCTTCAGGGCTGCGTCGTAATGACTCTCAGAGCAGAGGAATCCATAAGGCTTCTGGCGTTTCATCGTGGTGCGATAGAACAGGCGCAGGATACGGCGCACCTTCTCGTCGAGTTCCTTCGTGGAGTACTTGCCCTCTTGAATCAGGCGTTTATAGGGCAAGGCCAGATAGTAACTGTCGTAGGCATTGGTGGCCCCCATGGTGAGGCCGTCCGTCCACGAGCCAAACTCCATATCGAGGCCGTTGGTGATCGCCTCCTCTGTGTTGTGACAACCGCCCCAGTCGGAGACGACGACACCATCGTACTGCCAGTCGCGCTTCAGGATCTGGTTCAACAGGATATTATTGTGACAATTGTGTTGGTCTTTATAAAGATTGTAGGCACCCATGATGCCCCATGTGCCAGCCTCCGTGACTGCCGCCTTAAAGGCGGGCAGATAGATCTCGTGGAGGGCACGGTCGCTGACGATGACATTCACCTGATGGCGATACTCCTCGTCGTTGTTGAGGGCATAGTGTTTCACACAGGCAGCCACGTCCTTCGACTGCAGGCCCTGGATATAAGGCACCACCATGCGTGAGGCCAGATAGGGATCCTCGCCCATATACTCGAAGTTACGACCGCCAAGTGGGGTGCGGTTGATGTTGACACCAGGGCCTAAGATCATACCCTTCCCGCGATAGAGGGCCTCTTCGCCCAAACTCTCACCATAGAGACGGGCCATCTGCGGATTCCAAGTGGCAGCCAGACAGGTGAGTGCAGGGAAGGCCACGCAGGAGTCGTTCGACTGTCCTGCCTGTTCCCACTCGTCCCACAATACGTCAGGACGTACGCCGTGGGGGCCGTCATCCGTCCAGAAGTCAGGGAATCCCAAGCGCTTCACACCAGGACTCGAGAACTTGGACTGGGCATGGATCACGGCGATCTTCTCGTCGAGGGTCATGCGACTGAGCGCATCGTCGATACGCTGCTCAACGGGTTTCGACTCGTCGAGATAGATTGGAGTGGTCTGGGCCAAAGTGGTCGCTGAAGCGCTTAACAATAGTGCCGACATTACAATTTGTTTCATTACATGAAGTTTTAAACGTTATTTCTTCTGGAACACTCGGACATAATCTATTTCCATCGTCACAGGAAGTGCATTCTCATCTATACCCTGAGCACCACCCCAGTCACCACCCCATGCGAGGTTCAAGATGACATAGAAGGGATCATCGTAGGGCCAGTCGTCACGCCCCAGGCCACGGTTATCATAGTTCAACTGGACCTTGCCATCGACATAGGTAGTGATATTCTCTGATGTCCACAGGATTGCGTAAGAATGGAACTCACCCTCAGCCCCCTTGCAATACATCTCATTGGTCACCTGCGTACCATTGGAATGGACATGGGCGTTGGCATGGAGGCTCGACGATACATAGTCGGGATGATAGCCCACCTCTTCCATGATATCAATCTCACCGTCTGCAGGCCATGACTTGAAGTTCACGGGCATCATCCAGAAAGCAGGCCATGTGCCCTTGCCCTTTGGCAGTTTGATACTAGCCTCGATATAGCCATACTTCCAACCACTCTTCACCTTCGCATAGACACGGCCAGAATAGATCTTACCATTCTCTTTGAGGGCGGTGATACGCAGCGTACCTTTCTTCACCTCTGTGACGAGAGCACCTTCTGGCGTCTTGTGGTTAACATAGTTCTGCAGTTCGTGGTTCACCCAGCCCGAGTTCTTCACCTCGTGAGTCCAGTCGTCCTGGTTCAGTTCCGAGCCTGTCTCAAACTCGTCATGCCATACCAGCGAATAGCCTTCAGGGGCATTGTAGATGGACTTTTCTGCGGCTGTCTGATTCACGCTGATACTTTTGCGGGTTACACCTGACATAATAACGACTTTTCCCGTACGTACCTCGGTATTGGGATTTTCCTCGACAATGACAGACACTGAGTTTGTCGCATACAGGGCTGTTGCTTTCAAAAAGTCGCCCTCAACATACACGCCCCATTCCTTGCCTGTGGTTGTTACGCTAATCGTATAGGTACCTCCACTGGCAGAAGCGTTGATCGTTTCAGGCGATGTGGTGATGACAGGCGCAGCCGGTTCCGGATCGTCGCCACCCCCACCGCAGCCCCAAAGGGCCACGGCGAGAGAGAGCAATAATGTATTAAGCATGAATCGTTTCATTTATTGTGCTTCTTTGAAAACTATCTTACTGATCTTGACTTTAGTTCCTGCTGGCGAGCCGCCGAAGTCGAAGAACAGGCGGATAGACGAGGCATCGGTGCCTTCCTTCAGGGTGGCGCCCTTCAGGGTATAGACGTATGGCTCGTCGGCCTTGATGTCATGACGCCCTTCGCAGAAGAAATTGGTATCGCCAGCGTCGGTGAGTTTGATGGTAACACCTTGGCAATCATCGTTGGCTTCCACCACCAACTGGAAGTGATAAGCCTTCGAGGCACTGGCAGTGAGATTGGTATCGATGTGGAACTGTCCCTGCCACTGGCTGCCACCGAGGCCCTCAGGAAGAGTGATCTCATAAGCATCACCACTGTGAGTAGCCTCGCTAAAATCGATGGGGCTCCAGTTGTCGTCAGCAAAGTAGTATCCAAACTTGCTGGCTACAGAACCGTCGTCAACAGCCTTCCATAGGTTGTCGGCATCGTCATAGTTCAACACGACGGCTTCCTCGAAGTATATCTTGCTGATCTTAATATGGGTACCTGCGGGTGAGCCACCGAAGTCGAAGAACAAACGGATGGCAGAAGCATCAGTACCTTCCTTCAGGGTCACGCCCTCACGCTTCAGTACGAAAGGCACGTCGGCCTTCACGTCGTTACGCTCCTCGATGAAGAAGTTGGAATCGCCAGAGTCGGTAAGCTTGAAGGTTACACTAGGGCAGTCCTGATCTGCCTCCATCACGAGGTAGAAGTTGTAAGCCTTCGAGGCACTGGCCGTCAGTTTGGTGTCGATGTGGAACTGACCCTGCCACTGGCTGCCACCAAGACCCTCAGGAAGTGTGATCTCATAAGCATCGCCACTGTGGGTAGCTTCGCTATAGGCGATCGGAGACCAACTGTCGTCAGCAAAGTAGTAGCCGAAAGCATCGAACATCGAACCGTCATCAACAGCCTTCCAGAGATTTACACCACTCTCGTAGTTCCAGTCCATCGTCGGTGTATCTTCCTCGCCACCACCGGGATTATCCTCAGGCAGTTTCGTGCCATCGTCATTAGCATGATCCTTCAGAACAATGTTCCTGACATTGACCACCGTAGGACCTGCAGCACGACCGAAGTCAAGCACGAGTTTCACCTGTGAGAGATCCTTACCCTCAACGTCGCTCTTCCAGAAGATATAATCCTCACCAGCCTTCAGATCAATGTTATCGACATCGATGATGGCATCATTGTCAGCCTCATTCGTCAGTTTCACGGTGACACCGTTGATATCCACGTCACTGCTAAAGATGGCAGAGAAGTCATAGTGATTGGCAGCGGAGATATTCAGATCAGTATGGAAGTGAACCTGAGCCTGCCAGCGATCGTAACATGCATCGGGTATGGTCACGGTATAATCATTGTCACCACCCTTGAAGAGAGCCTCGAAAGCAGCCGTCTGCTCGTTACCCCATCCTGGATCGGGATTATAGTAGAACGACATGACGGGAGTGATACCCTTCCACATGTTGAAGTCGCTATTCGGATCGAAGCCCTCGAAGACGGTCTCTGCTTCAGCACTGGTGAAGATGAAACGCCACGCAATGCTGCGATCAGGTGTCTCATAGACGAGCACCAACTTGGAAGCCGTCATAGACTCTATGCGGAACTTCGGATCTTCATACTGCGCATCAGAACTGATATACGGGAAGGCCGTGTTAGATGCCAGTTGGATATAGGTCTGCTTGGTCACGTTGCCATCGGCATCCTGCCAGTCATAGACCTCAAAGTTCCAAGTAGAGGTCTGGTCTCCTATCGTAGCGTCCCAGTCCGCATCCTCATGGCCCCATTTCGTGGTTCCCGTGTTCACGTAGGTCAGACCATCAGCACCAGCACTATAGTTAAAGGTACCGCCCTTGCGGGTGTCAGCCGTGAAAGTGATACGGTCATCATACATACCAAAGTCCTTCTTATCATCGGGCTGGGCAGACCACCACTCCGTACCTGCTGTTCCGGCAGGCCCGCAGCCGAGGTGACCGACCTCCTTATTAGCGAAGCGCCACTCCTTGTTGCAAAGACGACGGAAATCGGCAGAGTAGTCAACCTTGGTCTCGTTGAAGGTGAAGGTCTTTGAAATCGAACCCTGACTGAAACCATTACGGTTGCCAAGCTTCAGTTCAACACTATAGTCACCTGCCTCAGGATTCTGATAACCGACTTCCTGCAAGGTAGAATACTGTGTACCATTCAGGATCCAGATGGGATAAGTTCCAGCAACTGGCGTATAAGTGGCAATCATCTGGTTGGTCTCCTGATCAACGGTCATCTGGAAATCAACACCATTGACCGTGGGAATCCCGTTGATGTCTGCGCCTTCAAAACTATCAGGCGAACAGGCGGTCATCGTCAGACCTGCGAACAGAACTCCTATTGAATATTTAAATAGATTCTTCATAATCCTTTAATGTTTAATCTTTAATGTTTAATCTTAATAGTTGTTCTGAACCAGTGTCGGGTCAGCATCGAGCTCAGACTGAGACAGAGGAATGTGTTTCTTGCTAGCAGTCCAAGAGTTGGTGCGATAGCCATAACTGTCAGGCACGAGTTTCACAGAAGCCTTCTCTGTGGCACCGCTGATACCCTCAGCACGTACGAGGTCGAAGTAACGCTTACCTTCGCCACAGAACTCCAGGTGACGCTCATTAAGGATGTCGTCGATAGTCACGCCATTGAGGGCATCAAGACCAGCACGGGCGCGAACCTCATTCACATAACTGGCGGCCTCAGAGGCACTGCCACCTGTCTGCAACAATAGTTCGGCTGCGTTGAGCAGAGTCTCTGCATAACGGTAGATACGCTTGTTATTGTTATAGTTCAGGTTCTTGGAAGAAGGACAGTCTTGACAGTTGGCTGTCTGAGGACGATACTTGCCATGCCAGATATGAGTGTCCTGATAACGTTCCGTATAGGTGTAACCACGAACGTCCCAACAAGTAGCTTCACGACGCTTATCGTTATCAGCATACATATTATAGGTCTCCAGTCGCATCGGGAGGAATCCCCAGCCGTCCATACCCGTATCCCATCCTTCGCCACCAGGCCAAGTATTAGGAGAACAGAGTGTTGGGAATACAGTACCACCAGCATGAAGCGGTGTACCCCAGTCGCGCTGGGCATTATCGTCATCATAGTTGATCTCGAAAATGCTCTCAGAACACCACTCACCATTCTCTGACCAAAGGTCGGTGAAGTCGGGATTCAGTGAATAGTTGGAATCACCGATGATCTGCTTCATATAAGTGAGGGCCTGCGGGTAACGTGCACTGTCGTTCTGATACATCACCATCTCGGCATAGAGCATGTAGGCCATTGCCTGAGAAACGCGTCCAGACTCAGCAGCAGTCCAACGCATGGGGAGCACGTTAGAAGCGATGATCTCCTCCAACTCTGGCAACAGGTTGTTGTAGATCTCGTCGGCCGTTAGTTGAGTAGCAGTGTAGGGAGAAGAGAGGTTCTCCAGATAGAAGGGCACATTGCCATAATAGTGCCAAAGAATACTATAATAATAAACACGGAGCAGACGTGCCTGCATCTCATAGCTGCGACGGTTGGTTTCCGTACCACCACCCCACGAGCAATACTGAATCACATCGTTACAACGCTTGATGCCACTATAGAAGTCACCCCAAAGGGTACCAAGGGTATTGTTGCCATCGCCCTCAAAGTTGAAGAGCTTATGCCAGTGCTGGTTATCTGAGATGCTGGAGCCACCTACCCAGAAGTCATCGCCCAGGATCTCTGCGTCACAAGTCAGGTCATTATAAGCCGATCCGTCCCAGTCGGGCCAGTGTAACGGAGCATAGGCTGATGTCAACGACTCGCTCAGATGCTGGTCGTCAGTATAGTATTCGTTGAGGGGCTCACCCGTGGGATTCGTCACCTCGAGGAAATCGTCACTGCAAGAAGTGAAAAGTGATGAGTGAAAAGTGATAAGTGCTGCGCCTAACAGCCATCCACTCATTTTATATATCTTTGTAATCATAACTCTTAATTCTAAATTGTTTTATTCTTTATTCCTTAAAGTGAGAGATTGAATCCAATCGTCCAAGTGCGAGCCTGCGGATATACACCGTAGTCAACTCCCATAGATGTGCTACTGGAACCGATCTCCGGATCGAAACCCCAATACTTGGTCCAAGTGAAGAGGTTCTCTGCACGTACATAGACGCGGAGGCGCTCAATGTAGGCCTTCTTGGTCAGATTACGCGGCAGGGTGTAGCCCAGTGAGATGTTCTTCAGACGGAGATAGGAACCATCCTGAATGTAAATATCGCTGCAAACCCAGTTCTTAGAATCGCCCAGTTTCAGGAGAGGCAGTTTGTTAGAAGTGCCCTCACCCGTCCAGCGATCGAGTACCCAAGTGGGATAGTTACCAGAGGCGATATCCTGACGCCAGGTGGCATCAAAGATGTCTGCACCATAGACGCCCTGGAAGAAGACGTTCAGATCAAAGCCCTTCCAATCAGCATCAAAGTTAAGACCATAGGTCCAATCTGGAGTCGGCTTACCAATCTTCGTACGGTCGTCAGAAGTAATCTTTCCGTCACCATTCATATCTACGAAGATCAGGTCACCAGGATTAGAGTTCGTGCCGTACTTGGCATTGTACTCAGCAGCCTGTGCAGTATTCTGCAGAACACCAGCTGTCTTGTAACCATAGAAGAAGGGGAATGGCTCACCGTTCTCAGCACGTGTACCACCATCGCTGAACTGGCTGATGCCATAGTTCAGGAATCCCGTATCGTTACCCAGATTCTTCAGTTTGTTCTTCAAATAAGAAGCATTGCCCTTGATAGAGAAATGGGCATCGCTAATGTTGAATTTGTAACCTAATTCGAATTCAATACCGCTGTTTTCCATATCACCCACGTTACCGATAGGCTTAGTTTCACCTACGTATGAGGGGATAGGCATCGTCATCAGCATACCGTTGGTCTTCTTGATATAGTAATCAACGGTGAAGGTCAGCTTGTTGTTCCAGAATCCGAAGTCAAGACCGAGGTCAGTCTGCTCACTCTCCTCCCACTTCAGATCCTCATTAGCCAGTCCGTTGGCCTTAGAACCATAGACCATCGAAGCCTGACGGCCGAAGTAGTAGTTACTGGTGCCTCCGGAGGTGGTGAGCACCGTGTAGCGGAAGTCACCGATATTCTCGTTACCGTTCTTACCCCAGCTGGCGCGGAACTTCAGGTTTGTCAGCCAATCGCGAGTGCTCTCCATGAACTTCTCGTTCATAATATTCCAACCTACAGACACAGAGGGGAACACACCATATTTATTATTAGAACCAAAGCGACTCGATCCGTCACGACGGATAGTAGCCTGCAGCATATACTTCTCATCATAGTTGTAACTCAGACGGCCAAAGAGTGAAGCCAGGTGATGCTCCACGTATGGGCCAGCCCATCCGCTTACAAGACTAGTTACGCCAATGATATGTCCTTCAGCATCCGTTGTAGTCTGTACACTACCACCTGTCGTGTAGTCCACATAAGGTTTGTTCACATTGATCAGGTTCCAGTGAGAGGCACCAACATAGCTGCCCTTGTACTTCAGGGCCGACTGACCAAGCACGACACCAATAGAATGCTTACCGAACTCCTTGTCGTAGGTCAGCGTATTCTCGATCTGCCAAGATGTGCTGTTGGCTTTCTCAGAAGATGCCTGAGTATGATCAGAGTTATTGTTTCCTGAGAAATAGAACTTCTCAGTGGTAGCCGACTCGCTGCCCCAGAACGACTGCTCTGCACTCCATGTAAAGTGATACTTCAAATTATCCCACAACTGAAGATCAATGGCAAACTTGGGCATGAACTTATGTGACCATCCCTGTGAAGGACGCTGCTGCATCAAGGCAATGGGGTTGTTCTGCTCCTGATAAGATCCAATGAAGCCAGGTATTGTATAAGGATCACCATTTTCGTCCCTGTAGAGGTCGTATGCAGCATACTGGTTTATCATATCCTCTGCGATAGAGCCTGTCAGTGTAACGGGCAGTGTGGGAGCCAGGTAGAGAGCTGATCCGAGAGGAGAACCCCAAGTAGAGTTGGCATCGACACCCGTACTGTGAACACGCATATAAGAAAGGTTTGCACTGACATCCAGTTTGTTCAGGAAGTTGCGCTCCTTAGTGGCATCGATAATGTTGAAGTTATTATTAGAACGGATAGTCAGACGATCGTAGTTTGACTTACCATAATTACCACCAACGATACCATCCTGAGTGTAGTAACCCATTGAAAGATAATAGTTCACTTTCTCGGAAGCGCCACTAACGCTCACGTCGTGCTGTACGATAGGAGCATTATCGTTGAAGAGCAGTTCCTGCCAGTCAGTACCAAAGCCCTTGATGGCATTACCATTGGCATCTGTCAGGTTATAGGGGTCAGCATAGAGGGGAGCCTGACCACCATTGATGTACTTCTCATTCTGAAGAATGGCATAATCAGTAGCACCCGTTACTTCGCGGTGCTTCCAAGCCGTCTGCCAACCATAACTGAAGTTGTAGTTGATCTGGGCCTTACCCATCTTACCTTTCTTGGTGGTTACCAGAATCACACCGTTGGCAGCACGTGATCCATAGATGGCACCTGACGCTGCATCCTTCAACACTTCGATACTCTCAATATCATTCGGGTTCACTGACTCCAAACCATACTGGTCGGCAGGCATACCGTCAATGATATAAAGAGGATTCGTGTCATTGATGGTACCCGTACCACGTACTCGGATCATCGACTGCGAACCAGGCTGACCAGAAGAAGAGGTAACGTTTACACCAGCGGCCATACCTTTCAAGGCATCGTCAGCACGCAGACGTGTCTTACCTTCCAAATCCTCGGCACTCACCTTGGCGATAGAAGCCGTCACAACGCTCTTCTTCTGAACACCGTAACCGATGACAACGACGTCCTGCAAGGTCTGGGCGTCTTCCTTCATCACGACGGTCATATTACTACTGGCTTTCACCTCCTGAGTGAGGTAGCCAATATAACTAATAATAATAGGTGTACCCTCGTTGACGTTCAGTGTGAACTGTCCATCAATATCGGTGATGGTACCGTTCTGGGGGTTACCTTTCTCAACGACGGAAGCTCCGATGACGGGCTCCCCAAGATCGTCTGTCACAGTTCCCAAGATTCCTTGGGCTCGAGTTACCATCGACACGATCAGTGCCAACGACAACAATAGAAACCTGCTTTTTTTCATACTTTTTTAGTTAAGTTGTTAATATTGAAATTAGAATGTACCTGCTAATGGTTTTCGGATGCAAAATTAGATAAAAAAGGTATTCGTCTCGAGAAGGTTAACTGGAAAAGTGGACGATCAGAGCACTAATAAAAACGTATATAGCTGGCTTTTAGCTATATACATATTTTGCAAAACTAAAAAAGAGTGGACAGGATATAGAGGTGTATTTTTGACAATAAACGACAAAAATGACCTCAGAAAGCACTTCTACAATGTTTTGACCTTCGCTTCAAACTGTTCACGATTGCCCAAAGCCCCGTTTTTGATACGGGCACGATAATTGTAGATGGTGTTCACCGAATAATGCAGGAACTCGGCAATCTTCGATGAGTCTTCAAAGCCCAGACGGATCAGTGCAAAGATACGGATATCGGTGGTCAACCGGTTCTCTTTGGGGTGTATCTGCATCTCTGGTTGTAACAGGGCATTGAAGTCGTCGATGAAATTGGGGAAGAGGTGCAGGAACACGGTGTCAAAGTTCTCATAAAGTTCTTCGAGTTCCTTTTCCTTCAGTTCAGTCGATTTCGACATCCGGAAGAGGTCTTCGAGTTCCTTGTTCTTCATCTTCTTGTTCACCATCTTACGATAGTTGTCGAGTTTGTCGATATACTGGGCACAAAGACTCATGAAACGTCCGATATACTCCTCCTTCACACGGTTACTCTCAGTGAGCTGAGAGTTTAGCGTTGACAGTTGAGAGTTAAGGGCCGCCAGTTCGTCCTTTTGTGTGGCAAGTTGACTATTGGCTTCTGCCAGTTCATCATTGAAAGTCTTCAAGGTATTCCGGGCGGTATCCAACTGTTTGTTACGGCGATGAACAAGGAAGAGGGCCACGAGCAACAACAGGGCAAGGACACTGATAGCGGCGAGCGTCATCCAGAGTTGATGGGTGGTGCGCTCACTCTGGGCCTTGTAGTTCTTAGCAATTTGCGACAGCAATGGGGAGATCTGCCAGTTACGCTGGCGCGAACCATAACGGTTGGCACAGTCACTGGTATAACTGATATAGTGGGAGGCACGGTCGATGTCGCCTTTCAACATCAGTTCATTGGCCAGTTCCCACATCGATCCTTGGTCCATGGCAGCATTGCGGATATCAGCCAGTACAGACTCCGTCAACCAGAACATCATCTGTGTTGAGTCTCCCTGTAGTTTATATTCGATATATCGGTAGAGAGCCACCATGGCATAGGGATGACTACCCGGCTCTACCGTCTTGAGCCACTCGTCGTTGATGGCCATCGACGTCTTGAGATCGCCTTCGCCCTGAGCCCGCTGCTCACGCTTCAGGAAACAAGCCTCATAGGTAGGCGGCAGTTTCCCGTACATCAGCCTTTCATAATAATAGGCCTTGTCGAGATAACTCTTCTGCATATCTGCGAGACGTGTATAATAACTCAACTCACTATATACACCATTATAGGCCTCATAGTACATGCCAAGGGCATCCTGATCAATAGGGTCTGGCAACCGGATGGAGTCGAGGATATTGAGGGCTTCGTCGTACATACCGATGTTCGTACAACGGATGGCCAACTGCGACCTGCAACGTACCGATGCGGACTGGTCGCCCAACTGTTCCGCCAACATGATGCACTGGCGGATGAACCAAATGGCAGAATCGCTCACAAAGGGCCGGTAGAGTTCGTAGAGTCGGTAACCTTCCTCATATTTCTGACGTCCGGTGGTCTGCTCGAAGGCATGGCGTGCAGATGTTATCTTCGCCTCTCGCTGAGCCACATATCGGGGCGATTCGGCGATGGCCTGATCTATCTGTTTGTAGCACGATTCGATGTCGGGAGTCTGTGCCCAAAGGGTAGCCGACAGGAACAGCAAGAAGGTCGTTAAGTGTAATCGCATAAATACTGATAACGTTTGCACACCGCAAAGATACAATAATTTTTAGGAAAAACAACCATTTTTCCTGTTTTTTTCTTATCTTTGTGGCGATAATCAGTAAATAACCTAAAATGAAGACTTTGATATTTGCAGGATTCTTGTCTTTGCTGATGCCCAGGACAGTAGCAGCACAGACATTTAAGGAGGTGGATTATACCCCAGAAAAAACCGTGTTCTCACTCTTCGCCCCCAATGATGCGAAGAAAGTCACTGTACGTATTTACAAGGAAGGACTGGACGGCAAAGCCGCCAAGACCGTCAAAATGACGAAAACGGCTAATGAGCAATGGACCGCCATCGTGAAGGGCGACCTGATGGGAAAGTTCTACACCTTCGATATCGGCAAGGGCGAGTGCCCAGGTGTGTTCGCCAAGGCCGTAGGTGTCAACGGCAAGCGCGGTGCCATCATCGACATGGCGAAAACCAACCCTGAGCATTGGTGCTGTGACCAACATCCTGTGACAAAGTCGCCTGCCGACCTCGTGATTTACGAGATGCACCACCGTGACTTCTCCATCGCCCGTAAGGATGCCAAGTACCCCGGTAAGTTCCTCGCACTGACCGAGCCCTGGGCCATCGACCACCTGAAGAGCCTCGGTGTGAATGCCATTCATATTCTACCCAGTTACGACTATGGTTCTGTGGATGAAACACGCCTCGCCGACAACAAATACAACTGGGGCTACGACCCCGTGAACTACAACGTGCCTGAAGGTGGCTACTCTACGGATCCCTACCAGCCTGAGGTTCGCATTCGCGAGTTCAAGCAGATGGTGAAAACCCTTCATGATGCTGGCATCCGTGTGATCCTCGACGTGGTGTATAACCATACTTACGACATTGAGCACTCCAATTTCCAGCGTACTTATCCTGATTATTATTATCGCAAAACAGCCGACGGCGAATACTCCAATGGCTCTGGCTGTGGCAACGAGACGGCCAGTGACCAGCCGATGATGCGCCGCTTTATAATCGAGAGCGTGAAATACTGGATCAACGAATACCATATTGATGGTTTCCGCTTCGATCTGATGGGTGTCCACGATATCGAAACAATGAATGCCATCCGCCAAGCCGTAGATACCATCGATCCCACTATCTTCATCTATGGTGAGGGTTGGAGTGCAGGTGCCTGTGCTATCCCCAATAGTACGCTTGGCATGAAGGCAAACATCCCCATGATGCCTCGCATCGCCGCTTTCTCCGACGAGATCCGCGATGCCCTGCGTGGTCCGTTTTCTGACGACACCAAGGCCGCATGGCTCGCTGACGGCAGCGAGAGCGAAAGTCTGAAGTATGGTATTGTCGGAGCCATTGACCATCCGCAAGTGGATATGACAAAGGTGAACTACGCTCAAGAGCCCTGGGCACTGGAACCCACGCAAATGATCAGCTACGTAAGTTGCCACGACGACATGTGTCTCGTCGATCGTCTGAAGGCCAGCATCCCCGGCATCACGATGGACGAGCTCATCCGTCTCGACCTCCTGGCACAGACGGCCGTTTTCACCTCTCAGGGTGTGCCCTTCATGCTCAGTGGCGAGGAACTGTTGCGCAACAAGAAGGGGGTGCATAACTCCTTCGAATCGCCTGACAGCATCAACCATCTGGACTGGGGGAACAAGGCGAAGTATCCGCAGGTGTTCGAGTACTACAAGGACCTGATAGCATTGCGCAAAAACCACCCGGCTTTCCGTCTGGGCAATTCCGATCTCGTGCGCAAGCATTTGGAGTTTCTTTCTGTGCCTCAGGGCGTTATCGCCTGGCGCCTGAAAAATTACGCTGGCCGCGATGACTGGCGTGACATCATCGTCATCCTCAATGCCAACAAGACATCTTCAGAGGTCAGTATTCCCCAAGGCACCTATACCGAAGTGTGCTGTGACGGTGTGATCAACGAGCAGGGACTCGGTAATATTCAGGGTGATAAGGTCATTGTCAGCCCCCAGTCTGCACTGATTTTACATAATTAACATAAAGAGTTTATTAATTCCATTTTTTTTTCCTATCTTTGCAGCCTGCAATTAAGCATTACTACATTTTAAACAAATACATTATGAACAACGTACCTAAAATTAAGATTGGAATCGTCGCCGTATCTCGCGACTGTTTCCCTGAGTCACTGGCAGTTAACCGTCGCAAGGCTGTGATTGCTGCGTATGAAAAGAAGTTCGGTAAGGACGGTATCTACGAGTGTCCTATCTGTATCGTGGAGAGTGAAATCCACGCTCAGCAGGCTCTTGCTGATGTACAGAAGGCTGGTTGTAATGCCCTCTGCGTTTACCTCGGCAACTTCGGTCCTGAGATCTCTGAGACCATGATTGCTGACTGGTTCCAGGGTCCCACGATGTTCTGCGCTGCTGCTGAGGAGACTCAGAACGACCTGATCGATGGTCGTGGCGATGCTTACTGCGGTATGCTGAACGCCAGCCAGGCTCTGTCACTGCGCAAGACTCGCGCTTACATTCCTGAGGAGCCCGTTGGCGACGCTGCTCAGTGCGCTGAGATGATTCACGAATTCCTTCCTATCGCACGTGCTATCGTAGGTCTGCAGAACCTCAAGATTATCAGCTTCGGTCCTCGTCCCAACAACTTCCTGGCTTGTAATGCTCCTATCCGTGCCCTCTATGATCTCGACGTGGAGATCGAGGAGAACTCAGAGCTCGACTTGCTCGAGGCTTTCCAGAAGCACCAGGGCGATCCTCGTATCGACGATGTTGTGAAGGATATGGCTGCTGAGTTGGGTCACGGTAACAAGATTCCTTCTGTGCTGCCTAAGCTGGCTCAGTACGAGCTCACTCTGCTCGACTGGATCGAGGGTCACAAGGGTTCTCGTCAGTTTGTGGCTATGGCTAACAAGTGCTGGCCTGCCTTCCAGACCATGTTCGGTTTCGTACCTTGCTACGTTAACAGCCGTCTCACCAGCCGTGGTATCCCCGTAGCTTGTGAGGTTGATATCTATGGCGCTCTGTCTGAGTACATCGGAACATGTATCTCTGAGGATGCCGTTACCCTGCTCGACATCAACAACACCGTACCTACCGATATGTACGAGGAGAGCATCAAGGGCAAGAAGTTTGCTTGCGATACCTATACAGAGAAGGAGATCTTCATGGGCTTCCACTGTGGTAACACTGCTTCTTCTAAGGTTTGCAACTGCCAGATGTGCTTCCAGCGCATTATGGCCCGCGCTCTGCCTGTTGAGGTTACCAACGGTACCCTCGAGGGTGACATCCAGCCAGGT
>CACZVN010000023.1 GCA_902784615.1 uncultured Prevotellaceae bacterium | reverse complement strand
TTGTAACCGTCAATCTTCATTGAAACTGGAGTCTTTGCCATAATTTGTTTCCTTTCTTTAATTTTTAATTGTTAATACTGTTGTTATTTTAAATGTTTATATTCTCTTTTGTCGCTCAGATCGTTTTTTGTCTGATTGACGATGCAAAGTTACGACGGATTTCGCCCCATTCCAAACTTTTTTCGATATTTCGATCTCACTTGTTGCGACACGAAAACCATATTGCGACAAACTCGCCTCATAGGCTCAAAATCTGTCGCACATTTGACAGATTTGACGAATTTGACACATTTATTAGCAACTTTCTCACGCGTACCGTGCGTGCGCGGTACGCGTGAGGATTCCTTGAAATAATTCGTCAAATGTGTCAATTCGTCCATTTTTCTTTGATTTGGTGGCAAAGATACAAATTATTTCGTTTCATTTCCCAATAAGTCCTAGGCCAGGATAAACCTAAATTCCCAGACCCGACCTAAGAACGAAAAATTAAGGAGCCCTTTTTGGAAATTAAGGAGTCCTTAATTTTCAAAAAGGAGTCCTTATTATCCAACCCCTTAAACCGTGGCCCATAACGAGGCTACTTGATTTTAGGTTTATCCTGGGTTTGGGATTTTCGGGAAACGTATTGCTTTATTTCGTACCTTTGCCGCCAAATATTTTAAGGTATGGCAAGAACAAAGATCATCAAACAGTTTTTCATTGGACAGTGGACAGTAATGGACAGTAGTTTTCTTAAAAGCCTCACGGGTACTGCGCGCACATGCGGTACGCGTGAAAAGTTTACGTATTATAGCGTCACTGGTGTCACTGTTCATCTGTATGGGTGGGGGTGGGTGGAGGATGTTTCCCAGAATATTCACGCGTACCGCGGGCGCAGTACGCGTGAAGAGATTATTATTTATCCTCCACCCACCCCCACCCATCTGTCGTACATGTACTACGAAAATGCTCTGACAGGACAGAGGATGAAGACCACGTATGACGTAGATCGCAATCTTGACGGCCAATTCGACGAGAAGGATGCTCAGGTGAAATACAACCTGAACTTCGCCCTGCTCGTCAGCCCCTTTAGCTGGTCGTGCGGCAACATGCTGCCCGCCCTGCTCAAGGACTATGGCATCCCCCTCATCGGCATGCATACGGGTGGTGGTTCATGCGCCATTCTCTACAACCCCTCCTGCCGAGGTTTCGGCAAGACTCCTGATGGCCGCTACACCTGTACCGTCTGCAACGGCACTGGCAAGTATCAAGAAAAGACAGAATAGAAAACGATGAAGAAAGTAATTATGTTGGCTGCATTCGCTATCGCAGCAGTGTCTGCAATGGCACAGATACAGTATGTCGTCAGCGGAACATACGATGGAAACGGCAAGACTGTCTATCTAATAGACGAGTTGACAGAAAAGAAGATTGACAGCGTGGTTGTTGCCGACGGTAAGTTTGCATTCTCAGGCACTGCCGACAAAGATGCCCTGATGGCTGTCAAGGTCAATAAGAACCACTGGACTACGCAGTTCTTCAACGATGGTACACCCGTCAGCATCAACCTCAACGACAGTACGCTGAAAGGTTCTCCGCAGAACGAGCGTCTGACCAAGATCAACTATGAGCTGGAGCAGCCCCCATCTATAAGATTGACATCATCCCCGACAACATCCTCATCGATCCGCAGGGTAAGATCATCGACCGCGGTCTTCGTGGCAAGGCGCTGCACACTAGGTTGGAGATTCTTATAGGAGAAAAATAGTACTAACTGAATCATTATGAACATCAAGCTACACACCCCAAAGAGTCTGAAGATGGGCAGCGGAATGGCTTCCTTGAAGCAATTCCTGTTGTCGCTCTTCGCAACCAGCGTATCCATTGCGCTCACGTTTGGCACGGCAGCTATCATCGATTATAAAGCGAAGCAGAAGTCGAAGCACGAGATCGTGATGATGGTGATGTATGATATGTTCAACTCATTGCAGTCGATAGAAAAAGCCGACTCGACCATCCAGCAGGCGATGGATATGCAGTTGCAGATAGCAGAAGATACCAGTAAGTTCGAGGCGCTGCGATACATATTTGCACAACTGATTCCGAAGGCAGAATATACCGAGACCACGGAGCGCATCTTCTCGTCGAGCATCGAAACCATCAACACCATGGGCAATGTGCTTTTCACCGAAAATGTGGCTGAGTTCTATCAGATGCGTAAGCTTTACAAGACATCGATCTGTGACTCTATAACCAATGACCTAGCCCGTAGCCATCCATTCAGTTCCTTAAAGAATACACTTAATTTCGAATACTCTTTCCATGCTGTTGTGAGCAGTGGCATGCTGAAAGATATGCAGCTTAAGTATGCTCAATGCAAGCAGATGATGGAAGTTACTGACGCCGATATCGACACTTATCGCGAGCAACGCGAGCAGATAGACAAAAGCATGAGGGACGATGATGCCTCCGACGACTCATTAAAAAACAGATTCATAGAGATACAATCTGCTATTGAAGCGGCAAAGGCAAAACAGAAATAACCTTAAAATGTCCCCGTATTCGTCTGAATATAGGGAATTTTTCGTAATTTTGCAGTCGGAATGATGTTTTTGAATATGAATAAGACGAAACTAACATTGATAACACAAGTAAATTGAATACAATCATGAAAAAGATTTTAATGTGGGTGCTTGCCGCCACCCTGGCCTGCGGCACAACAACAGTACTGACCTCCTGTGATGACAGCGATGATGATGTGACTAAAGAAGAGACAAAGACAAATGACAATATTGCTGCTAAAGCAGAAGTGACTTACTATGTGGACTTAGGAGCCAACACGCTGGAATTGGCTGATGTAGAAGTGACCTACCTCGATGAGAATAAGCAGGAGAAGACAATCAAGATGACGCAGAAGCAGTGGACGCTGAAGCGTACATTGGCCGCATCTCAACTGCCTGCTGACTTCATGCTGAAGGTTGATTTCGAACAGAAGTCCGACGTGACACCTGAGGATGACAAGGACTACGAGTTCGGTTGCGTTTCCAGAATCCCGTTCAAAGTTTACAATAGCAAAGGCGAAATGATTTGCGACCATCCGGGAGCAGTCACCGTAACAGATGGCCACCATCCTATGATGAAGGGCAGCGAGATGTCTGGATGGTGGCTGACCTATTCATTAGGTATCAATCCTGACAAACTGTTGAATTTCGATAAGAAGACGCTCACCGTTAAGTCAGACCGCGCGGAATTCAACGACATGGATTATAATTATCCTTATATTTCTGATTGACAAAATGTAACGGAGATACGTTGTGTATTTCGGGGACAGACTCTTTGATAGACATTAGCCAAAACAACCCGCTCATCCCGCCTATCCCACACGTAAGATTTCTTGCTTCCAGTGTGTGATAGGCGGGATAGGTGGGTTAAAAAGTGGATAAGACAACTATATACGTATGCGCGCGTAAGAGAGCTCTCAATTCTCGAGAGAATTCATCCAATTGGTGGCTCCGTAGGAAAAATTGGCGGCAATGCTACTGCTTCAGCAGGTTCAGTGTCTGCTGGGGAGCGAGGGCGTTGGTAGTCTTCTCCGTGTATTCGGCGATCTTCAGTTGAGCGGTGGCAGCGATGGCACGGCTGCTGTTGCCGATGCGGAAGGTGTAGGTGCCTGCCTCCGTGAGCCACTGGCTGTTAGCCTCGTCGAACGAGGCGAGGTCGCGTACGGGGATGGTCATCGTGAGCGTCTGACTCTCGCCGGGCATTAGCTCGCGTGTCTTGGCAAAAGCCTTCAGTTCCTGTGCGGGCTTCTCCAGACGGCCCTTGGGGGCGGTGACATAGACCTGAGCCACCTCCTTACCACTGACGCTACCCGTGTTCTTCACGGTGATGCTCACCTCGACAGCTTTGCCCTTGGCCTTCACTACGGGTTTCGACATCTCGAACGTGGTGTAGCTCAGACCGAAGCCGAAGGGGTAGGCGACGTTCTTGCCGAAGGTGTCGAAGAAACGGTAGCCCACGTAGATATCTTCCTCGTGGTTCGTGTAATCGTGTCCGGGGATGGGCATCTTGTTACCCATCATGAGTTCGTAGCTATAGGTGTCGATATTGCCAGGGAAGTTCTTCGTAGAGGCATGGTCGGTGGCAGCGATGGGCCATGTCATCGTGAGTTTGCCAGAGGGGTTCACCTTACCCGTGAGCAGGTCGGCGATCGAGTTACCGCCCTCCATACCTGGCTGCCAGGCGCAGAGAATGGCATCGGGGTAGCCACTCCAGGAGGCCGTCTCGATGACGCTTCCAGAGTTGATGATCACGATGACGGGCTTGCCTGCCTGATGGAAGGCGTTGCATACGTCGATGATCAGGTTGCGCTCCTCGGGGATGAGGTTAAACTCGGTTTCGATGTCGCGGTCGATACCCTCACCGGCCTGACGGCCGATGGTGATGATGGCGGCATCGGCAGCCTGTACCTCCTTACCGATGGCAATGGGTGAGAGGGCAATCTCGGGATATTTCTGCTGACCCATCATCTCGGTCTGGAACCACTTGGCGGGATGGCGCTCGGCCTGGAACTTCACACGCGCATAGTCGATGTACTTGCGGTAGATATCGGTGAGCGTGGCCGACGACTGGATGCCCGCGTTCTTCAGACCTTCAAGCATATCGACGACATAGGGGGGATGGACGCAGCCTGAGCCCGTACCACCACTGAGGAAGTCGTAAGAGTTCTCACCGAAGAGGGCGACGGTCTTGATACCGCCCTTCCACGGCAGGGTACCGTTGTTCTTCAGCAGGACGATGCCCTCGGCAGCACTCTGACGGGTGATGGCGGCATGGGCCTTGAAGTCAGGGGCATTGCTGGCGGGATACTGGTGGAAACTCGGGGTCTTGACGATGTACTCGAGCATGCGGCGCACGTTGCGATCGACATCGGCAATATCGAGCCTGCCTTCCTTTACGCCTGCGATGATCTCCTCGACCTGTGCGGGCTGTCCCGGCTCCATGAGGTCGTTGCCGGCATGCACCTCGCTGATGGTCTCCAGACCCTTGCGGATACCGATCCAGTCGGTCATCACGATGCCTTTGTAGCCCCAGTCGTCGCGCAGGATCTTCGTGAGCAGGTCGTGGTTGCCCATCGAATACTGGCCGTTCACCTGATTATAGGAGGCCATAATGGTCCAGGGGTCGCTCTCGCGGACAGCGATCTCGAAACCGCGGAGATAGAGTTCACGGGCGGCACGCTGGCTGACATGCTCATCGACGGCCGTGCGGTTGGTCTCCTGCGAGTTCACGGCGAAGTGCTTGGCGGAGACACCGGCACCCTGACTCTGCACACCCTGAATATAGGCGGCGGCGATCTTTCCCGTCAGCAGCGGATCCTCTGAGTAGTACTCGAAGTTACGGCCGCAGAGGGGATTACGGTGCAGGTTCATGCCTGGACCGAGGATCACGTCACAGCGGTATTCCTTGGTCTCGTTGCCGATGGCCTCACCAACCTTGCTCACTAATTCCGTGTTCCATGTGGAAGCCAGACACGAGCCAATGGGGAAGGCCGTGGCGTAGTAGGTCTTGTCAGTACCCTTACGGGTGGGGTCGATACGGACACCGGCAGGACCGTCGGTGAGTACGGTGGCGGGGATACCCAGACGCGGGATGGCAGGGGAGGTTCCTGCGGCACCTGCCACCAGGTCGGCCTCACCACCAACGACGGCTCCGGCACCGAAGAAATTGTTAGCACCGCCAACGAGTAGTTTGGCTTTCTCTTCAAGGGTCATGGCCTTCAATACCTCATCGATATTGTCAGCGCTCAGTTTGGGTTGTGCATTCATTGTCATTGTGAATGTGGCTAGTAAGAAGCCGGTTGTTAGTAATTTCTTCATTTTGGTTTTTAGTTTTAATGTTTAATATTTCATGTATAATGTCTTACGGGAATATCTTGAAAGCATAGCCCTGATCCTTCAGCCATTGGAGCGATTCTGGGAGGGCTGTACGCAGTTTGTCGATGCTCTTCAGCGAGTCATGGAAGGTGATGATGGAGCCATTGCGTGCGTACTTCTTAATATTATTGACGACATCCTCGGCCGTCAGCCATTTGGAGTAGTCACGGGTGACGAGGTCCCACATCACGATCTTGAACTTGCGGCTCAGCCAGGCATACTGTGCCAGACGCATCCATCCGTGGGGCGGACGCACATAGTGGCTCTTGATATAGGTGTTGGCCTTCTCCACGTTGTAGCTGTATTCCTTGATGGAGTGGGTGAGACCCTGCATGTGGTTGTGGGTGTGGTTGCCCACCTGATGGCCTTCAGCCACAATGCGCTCGTAGAGCTCGGGGTGCTTACGCACGTTGTCGCCCACCATGAAGAAGGTGGCCTTGGCATCAAACTGCTTCAGGGTGTCGAGGATGAAGGGCGTCGCCTCAGGGATGGGACCGTCGTCGAAGGTCAGATAGACTGACCTGTCGTGACGGTCCATTCTCCAGTAGGCTTTCGGATAAAGCCAGCGGAGGTAGATGACGGGTTGCTCTATAAACATCTATAAATAAACTATTCCCAGTTTCCTCCCTTCGATTGATAGAGGTGCATATAAGTTCCGAGTTGCTGCTCTTTCTTGTCAGCCTCTTCCTCGGAGATAAGATCCTGTACTTCGAGCATCTGCTGCATCAGATAGATATGGAGCATGCAGTCGCGCTCGGAACCAGAGAAGCGCGAGCCATCGAGTGAGCAGTACCACTGCATATACTGGCAGGACTTCTGCCAGAGTTCGTCGAGCAGTTTCTGGGCTTTCACCGGCTGGTCTGTCAGGGCATAGGCACGCACGAGGTCGAGCGATCCGCTCTGGTAGTCGTGACGTACGTTATAGTCGGGGATTTCCTTCTCGGCCTTGTCAAGTACCTGTTTGGCCTTGTCGGTCTGACCCTCCTGAACGAGGTTCAGGGCCAACTGCGAGAGCAGGCGACGGTGCGTGAAGCACATGCGCATGACGGTCTCGTCAAGATAGACACCCGGTTTGTCGATGCCACCGAACTTGAACTTATGCATCACATTGTCGAAGACCTTCTCGGTATCGAAGTTCTTCACACCCTCCATCGGTACCAGACTGCCGCGGCTGTCGGTATAATGGGTGCGGAACGGGGTGATACGGTTCGCCAGACCTTCCTGTACGAAGTGCTCGCCGAGGTTCATATAGTTCTCGGCACCAACAGTCATCGCCACGTAGATGGGTCGTGTCCAGTTACACTGGGCAATCATTTCCAGGATCATCAAGTCACCTTTGTAGAGGGCGCTCTTACCCTTCAGGGAGATGACCATGCGGTCGGGAATCGAGTCGGCAGCCATCATCATGCCGCTCTTGCGGACGGCCTCCTTGTCGATAGTGACATAGACGGTATCCGTGGGGATGACATGGAAGTCCTTATGCGTCGCGCGTACCCAGTTCTTGAGGATATTCTTCAGTTCAAAAGGCTCATCGCCGAACTGCTCACGGGCTGCTTCGGGTTGCTCCTCGTAAAGCTGGAGTACCTGTTCCTTGAGCGAGGGATCCACCATAACGTATTCATTTGTGCCGGCGCAGTATTCCAGACGACTCCAGGTGATGGGCACGCTGGGTGAGTCGTAGGCCGGACGGCGCATCTGGTCGATGTACCAGTCGGTCTGCAGATAAGAGAGGTTGCAGACGCGGGCATCGGTGCGCACGCCCTCCGTATCCTGATTGTACCAGAGCGGGAAGGTATCGTTATCACCATTGGTATAGATGATGGGGTTGCCCTGCTCCTGCAAGGTCATCAGGTAGTTCTGGCCGAAGTCACGACAGCAGTAGCGACCAGAACGGTCGTGGTCGTCCCAGGTCTGAGAGGCCATCTGGATGGGAACTGCCAGTCCTACCAGTCCTACTACCCCTGCCAGGATCAGATTCTCTTTCTTAAGTTTGCGGTTGAGCCAGTCGATGATGGCTGCCACACCCATGCCGCACCAGATGGCGAAGGCATAGAACGAACCCGCGTATGCATAGTCGCGCTCACGGGGTTGCATCGGCGTCTGGTTCAGGTAGAACACGATGGCGAGGCCAGTCATGAAGAAGAGGAAGAACACCACCCAGAACTGGCGGATGCCGACGGGGTCGTCGATGGTCTTCTCACCAACCTTGCGCTTGCGCGTGAACCAGGCCTGCCAGAAGAGTCCGATCAGACCGAGGATCAGCGGCAGACAGTAGAACACGTTATGACCTTTGTTCTCCTTCAACTCGTCGGGTAGCATGTCCTGATCGCCAAGACGGGCATTATCGATGAAAGGAATACCCGTCAGCCAGTTGCCGTGCTCCAGTTCTCCATTGCCTTGGATATCGTTCTGCCGACCGGCAAAGTTCCACATGAAGTATCGCCAGTACATGAAGTTACACTGGTAGGAGAGGAAGAAACGGATATTCTCGAACTGTGTGGGCATCTTGATGGTCATCGGTTCGCCGCAGCGGTCATAGGGCACCTCCGTACCATCGACACCACCCATCCATGACTCGTAAGCAGCAGCGTGACCACTGTCGTACATACGGGGGAAGAGCATGTTCTGGGCATATTTGTATTCGTCCTTCGTGCGAACGATGAAGTAAGAGTCCTTCTCGTCGGCAGAGGCCTTTTCCTTGCGCTGCCAGACGGGCTTGCCTTTCGACATCACGGGACGGCAGTAGTGGCCGTCGCTTTCCAGAGCCACCTGTGAGGTATAGGCCTGACCGTAGAGCAGGGGACGGTAGCCGTACTGGTCACGGCCCAGGTAGTCGCCCAGTGTGAAGATATCCTCCGGAGAGTTCTGGTCCATCGGCGGGTTAGCCGACGAGCGGATCACGATGAGCGCATAGCTGGAGTAGCCGATCATCAGCATGAGCATGCAGAGCAGCATCGTGTTCTTGATGCGGGCGGAAATCAGCGGCTGCTTATCGCGCTTGAAGCCCAGAACGAACCAGAGGGCAGCCAGGACGATGATGCCGATGATGAATGCTGACCAACCGTAACCATAGAACGGGATGCCGAGCATGCCTATGGAGAGCAGGAAGGCAATGTTCTGGATGGTCTGGCTGTGCTTCTGCGTCTGTGTCTCATAGACGGCCCAGATGACACAGGCCACCAACAGGATGATATAGATGATCTCACCGGTGTTAAACGGCATGCCAAGTGTGTTGACAAAGAACAGTTCGAACCATCCGCCGACGGTGATGATGCCTGGCACGACACCGTAGAGCACGGCAGCCAGTATCACGACAGAAACGCCAAGGGCAATCAGTGAGCCCTTCAGGTTGGCATCGGGGAAACGGCGGTAGTACCATACCAGTACGATGGCAGGCACACAGAGCAGGTTGAGCAGGTGGACGCCGATGGAGAGACCTGTCATATACATGATCAATACCAGCCAACGGTCACTATGGGGCTCGTCGGCCACGTCCTCCCATTTCAGGATCAGCCAGAACACCACGGCGGTGAATGCCGAGGAGTAGGCATATACCTCACCCTCGACGGCCGAGAACCAGAACGTATCGCTGAACGTGTAGATCAGGGCGCCCACGAGACCTGAAGCCTCAATGGCAATCAGTTTCGGCAGTGTCAGTTCGCTCCAGTCGCTGATGAGCAGACGGCGCACGAGGTGCGTGATGCTCCAGAACAAGAACAATATACACGTGGCCGAGAGCAGTGCGCTCATGGTATTGACCATCCGTGCCACCTGCGTGGGATCGCTGGTGAACTGCGAGAAGAGGTTGGCCGTCAGCATGAAGAACGGTGCCCCGGGAGGATGGCCGATTTCCAGTTTGTAACCTGTGGTAATGAATTCCGGACAGTCCCAGAACGAAGCTGTCGGCTCAATTGTAGAGCAATACACGAAGGCGGCAATCAGAAAAGCCAGCCAGCCTAAGGCATTATCTACCAGTCTGAATTGTTTCATTGAATGTTATCTTGTTGACGTTAAATCACTATATGGTTGCAAAGGTACGAAAAAAATGTTTATAAAAATAGTCCCGCTCCGTAAATTAAGATAATATAACGGAAGATTTTGCCTAAGGTGATGGCAATAAACGTGATGACGATGTTAGAACGCATCAGTCCCAGCGCAATGGTGATGGCACTGCCCAGCACGGGCAGGAAGGCGAAGAAACCCATCCAGGAGCCTCGTCCTGCCATGAAACGGTGGGCTTTGTCAAGATCCTCTTTCTTTACATGCAGGTATTTCTCGATCCACTCCATCTTGCCCATCCGTCCGACGCAGTAGTTCACAATACTGCCCAGTACATTGCCGACAGTGCCGTAGATCATCAGGATCCAGGGGTCGAGCCCCGTGGCCATCAGTCCGATCATCACAGCCTCGCTGGAGAAAGGGAAGAAACTGCCAGCCAGAAAGGCGGCCAACAGCATACCCCAGTAGCCGTACTGGGTCAGAAGGGAGATGATGAAGTCCATAGGTTGAAGAAGGTCAGAGCCAGAACGGCTACCGAAATGACAATGAAGGCGATGTTGGTGATCTTTGTTTTCGTCAAGGCCAGGAAGTGGCCGATAAGCGGACTGACGGCAATCGTCATGATCCGGATCAGCATATCATAGTGTTGAGTCTGGAGGACCAAAAAAATGCCGGCAGCGGTGCCGATGATAAAGAAACTGTAGAACATCTGGCGGGTACGGATCTTGTCGCGGGAACTGGTTCGCAGGAAATGGATTGCCCCGGTGATGCCAAGTAATACGATCAGCCCAAGCAATAGGGCCTGTTGGGAGGTCAGGGGAACTGGCATCTGATAATCAGTCACCGCTAACAGGTGTTTCGTGATAGAAGTGATGTTTCCGTTCTCTTGCCAGAGTATCCAGGCTGTCCAAAACCAATAGGGTGTCAGCAATCCTACCAGCGAGGCGACGACCGTGCGCCAGCTGATGGAATAGACAATGATGACCATCATCAGCCAGAATATCGGTACGAAATAGAGAAAATGAATATCCGCGATGCTCCCCAGACCTAGGAAGAGGAATGTGTAGAATGTCCAACCTGGCGTCTCCTTGTCCTGATAACAGTTGTAGAAGAACAACAGGGAGGCAATGAAACACAGTTGAATGACGGCTCCTTTGACGGACGGAAACAGAAAGACCGCCGCCGTGGAAAGAAAGATAAAGGATACGGAAACCATGCGGCTGTAGATGCGGATCAGCACATTGATGTTGTTCAGATGTGCCATCAGGGTGGAAGAGAGCAGGAAACAGCCGAACTGGATCCACCATTGTTCCTGTACCAGACCCGCCAACAGCCAAATGGCGATACTATAAAGTATTGCCATAGGCAGAGCCCAGCGACTCTCGGCCACCTTGTTCTGTATCCGTCTCATGCCGTCCTTGTCTGTTTAGAGGTCAGCTCCGATGTCGCGACGGAAATATTTGTCGGTAAACTGGATTTTCTGAGCCTCCTCGAAAGATTTCTGCAGAGCCTCGGCCTTGTCCTTGCCATAGCTGCTGACGGCGATGACACGTCCTCCGGCAGTGACTACCTCACCGTCTTTCAGGGCTGTACCACTGTGAAAGACGATGGAGCCTTCCACCTGATCAATGCCAGTGATGGGATAGCCTTTCTGGTAGGCCTGGGGATAGCCACCCGATACCAGCATCACACAGACTGCTGCACGGGGATCAAACTCTATATGGCGCTGATCCAGATTACCCGCTGACACCCCTTCGAACAGATCGACGATATCGCTTTTCAGGCGCAGCATCACACTCTCTGTCTCCGGGTCGCCCATACGACAGTTGTACTCGATGACGTATGGCTCTGGCTCTCCTGTCGGGGTGTTTGTGCGATTGATAAGTCCGAAGAAGATAAAACCTTTGTAGTCGATGTTGTCAGCGGCCAGACCCTCTACGGTAGGACGGATGATACGGTCTTCCACTTTCTGCATCCATTCTTTCGTGGCAAAGGGAACGGGGGTTACAGAACCCATGCCGCCTGTGTTCAGACCGGTATCGTGCTCGCCGATGCGCTTGTAGTCCTTGGCCTCGGGAAGGATCTTGTAATGTTGACCGTCGGTCAGGACGAAGACACTGCACTCGATACCACTCATAAACTCCTCAATAACCACACGGCTGGAGGCATTGCCAAACATGCCGCCCAGCATCTCCTTCAGTTCCTTTTGGGCTTCCTCAAGGGTGGGGAGGATGAGAACACCCTTACCTGCACAGAGACCATCGGCCTTCAGAACATAGGGTGCTTCTAAGGTTTCAAGGAACTTCAGACCTTCCTCCAAATGCTCACCGTCAAACGTCTGATAGCGGGCTGTGGGGATGTTATGGCGCTGCATGAAACTCTTGGCAAAGTCCTTCGAGCCTTCGAGCACTGCTCCGGCCTTTGAAGGACCGATGACGGGGATGTCCTTGGTGCGGGCATCGGCCTTGAGGTCGTCATAGATACCCTTTACCAGTGGATCCTCAGGCCCCACTACGACCATGTCAATGCCTTTCTCCACACAGAAGGACTTGATGGCCTCGAAGTCATCAGCCTTCATGGCTACATTCTCTCCGCAATTGGATGTCCCGGCATTACCTGGTGCGATATAGAGTTTGTCACATCTGCTGCTCTGAGCGATTTTCCAAGCTAAGGCGTGCTCTCGTCCGCCACTTCCTAACAGTAATATCTTCATAATCCTATTTTAAATAATCTTCGAAATATTGGGTGATACGTTCGTGGAGATGCACACTGGCATGACCTCGCATGTTGTGCTCTTCACCCGGATAGGCGAAGAAATCGGGCTGGGTACCTGCCTTGACACAGGCGTCGAGGAATGACAGACAGTGCTGTGGAACAACCGTATTGTCGTTATAGCCAGTGATAATCTGGAGTTTTCCCTTCAGGTTCTTGGCTTTGTCGATGAGGCTGGTCTTCTCGTAGCCCTCGGGATTGTCCTGAGGCGTGCCCATGTAGCGCTCGCCATACATCACCTCGTACCATTTCCAGTCGATGACGGGACCTCCGGCAACACCAACCTTAAACACATCGGGATAGTTCAGCATGAGCGAGATGGTCATGAACCCGCCGAAACTCCAGCCGTGAACACCCAGACGATCCATATCGACATAGGGTTGCTTGCTCAGGAACTCCACACCCTTCATCTGGTCCTGCATCTCTATCTGTCCAAGTTGGTGGAAGGTGGCCTGCTCAAAGTCGCGACCGCGATTCTCTGATCCGCGGCTGTCGAGGATGAATATGATATAACCCTTTTGAGCCATATAAGTCTCCCATGTACGGCTGGCATAGTGCCACGACGCATCAACAAGATGGGCGTGAGGGCCACCATAGACATAAACGACCGTTGGGTATTTCTTGTTGGGATCGAAGTCGTGTGGCTTCACCATTCTATAATATAGATCAGTCTTGTCGTCGGCGGCTGTTATATAGCCACTTGTGAATATGGGCTGCTGGTAGTCTTTCCAAGGATCCTCGGCATCCAGCAGATTTGTAACCTTAGCCCAAGAGTTGGTGTTAATCACGTCGATGATGCATGGGTGATTAAATGATGACAACTTCAGGGCAACCATCTGACCCGTTGCCGATGGCTGGGCGCTCTGTACCACACCTATGCCTTGCCCCAGCATGTTGCGAGCACCACTCTTGATATCCACGGTCCACAGATTGCTGTTTAAAGGGTAAGTCTCGTTGCTCAGTATCAGTACGCTCTTTTTCTTGGTGTTAAAACCAACCACTTCCAGCACCACCCATTTGCCGCTGGTAATCTGTTTCAGTTCCTTGCCGCTCTTGTCAAACAGGTACAGATGGTTATAGCCGTCCTTCTGACTCTGCATGATGAACTTCGTATCGTCCCAAGGCAGGAACTGGATGGGGTGCATGGGCTCCACGTATTGATCCGATGTCTCGCGATAGAGTTCCGCGATTTTCTCACCCGTCACCGCGTTGTAGCTAACTAAGCGACAGTCGTTCTGCCTGCGATTCAGTTCAAACATATAGATGGTCTTGCTGTCGGGACTCCAGGCGATATTGGTGAAATACCGATTTGTGGGATCACCAGCCTGCAGATAGATGGTCTTATTGGTCTGCATGTCATAGACGCCCACGGACACCTGATGGCTCGTCATACCGGCCATGGGGTACTTATCAGGCTCGTAGCTTGCCTCACGTGGGAAGATGTCCACTTGTGGATAATCCGTCACCATGCTCTGATCCATACGGTAAAAAGCCAGACGTTGTCCATCTGGACTCCAGAAGGTTCCTTTGTCGATACCGAACTCATTACGGTGAACAGGCTGCCCATAGACGATCTCACGACTTCCGTCGGTAGAAAGTTGGTGCTTCTTTCCCTGACCGTCCACCACAAATAGTTGGTGGTCCTCTATAAAGGCAGTAGCGCGAGATACGGAGTTCCAGTCGTTGGCTTCCTGGCCCGAGATGCTGTCTTGCCAGACAATCTTCTTGGCCTCAAAGTCAACCAGTATGAATGCCTTTCTATTGCCTACCGCCACGATAGGTCTATCGGGATAGGGGAAGGTGGCGTTCATCAGGTGACGAACATATTTCACATCGTCGCTCCCGGCCCATTTGTTAATATCGTCGAGGGAAAAAAGCAGGTTCTTCTTGCCCGTCTTGGCGTCAATGGTAAAACACTCCTCAACATCCGTCTGAATCAACTTCTCGCCCCACCAAGTCAGCCACATGTTCTGTGGACGCAGGTTGGCGTAATTGGTACCTCCGAAGTTCAGATCTTCAAGTGTGAAGAGTTTGTCCTGAGCGATCATGTTTGTCGAGATTGTCAGCAGCGCCATTGCTGCCAAAACCTTTTTAATCTTCATCATCGAATCTCCTGTTCTTCTTGTCGAAATCTTTCTTCTTGCCGAAAGAACGGTCCTTGCCGCTACGGTCAAAGCGCTCATGACCACCGCGATTAGTACTGCCCTTGTAGCCACCTCTGCGGTCGTCACGATCTTTACGGCCATTGCGATCCTTGCGGTCATGTTGTTCCTCACGGTCTTCACGGTTCTTCCGGAATTCACGATTGTCCTTTTTCAAGTCATGCCGATGGAAGGTGAAGGAACGGATGTCGGCCTCTTCATTCTGTTCCGTTTCCTCCATTCGCTGTTTGAACTCGCGGATTTTCTTGAAGCGGTGTTTCTCGGCCATCTGCTGCTTCTCTTCTTCCGTTTTGACGATGCCGCCCTCAGAACGGAAATCTTTCAGTTTCCCGTCGAACATCTGGTACTTGCGGAATTCACATTCCAGGGAACCATTGTAAAGCGGGATCTTGATGCTGGGCTTCAGACCAATCTGGTCGAAGCACTCCTCTCGGTAGGAGAGCACCCAGGCGTCATTGCCCTTGAACTGGTGCTTCAGTCGTTCGCCGATCATCTTGTAGGTGCCCAACAGGTCAGGTGTAGAGATCCGTTCGCCGTATGGCGGATTGGTAATGATGATACTCTTCGTCTGTGGTTGGGTGAAATCCTTGAAATCCTGTTGGATGACAGTGATGTCGCTGGTCAGTCCTGCGGCCTTCACGTTCATCAGGGCGGTATTCACGGCCTTGATGTCGCAGTCGTAGCCGTAGATATGGTGCTTGAACTCGCGTTCCAGACTCTCGTCGTTGTAGATCCTGTCAAAGAGGTCGGCATCGAAGTCTGGCCATTTCTCGAAAGCGTATTCCTTGCGAAACAGACCTGGCGCCATGTTCTTGGCAATCAAGGCCGCCTCGATGAGCAATGTCCCGGAGCCACACATCGGATCGATAAAATCCGTGTCTCCCTGCCAGCCTGACATCAGGATCATGCCGGCGGCCAGTACTTCGTTCAGCGGAGCCTCAACACTCTCCTGACGGTAGCCGCGACGATGCAAAGACTCACCACTGGAGTCAAGGCTCAGCGTACACTGATCCTCGGCGATATGTATGTTCAGACGGATATCGGGATTGGTCACAGAGATGTTAGGACGTTTGCCCGTCTTCTCGCGGAACTGATCTACGATGGCGTCTTTCACCTTGTAAGATACAAATTTGGAATGCCGGAACTCTTCGGAGAATACCACGGCATCCACGGCAAACGTCTTGTCTGTCTCTATATATTGCGTCCAGTCGATTTTCTTGATTTCTTCATAGACATCATCCGCACTCTTGGCCTTGAAATGGCGGATGGGCTTCAATATTCTGATAGCGGTGTGTAACTGGAAATTGGCACGGTACATGGTTTCCTTGTCACCTGTAAACGAAACCATCCGTCTGCCGGCCTTCACGTCTTGGACTCCCAATTGAGTCAGTTCTTTCGCCAATACAGGTTCCAGTCCCATAAATGTTTTGGCGATCAATTCAAATTTCTGTTCCATTATTTTGTTCCAAATTGAGCAATTGGTGGAATTGCGTGTGCAAAGTTAATGGAAGTTCGTGGAAAAATGCCCTTTTTTATTGTTAATCTAACAAAAATCTTTGCTTTTTGCTAAATTTTATATATAAAATGTGGGAGTTTCGAAGAAAATATGTACTTTTGCGAAAGATACGTGAAGATGATGTCTGGACTATTATTATATTCCCAACTTGAAAACCCCGTCATGATTTACTTCATCTGGGGGGTGGGTATCTTGTTGATCATAAGTCTTACTGTCTCCATCATCTTCCAGCGGCGTACAGGCCTGAGGTTGAAGGATGAATTAGCCGAACTGGACAGATTGAAGGAAGGTAACGTCGAGTACGAGCTTGTCGTGAAGGCCATGAAACTCTGTACTTGGCATATTAATCCCAAACTTCGTATCATTACGCTGGATACAGACTTTCGCGATGGGCAGGACAATCTTGTGCCATTGCCAGAGTCTCATGTGGCGTTGTTGTACGAGATGATTGAGAAGTCCGATGTCCAGCGCGTCATGACGGCAATCGATGATATCTGTTCTGGCCGCAGCAATTTCTACCATCAGCAGTATCGTGTGAGGTCTGGCAATACTGGCCTGACGTATTGGGAGGAGAGTTTTGCCATCATCGCTGACCGAGATGCCGAGGGTAATCCGTCAAAAGTCGTGGGCACCTCCATGCGTATCGACGAACGAAAGAAATTGGAAGCCGACCTTATCAATGCCCGTAATAAGGCCGAGGAGAGTGACCGTCTAAAAACTGCCTTCCTGGCGAATATGGGTCATGAGATCCGTACGCCACTGAATGCCATCGTGGGCTTTGCAGATCTGTTACCTGTTGTCGAGAGCGAGGAAGACCGTAACCAGCTCATCGGTGAGATACAGAACAACAACCGCAAATTGTTGCGTATTATCGACGGTCTGGTAAGTATGTCGAAGGTTGAAGCCGAGGCTAAGAATCTCGTTAAGTCGCAAACCGATTTGGTACGGTTATTGAATGATATTGTCAAGAACCATGCTGCAGTCATTGATCAGCAGCATGTGAAGTTAGTCACTCAGTATCCTTATAACCAGTTGATGATTAGTACCGATGTGTCCAAACTTGTGGAGATTATCGACAATCTGATGCAGAATGCCGTAAAGTTTACGCAGAAAGGCAGCATCACATTAGGCTACGACCTGCAGGAAGGCGATCATGTGCGTATCTGGGTAAAAGATACGGGCAAAGGTATTCCTGAGGCGGATCAGACGAAGATCTTCGATCGTTTTGTCAAACTCGACGAGTATATACCTGGTACGGGATTAGGACTGTCTGTTGCCAAGTCCCACGCCACCAGCCTTGGCGGTACCATTGGTGTTGATTCCCATGTGGGTAAGGGCTCTTTCTTCTGGGTGGATCTGCCATTGGGCTGACGGCACATGTGGCGATTTTTTTGATAGTCTGCAACTTTTTCCGCTATACTTTCGTCTAACAGACAGAAGTAACAATAAAAAGTAAGGTGATTATGAAAAAATGTCAATTTGTAGTTGGTGTGGTGATGATGGCTTTAGTTGTCACCATGACTTCTTGTGCAGGAAGTTGTAACGAAAAGACACTCTTCAGTACGGAGAATGTCTCAGAGTCGCGTCAGTTAAAAGGGTTTGAGGAGATCGAGATCAATGGTTCTCCTACTATCTATTATACGCAGACCGACTCTTTCTCTGTCAAGGTGAAAGGGCCGGAGGAGTATGTGAAGAATATCCTGACAGAGGTGGAAGGAAAGACACTGGTGATCCGTAACAAGGGTAAGTTGGGCATGTTTAATATCCAGTTGGGTGATGATGATGAATTAGCGGTTTATGTGACTTCCCCCGATCTCATTGCCATCCGCCTGAATGGTTCTGGTGATTTTATCAGTAAACAGCGCATAGATACCGATAAGATGGATATCCTGCTTCGCGGCTCGGGTGACATCGACGTGAAGGATCTCATCTGCGACCGTTGTGAGGTGGAACTCATCGGCTCAGGCGATATCGACCTTGACCGTTTAGATACCAAAGATCTTTCTGCCTCTCTTGTCGGCTCGGGTGATATCGGACTCCATCTGTGGAATACTGCTGATGCCCGTCTTGCCTTGAAAGGCTCAGGCGATATTGATGCCTCTTTCCACCAGAACTGTGATGCTGTGGCATGTGAGCTTAGAGGCTCTGGCGACATCACTCTCAAGGGCGAGGTGAAACGCTTTTCTAAAGAGAAAAGTGGCTCAGGTGATGTGAGTGTCGGGCAATTGTCCATACGACCATAGGTTACGGCAGGAAATCCAGGTCATGCAATAAAACTGATGGGAATACGTTATTAAGAAGTGTTGAGACGTATTCCCATAGTTCTATTATTGACTCTGACTACATTAGCGGCCAGGGCACAGTATGATGTGTCTTTTGGCCATTACTGGGCGATGGAGCCCTCTTTCAACCCTGCAGCGGTGGGTAAGGAGTCGAAACTAAATGTGGCTGCGGCCTACGCACTTCAGATGGCTGGTTTTGAGCATAATCCGAATACAATGTACGTGGCTGCCGACATGCCTTTTTATGCCCTGAAGTCCTACCATGCTGCAGGTATCCAGTTTATCAACGACAATATCGGTCTGTTCTCCCACAAACGCATAGGCCTGCAATATGCTTATCAACCCCGTTTGTTGGGAGGTAAACTGAGTGTGGGTGTACAACTGAGTATGCTGAGTGAGACTTTCGATGGGTCGAAGGTGGAATTGATTGATTCCAATGACCCTGCTTTCGCCTCTTCTTCCATCAACGGTACGGGCTTCGATATCTCGGCGGGTATCTATTATACCCATCGCAATTGGTATGTCGGAATCTCTGGTTTACACCTGAATTCTCCTACTGTGGAACTGGGAGACAAGAACGAACTCGCAGTCTCTTCTTCTTATTATTTGACGGGCGGATACAATATTCAGCTGAAAAATCCGTTTCTATCCATACAGACCTCTGTTTTGGGACGGACTGATGGCGTAGCCTATCGCGCCGATGTGTCGGGACGATTGATATATACCCATGAGAAAAGGGTGATGTATGCAGGACTGTCATATAGTCCGACCAACTCCATCACAGTGCAGGTCGGCGGAGATATCCGCGGCATCAGGGTGGGGTATAGTTATGAGGTTTATACTTCGGCCATCAATATAGGCAATGGGAGTCATGAACTGTTTGTAGGTTATCAGACGGAACTGAACCTGTACAAAAAAGGCCGAAACCTGCATAAGAGCGTGCGAATTCTCTGAAAATGAGAGATTAAGGGAATGAGAAATGAAGAAAATGAGATATGATATGAAAACAAGAATGGAAATGGAAGTGAGAAAGAGAAGAAGAGAGAGAGTGACACAAAGGGCATTTCTCATTCTCTCAGTATCTTCATTTCTCATTCTTTTGACTGGTTGTTTTGGCAGCAAAATTGCTACATCAGGCGGTGGTGAGGTGACAGGAACAGGGGGCAGGACGTTTACCGAGCCCACGCCCTACGGCATGACGCTGGTGAAGCGGGGCCATCTGAAGATGGGTATTGAGAAGCAGGACAGTCTCTGGGGTAAGAATACGCCTGTGAGGGACATCTCCGTCGAAGGCTTCTGGATGGACGAAACAGAGGTGACTAATTCCAAGTACCGCCAGTTCGTCTATTACGTGCGCGACTCTATCCTCCGTGAACGTCTGGCCGAGATCGACGAGACCTATAAGACGGTGAAGACGGATAAGGATGGTGAGGAGATCGGCAGTTTTATTAACTGGAAGAAATCCCTGCCACGAAAGCCTAGTGAGGATGAACAGGAAATCATCGATGGTCTCTACGTGACCAATCCCGTGACGGGCGAGAAGATGCTCGACTACCGTCAGATGAACTACCGTTACGAGGTTTACGATTATACAGCCGCTGCCCTGCGCCGTAATCGTCTCAACCCACAGGAACGTAACCTGAACACAGACATTACTGTTGATCCTAACGAACAAGTGTGGATATCCAAAGACACCGCCTATGTCGATGACGAGGGTAAGATCATCAGGGAAACGATCAACCGTCAGTTGACAGGTCCCTGGGATTTCCTGAATACCTATATCGTTAACGTGTTCCCTGATACCACCTGTTGGGTGAATGACTTTCCCAATGCCGACAATGAGATGTATATGCGCTACTACTTCTCTAATCCCGCCTATAATGATTATCCTGTTGTGGGCGTGACATGGGAGCAGGCCAATGCTTTCTGTGCCTGGCGTACGGAATATCTGCTGAAGGGACTTGGTCCCGCAGCCCGTTTCGTGCAGCGCTATCGTCTGCCGACAGAGGCAGAGTGGGAATATGCTGCCCGTGGCAAGGATCAGAATGAGTTTCCTTGGGACAATGAGGACGTGGCTAGTGGCAAGGGCTGCTTCTATGCCAACTTCAAGCCCGACGACGGTAACTATACGAAGGACGGCAACCTGATTACCAGCCGTGTGGGCATCTATTCCGCCAACAGCAATGGTCTGTACGATATGGCAGGTAATGTGGCAGAGTGGACCAGCACGGTCTATACCGAGGCAGGTGTCGATGCCATGAATGATATCAATCCACAGTTGAAATACAACGCTGCTCTTGAGGATCCTTATCGCCTGAAGAAGAAGAGTGTCCGCGGCGGCTCGTGGAAGGATCCTGAGTCGTATATCCGCTCGGCATGGCGTTCCTCGGAGTATCAGAACCAACCGCGTTCCTACATCGGCTTCCGTTGTGTGCGCAGTCTGGCAAACACCACCAGTGAAAAGGCAAAGAAAAAATAGCCCGATCGTGAAATTGTAAAATAGTGAAATAGTCCAATTGTTCAATAACAACATGACAACATATAGCAAGTTAAATTTCGTATATAGGCTGCAGAAATGGATGGACAGTGTGCCTGGTCAGACATTCCTGAACTATGCATACAGTTGGGGTGCCTCGATTGTGATCCTGGGTACGCTCTTTAAACTGACACACCTTCCGGGAGCCAACTTCTTCCTGTTCCTTGGCATGGGAACGGAGGTGTTTGTGTTCTTTATCTCGGCCTTCGACCGTCCCTTCGATAAGACAGCAGACGGTATGGAACTGGATACTCACATGAGAACAGGTGATGACTTACCGGAAGAAAGCCCCCAGGCTACCGTTATTGGCGGCAATGGTGGTACGATCATCATTGGCGGAGGAGCAGGAACTGGCAGCGGTTTGCCGATGCCGTCTGCAGAAGAGGCACCTGTCGTGGATACGGAGGCGACAGCTGCAGTATCGTCATCAGTGACCACGGTGGCTGGTGGTTCTGCAGTGGCTCTGCCGCAGGTGAACCCCGAACTTGAGGAGGCCACTACCAATTATGTGGATGAACTGAAGCGTCTGACGGAGATGCTCTCCCGTGTCTCTGCACAGAGCGAGCGCCTGACGCACGACTCCGAGGAAATGGAGAACCTGAACCGTACGCTGACAGGCATCACCAAGGTTTATGAGATGCAGTTGAAGAGTGCCAGTGCACAGATCGGTACTATCGACGAGATCAACGAACAGACCAAGAAGATGGCGGCTCAGATCCTTGAACTGAATAAGATTTACGCCCGTATGATTGAGGCGATGACCGTCAAGATGAACGTATAGCAAGATGGCAATCAAGAAAAGACCCGTATCACCGCGCCAGAAGATGATCAATCTGATGTATGTCGTCTTGATGGCCATGCTCGCGCTGAATGTCTCCACGGAGGTGCTCAACGGCTTCTCCATCGTGGAGGAGAGCCTGAACCGTACGACGGGCAACTCGGCGAAGGAGAATCTGGCCATCTATGAGGACTTCGATGCGCAGATGAAGGCTAATCCCCAGAAGGTGAAGATGTGGTACGACCGTGCCCAGCGGGTACGCCAGATGAGCGACTCGCTCTATAACCTCGCGGCAGACCTGAAACTGGCTATCGTACAGGAGGCTGACGGCAGGGACGGCGATCCTCAGAATATACGTAACAAAGAAGACCTTGAGGCCGCCACTCAGGTGATGCTCTCGATCAGTGGTGGACGCGGACAGGAACTCTTTGATGCCATCAACTCCTTCCGTCAACGGATGCTGAAGATGGTGACAGACGAGAAACAGAAAGAGATCATTGCCAGTAACCTCACCACTGAGATTCCCAAGAATGCCATGACGATGGGAAAGAACTGGCAGGAATATATGTTTGAGTCGATGCCAGCGGCAGCTGCCGTTACCCTGCTCTCGAAGTTGCAGAGCGACGTGCGCTATGCCGAGGGTGAGGTGCTTCACACGCTGGTGCAGAATATCGACGTGAAGGATATCCGCGTGAATGCCCTGGAAGCCTTCGTTATCCCCAACTCTCAGACGATCGTTCGTGGCGATAAATTCTCGGCCCATATCGTGATGGCCGCCGTTGATACGACGCAGGTGCCAGATATCTATATAGGTAATCAGAAGGTGACGCTCCAGGATAATCTCTATGAGCGGATCTGTGGGGCCACGGGCGACTTCACGCTCGCAGGCTATCTGGAGACCGTCAACGGCAATGGCGAACGTATCCGTCGTGATTTCTCACAGAAATATACGGTGGTGGATCCTAGTGCCACAGTATCTGCCGACCTGATGAACATGCTGTATGCGGGCTATAACAATCCCATCAGCGTCAGTGTGCCTGGTGTACCCCTCAGCAAGGTGCAGGCCTCGATGACCAACGGTACCTTGCAGCCCGTAGGACCGGGCAAGTATATTGCCCGTCCGGCTAAGATCGGAGAGAATGCCACGATCACCGTGGTCTCCACCAATACGGGTCACCCCCAGCAGATGGGACAATACACCTTCCGTGTCAGGAAACTGCCTGATCCCACGCCGTATATCGCCATGAAGGATGAACATGGTAATCCCACCCGTTATAAGGGAGGTGGCCTGGCCAAGTCACAGTTGGTGGCAGCCGATGCCATTGGAGCAGCCATTGATGATGGAATCCTCGACATCGGCTTCCGTGTGCAGTCGTTCGAGACCGTGTTCTTCGACAATATGGGTAATGCCGTACCGATGGCCTCGGAAGGTGCGTCGTTCTCCAGTCGCCAGAGGGACACCTTCCGTAAACTGGCGCGCAACCGCCGTTTCTATATCTCCCGCGTGACGGTGGTAGGTCCTGATGGATTGACGCGAACGCTTCAGAATCCGATGGAAATCATTGTGAAATAGAGTTTATAGTTTATTGATGATATGAAAAGAGTATTGTTCTTATTGACGATAGTGCTGATGGCTGGTGCAGTGCAAGCACAGCCCAAGCAGCGTCGTACCCAGCAACAGCAGCAGACGGAACAGCAACAAAAGAAGAAAAACCCTTCTTCCGCGATGTCCATGCGGGCACAGATCTCTTTCCCGACGGCAGTGGATATGCCCGAGGAAGTAGTGTGGCGGCGTGATATCTACCGTGAGATTGACCTGACGAAGGATGAGAATGCCGGCCTCTACTATCCCGTGGAGCCACAGGGCAAGGAGGTGAACTTGTTTACCTATATCTTCAAACTGGCACAGAATGGCTACATTCCTGTCTATGAGTATCCGACGGATGGCAGCGATGTGTTTACGGATGAGGCGAGGGTTCAGATGAAGACCATCCTCGACAACTATCATATCTTCTATGAGGAACAAGACGGAAAACTCAAGGTGGATAATAGCGATATTCCCTCCTCTGAAGTTCGGAAGTACTACCTGAAGGAGAGTGCTTATTATGATCAGGCTAACGCCTCATTCCATATCAAGGTGCTGGCCCTTTGTCCAGTGATGATGCGCGATGACGACTGGGGTGGAGAGGCCACCCAGTATCCGCTTTTCTGGGTGAAATACAGCGACATGGAACCCTTCCTCACCCGTCAGACGGTAATGACGAGCAGTCTGAATAATGCCGCAACGATGTCGATGGACGATTATTTCACGCTCAACATGTATCGTGGTAAGATCTATAAGACGAATAACGCACAAGGTAAGACGCTCATACAGCTCTGTGATGGCGACACCACCAAACTCTCTACCGAACAGAAACGGATAGAGAAAGAACTGGAGGCCTTCCGTAAGAATATCTTTGGCGACCCGGAGAAGAAAGACTCGCTCGACAGTATCGCTAAGATGGACGTCAAGGCTGCCAAGACCAAGACAAAGGCGAAGTCGTCATCTGCCTCTGCCAGCAGTTCCCGTCGTACGAAGACCAGCAAGCCGAAGAGCAGTACCAGTTCCTCCAGCAGTGGTTCTGCACGTGTCACCGTACGTCGGCAGAGACACTAATTTAGGTACTGACAAGAAAAAATAGAAAAAAAGAGCGATCATTCGCTCTTTTTTCGTATCTTTGCACCATCATACATTTTAAACAGAATCAATCATGAAGAAAATTTTGACTTTAGTCGTGCTCTTCGCAGCCGTGACGATGACGGCTCAGGCACAAGGTGTGAAGTTTGGTGTGAAGGGCGGTCTGAACATCACGAAGATGACGTTTAGTGAGGATGTTTACAAGTCCGATAACCAGACGGGTTTCTATATTGGCCCCACAGTGAAGATCTCCCTGCCCTTGGGCTTCGGTGTGGATATCGCCGCTCTTTACGACCAGCGCAGCGCAAAGGTCGAGGATACTGATATTAAGCAGAAGTCACTGAATATCCCTGTCAACGCCCGTTACAACATCGGTCTTGGCAATAAGGCGGGTATCTATCTGACTGCTGGTCCTCAGTTTGGTTTCCCTGTCAGCGATAAAGTGTATGACACGGAAGTTGGTGAGTATCGTCTGAAGGACGCTAACCTGAGCATCAACTTTGGCGCAGGTCTTACGCTTCTGGGTCATCTGGAGATCGGCTTCACCTATAACCTCGCCGCAGGTAAGTCTGGTGAGTTCACAGGCTACGACGACGTTGACACCCATAACAACGCCTGGCAGATTGGTGCAGCCTTTTATTTCTAAGTAGTATATCTAAATTCGTAAAACGATAATTGTATATCGACGTCATTCTGCCGCTTCCTCTCGACGGCGTGTTCACTTATTCCGTTCCGTCCGAGTTGGAGCGGCATGTTGTCGTTGGCTGTCGTGTCCTGGTTCCTTTTGGTCGTAACAAGACCTATGTCGGCATCGTTGCCTCGACACACGGGGACTGTCCCCCGTGTGAGGAGGGAGCGCAGCGAACGGATTACATGGGGACTGTCCCCTGTGTGTCGCAGATCAAACCCATCCTTCAGGTACTTGACGTATCACCCATTTTGCTTGGTAGCCAATTACACCTCTGGCAATGGATCTCCGACTATTACATGTCACCCATTGGCGAGGTCTATAAGGCTGCCCTCCCCGCAGGACTGAAGGCCGAAGACGGCTATCGTCCCAAGACGGAGACCTACATCCGTCTCACCCCCAAGTTCCGCAACGAGCAGGCGCTCCATATCGCCCTCGACATGCTCCAGCGCGCTCCCTCTCAGCAGAAAGCCTTCATCGACTATCTGACCCTCTCCTCACAGGGGGACATCACCCGCGACGAACTCCTCAACCAAGGCCACTCCTTGGCGACGGTCACCGCCCTGATAAAGCGCGGACTCTTAGAAACCTACGAGCAGGAAGTAGGCCGTCTGAACCATGGTGGCGAACCCCATCTGGAGAATATCAAACCCCTGAGTGCCGTCCAGCAGGACGCCTACAATAAGATCCAGTTCTCTTTCCTGAAAAAGAATGTTACCCTCCTCCACGGTGTCACCTCCAGTGGCAAGACCGAGGTCTATATCCACTTGATCCGTCAGGCATTGGAACAGAAAAGGCAAGTGCTCTACCTCCTGCCTGAGATCGCACTCACGGTGCAGATCATGCAGCGCCTCCAGCACGTCTTCGGTAACCGTCTGGGCATCTACCATTCCAAATATTCCGATGCCGAGCGCGTAGAGATCTGGCAGAAACAACTCTCCCAGAATCCCTACGACGTGATCCTTGGTGCCCGCAGTGCCGTTTTCCTCCCTTTCCAGAACCTCGGACTGGTCATCATCGACGAGGAACATGAGACCTCGTATAAGCAGCAGGATCCCATGCCCCGCTACCATGCCCGCAGCACGGCCATCATGCTGGCACAGATGTTTGGGGCGAAGACACTCCTCGGCACGGCGACGCCATCCCTCGAAACTTACCACAACGCAAAGACCAACAAGTACGGCCTTGTCGAACTTTTCCAAAGATACAAGGGCATCGAACTGCCTGAGATCCAAGTCGTGGATATCAAGGACCTGCAGCACCGCAAGATGATGCATGGCCCCTTTTCGCCCCTTTTATTAAATAAGGTGCGCGAGGCCTTGGAACGTGGTGAACAGGCCATCCTCTTCCAGAACCGTCGCGGCTACGCGCCGATGATCGAGTGTAAGCAGTGTGGCTGGGTGCCCCACTGCCAGCACTGCGACGTCTCGCTAACCTTTCATCGGAACCTTAACCAACTCACGTGCCACTACTGCGGTTATACCTATCAGGTGCCGACGGAGTGCCCCGCCTGTGGCTGTAAGGAGTTGCAGACACGTGGCTACGGTACGGAGAAGATCGAGGCCGAGGTGCACGACATCTTCCCCGAGGCCCGTATCGCCCGTATGGATTTCGACACCACGCGTAGCCGCAACGCCTACGAACGGCTCATCAGTGACTTCTCCGCAGGGCGCACCAATCTGCTCATCGGCACGCAGATGATCTCCAAGGGTCTCGACTTCGATAAGGTTAGCGTGGTAGGCATCCTCAATGCCGACACCATGCTCAACTATCCTGACTTCCGTGCTTACGAGCATGCCTTCATGATGATGTCGCAGGTCAGCGGCCGTGCAGGGCGTAAGGGTAAGCGCGGCCTCGTCATCCTACAGACCAAGAGTCCTGATCTGCCCCTCATCCATCAGGTGGTGCGCAATGACTATCCCGCTTTCTACCGTTCGCTGATAGCCGAGCGCCAGCAGTTCCATTATCCCCCTTATTACCGTCTCATCGATGTCTATCTGAAACATCGTACAGACAGTCTCGTCGAGACGGCAGGCATCGAACTGGCCAGTCGTCTGCGCCAGTGGTTTGGTTTGCGTGTCCTTGGTCCCGACAAACCCTCCGTGGCCAAGGTGAAGTCGCTCTCCATCCGTAAACTCGTGCTGAAACTCGAACTCGGCCTGAACATGGCCGACGTGCGCAAATATTTAGCGCTTGCCCAACAGCAGATGCTGCAAGACAAGCGCTATTCCTCGCTGCAAATTTACTACGACGTAGATCCGCTGTAATTACAGTGCGACTTCACAGCCGATGCCCAGCACGCGGTTGGTACGGGTGAAACTGTCGCTGATGAGCGGCTCGCGCGAGGTGACGCGGTCGTAGTCCTCGTAGTTCGTCTGGAAGTAGGCGGCCTTCAGGGTGATCTTGTCGGTGGCCTTGTAGTTGAAGCCGAAGCCGAAACTGACGCTGTTGACAACGAACGACATATCGTTCATGTAGGCATCCGTCAACTGGTAGCGCGTGGCCTGGGCACCTGCAGAAATGGTGAGTTTGTTGGTAACGTCCCACTCTGCACCGCCAAGATATTCGTTGGTACCACCGTCGAGCAGGTCCTGCGTGTTGTTGTACCACTTCACGTTCTTGTCGTAGAAATGATGGTAGCCGAGGTTCAGGCGGATGGCGTCGGTGATGTTCCACATGGCGCCGACGGCCAACTGGGCGGGGATGTCCTCATCAATCTTCTCACCGTCACGGAACTTGTTGACGGCGGGGATCTCACTGGCCTTGTTCACGGTCGATTCGTTGGTCATGTGGATCTGTGTCTTGAACTCGTACTTGGCGGCGAAATTGAAGGGACCTACACGGTAGTCGATGCCGAGGATGGGAGCGATGCCGACGCCACTCTGGTTACAGAGCAGGTTGACGCCCTCGGAATATTTCTGCAACTGGTTGAGGCTGACGTTGGTGTTCTCCAGTGTGGCAGCCGAACTTTCGAGTTGGGCCTTCATGGCTGCGAGTTGCTGGTACTCGGGCAGCGCGGTGGCACCTGCAGCCTCATACTGTGCCATGCCAGCATTCACTTGTTCCAGACTGCTATTGACGTAGGTGATACCGCCATCGACCATGGCCGTGGCTGACTGGAGGAAACTGCCGAACTCGACGTAGCCGCCTGCGGTCTTCACCTGAATGTTGCTGATCTTGGCCTTATAGGTGGCATTGCCATAGAGCAGGCGCAAACCACCATAGACAGAGAGGTCGGGCGTGATCTTATAGGCGGCACCGAGTTGGAAACCGAAGTAGTACTGTCGGCCCTGCATGTAGCCGTCCATGTCGTAGCCGCTGACGCCAGGGGCCTGTTGGCCGAGGGCAGTGGCAATCTGGTCGAGACCCTTCAACTGGTTGGCGATGTTGCCCACTACGCTCTCGAAGGAACCGAGACCGTCGGCAAACTCACAACTACCTCCACCTCCAGGGATGGAGAAGTTGAACTGGATGCTCCAGTCTCCTTTATTATAGGCTGCCTGCAGCGACGGGATGAACGGGGCATCGGCCACGCCCTCGAAGATCTTGGTGCTCTGGCCGTCGTTCTTGCGACCCAGGGCGAAGACAGGGTTCGTGCTGGTGATGGTACGCGTCTGATGAGCGTACTGCCAGTTGAAACCGAGATGGAAACCCTCAGGGAGGAAGGCGACACCAGCGGGATTGCTATAGACACCATCGAGACCGATGGCTGCGTCGCGCGCAGGATTACGTAGAAAGTCAATACTCTGATTCGTGTTGGTTAAGATGCCACCTGCCGTGGCGGTTGTTGCTGTGGCCAGCATCACGCTGGTGAGCAAAAAAGCGATTTTTTTCATATCCTTTAAACAATTTTTACTAAATCGGCTGCAAAGGTAGGTTTATTGTTGTAAACTGTTATGTTTACGCACACAAAGTTAACGAAATTTAACCGAATTTGCACAAAAACCTGCACAGATGTGCAATTTTGTGCAAGTTTTGCACACTTTTAGCGCATTTGTGCAGAGTTTTCACTCTTCACTTTTCACTTCTTCAGCTCCGGATATGAGAGGCGGGTGTGATAAATGGTTTTCAGTTTCTCGATGAGCACCGTCTTGGCGTAGGCGATGTCGCGGAAGGTGATCGGACACTCACGGAAATAGCCCTCCGTCACCTGGGCGTCGATGAGTTTGTTGACCAGTTCGCGGATGCTCTTCTCCGTATAGTCTGGCAGTGAGCGCGAGGCGGCCTCCACGGTGTCGGCCATCATCAGGATAGCCTGTTCCTTGGTAAAGGGGTTGGGGCCTGGGTAGGTAAAGAGCAGTTCGTCGATGTCGTCGTTGGGATGGGCGTTCTTGTACTGCACATAGAAGTATTTGGTCTTACCCTGTCCGTGGTGGGTGGAGATGAAGTCCTTGATGGTGTTGGGCAGGTTGTACTTCTCAGCCAGTTTGATACCCTCCGTCACATGGCTGATGATCATCTGGGCACTGTCGATGGACCCCATTTTCTCATGCGGGTTCACGCCCGACTGGTTTTCGGTGAAGTAGATGGGGTTGACGATCTTGCCGATGTCGTGGTACAGGGCACCTGTGCGCACGAGTTGGCTCTTACCGCCGATCTTGTTGGCGATCTCAGCAGCGAGATTGCCAACCTGGATGGAGTGCTGGAAGGTGCCGGGGGCCACCTCACTCATCTTGCGGAGCAGCGTCTTGTTCATGTCTGACAGTTCGATGAGCGTGATGTTCGACGTGTAGTCAAAGGTTTTCTCGATCAGGTAGAGCAGGGGGTATGAGCAGAAGAGCAGCAGGCCGTTGATGACAATATAATGGATCCTGCTGAAGTTGATCTTGGTGATATCGCTGGCCTGTATCCATTCAAGAGAGAGGTCGGTCAGTGCACAGGATCCCGTGATGATGACGGCGCTCCAGAACAACTGGGAGCGGCTGGACAGTTCTCTGAGCGAGAAGATGGCTACTGCACCGCCCACCATTTGCACGGCGATGAACTCCAGGGGGTGCTGGAGGATGATGGCACAGATGAGCACCATGGTCGTGTGTGCCATGAAGGCCGTGCGTGAGTCCATGAACACACGGATGAAGATGGGCACCATGGCGTAAGGCAGGATATAGACATGAAGCACGCTGTGGCTGACCATTAGGGATGTGACCACGACGAAGAACAGGATGAGCAGGTAGAGCATGATCGTCGAGCGTGGCTTCTCGAAGTAGTCTTTACGGAAGAGGGTCAGATAGGTGGTCAGGATGGTCATCATGATGAAGACGTACACTATCTGGCCGAGGATGGTCAGACTGAGGACACCCTGTTGGTTCTCCTCGCGTCGCTCTGTCTCTTTCATGTACGACATCAGAATGTTGTAGGTGTTCTTATCGACGATCTCTCCCCTGTCGATGATTTTCTGTCCGCGCTGTACGACACCGCTGGCCAAAGGGATGCTGTTTTGCAACTCGTTCAGACTGGCTTCACTGCGCTCTTTGTCGTAGGTCAGGTTGGTAGTGATATAGTCGTTGAGGTTACATTTCCGCAGCACGTCGGCGTGTTTGGACAGTGTCTCGTCGTTGAAAAGCTGCTCATAGGCCGTGATGACGGAATAGACCTTGGTGATCTGACGGCTGGAGGCATCCTTACCACTGACGATGCGGATTAGGCGCGTGGTATCCTGACGCAGGCGGGCATATTCCGAACTGTTCATGATGCCCTGGGTATAGAAGTTGCGCAGGCGGTTGGCAATGATGCTCAGATAGTCGTTGCTCAGGCCAGGGATGCCGTTGCTGTAGTCCTTGTAAAATTGTCGGATATGTTTGCCTGCGACATCATTGTTGTAAATATAGTAGGGTTCGTAGAGTTCCATCAGACTGTCGCGTTCGGCCTTCACCGCCTCATCACTCTTGTAGATAGGGAAATCAAATGGAGCACTCAGATCTGTATAGGCCCAAGGCTTGCCCTGTTCTATCTTGAAGGTAGCATAGTTGTTTCTGGGCATCAGCCATACGATAATGGCAACGGTGCAGATGATCAGAGCCAGACGGATGAGGAAATCGCGCCATGTGATATCGTTTTTTGCGTTGAAACTGCTCATTTTGTTCTAATTTATAGTTTTATGATGCAAAGGTACACATTATTTTTAATTTTTAATCTTTATTGTTTAATTTTCTTTGTACCTTTGCACGCAAATTAACGAAAACAATGTCTGAAAGAAGAGTAAGAGTGCGTTTCGCACCTAGTCCTACGGGTGCTTTGCATATCGGCGGTGTGCGTACCGCCCTGTATAATTACCTGTTTGCGCGCCAGCATGGCGGCGACCTCGTGTTCCGTATCGAAGACACGGACTCGAACCGTTTCGTACCTGGTGCCGAGGAGTATATCATCGAGTCGTTCAAGTGGCTGGGTATCCAGTTCGACGAGGGCGTGAGCTTCGGTGGCGACAAGGGTCCCTACCGTCAGAGCGAGCGTCGAGAGATCTATAAGCAGTATGTGCAGCAGTTGTTGGATGCCGATAAGGCATACATCGCTTTCGATACTCCTGAGGAATTAGAGGCTAAGCGTGCAGAGATACAGAACTTCCAGTACGACTGCCACACCCGCAGTCAGATGCGCAATTCGCTGACCCTTTCCAAGGAAGAGGTGGATCAGTTGATTGCCGATGGCAAGCAGTATGTGGTTCGCTTTAAGATCGAGGCAGGACAGGAGGTGCTGGTCAACGACCTCATCCGTGGTGAGGTGCGCGTGAAGAGTGACATTCTTGATGACAAGGTGCTCTATAAGAGTGCCGATCAGTTGCCCACCTATCATCTGGCGAATATCGTGGATGACCATCTGATGGAGATCTCCCACGTGATCCGTGGTGAGGAGTGGTTGCCCAGTGCTCCGCTTCATGTGTTGCTCTACCAGGCCTTTGGCTGGGAGGACACCATGCCACAGTTTGCCCATCTGCCCCTGTTGCTGAAGCCCGATGGCAAGGGAAAACTCTCGAAGCGTGACGGTGACCGTCTGGGTTTCCCCGTATTCCCCCTGGAGTGGCATGATCCTAAGACAGGTGAGGTGTCGCGTGGCTATCGTGAGGATGGCTACTTCCCTGAGGCTGTCATTAACTTCCTCGCCCTGCTGGGCTGGAACCCCGGTACGGAACAGGAGTTGTTCACGCTCGACGAACTGGTACCGCTCTTCGACATCACGAAATGCTCGAAGGCTGGTGCGAAGTTCGCCTACGACAAGGGCATCTGGTTCAACCACGAGTATATCCTGAAGAAGTCGGCAGAGGAGATTGCCGCCCTGTTCTTCCCCATCGTGAAGGAGCACTGTCCACAGGAGACGCTGGAGCGTGTGACAACTGTGACGGCGATGATGAAGGACCGTGTCAGTTTCGTCAAGGAACTGTGGCCCCTGTGCTCTTTCTTCTTCGAGGCACCCACCGAGTACGATGAGAAGACAGCGAAGAAGCGCTGGAAGGAAGACAGTGCGCAGCAGTTGACGGAACTCATGGGCGTATTGGAGGGCATCGACGACTTCTCGCTTGAGAACCAGGAGCAGATTGTACACGCCTGGATAGAACAGAAGGAGTATAAACTTGGCAACATCATGAATGCCTGGCGCCTGACGCTCGTGGGTGAGGGCAAAGGACCTGGTATGTTCGATATCTCAGCCTTCTTAGGTAAGGAAGAGACCATCCGCAGAATGAAACGTGCCATCGAAGTGCTTGGCTGATGATATATAATCTGATCATATATGTGTATCTTCTTGGAGTGGTGATCTACAGCCTCTTCAATGAGAAGGTACGCAAGATGTGGCGAGGTGAGCGCGCTGCGTTCAAGGTCCTGAAGGAGAAGGTGGATCCGAATGCAAAGTATGTATGGTTCCATGCCGCCTCGCTCGGAGAGTTTGAACAAGGACGCCCGTTGATGGAGCGTCTGCGCCAGGATCATCCTGAATATAAAATCTTGCTGACGTTCTTCTCGCCCTCAGGTTATGAGGTAAGGAAGAACTATCAGGGAGCCGACATTATCTGCTATCTGCCGTTGGACACCCCTGTCAGCGCTCTCCGTTTCCTGCGACTGATCCGTCCAGTTATGGCGTTCTTCATCAAGTACGAGTTCTGGTACAATTACCTGCATATCCTGAAGCACAGGCATGTACCCGTCTATAGCGTGTCAAGTATCTTCCGTCCTGATCAGGTGTTCTTCAAGTGGTATGGCCGTCAGTATGGGCGTGTGCTCAACTGCTTCACGCATTTCTTTGTGCAGAACGAGCAGAGCAAGGATCTGTTGGCTAAGATAGGCATCACGAATGTCACGATCGTTGGTGACACTCGTTTCGACCGTGTGCTCCAAATCAAGGAGGCTGCCAAACAATTGCCTATCGTCGAGTCTTTTGCACACGACGCAAAAGTCTTCATTGCCGGCTCTTCATGGCAGCCTGATGAGGAAATCTTCATCAAGTATTTTAACGCGCATCCAGATTGGAAACTGATCATCGCCCCCCATGTCATTGGCGAGGATCATCTGAAACAGATAGAGAAGTTGCTGGAAGGTCGCAAGGTCCTCCGCTATATCGCTGCAGAAAAGGGAGCATCGGTGACTGATGCTGAAGTGCTCATCATCGACTGTTTTGGCCTGTTGTCTAGCATCTACCACTATGGCAATGTCGCCTATGTGGGTGGAGGGTTTGGCGTGGGTATCCATAACACCTTAGAGGCAGCCGTCTGGGATGTACCCGTATTCTTTGGCCCTAACAACCAGAAGTTCCAGGAGGCACAGGGCCTGAAGAAGAATGGTGGTTTCGAGATCCATGACGATGAGGAATTCGCCGCTCAGATGGATCGTTTCGTTGCCGATCCTGTTTATCTGAAGGAACAAGGCCAAAAGGCTGGACAGTTCGTACAGTCTTTGGCAGGTGCTACAGATAAAGTGCTTTCGGCTATTCTTCCTTTACGGTCATGTATTTCGTGCCTTTGCACTTGATGACTCCTAGACTCTCCAGATAGTTGGTGAGCATCACCGAAGCTTGCAGGCACTTTGCATATAGCTGTTCGTGACTACCTTATAGGTCTTGTGGATGTCGAACTCCTGTCCGTCGAGGGTCTTCAGCACAATGCTTTTCAGCCTGTCCTTATACTCGTCATTCTGATCGACTGTCGCCTCACAGATGACACCTGCTACACGTGGCAGGTGATACAGTGAACCACGGCTGTAGGTGGTCAGGATATTGATGATCTCCTCGCCAGTCAGGTGCATCTCCACGGCTTCGTTATAGAAGGGGTCCATGGAGAGGACATCCTGCATCGTGATGTCGCCCACGGCCAGAGAGTCGAGACGTACACCACCATTATTCACAATACTGATATCGGCCTGTCCTTCATGGAGGAATGCCTCGCACATCAGGTAGTTCAGCTCGTCCTTGGTCTTGAAGGGAGTCTCGGCATAGCCCACCACACGCTTGAACATCGGGTTGTTGCCGAAATACTCTACCATCACCTCAACCATTCTGCTCTTGACAGGAAATGACTTGACATCAATGTATTCTGCCTTTTTGCCCACAACCTTCCCTTTCTTGATGGTCAGGGTGATGTGGGTCACCTTTGGCAGTTTGTTCTTGTTTTGCGTGATCAGCACACCGTTGTGCAGGGGCTCATCTTCCGTCAGTTGTGTGTGGGTATGTCCGCCGATGATCAGGTCGAGCCAGGGATAGGTCTCTGCCATCTCGATGTCGTCCTGGTAGCCGATGTGGGATAGCAGGATCGTCGCGTCGCATTGACGGCTGAACTCCTCATACTGTGCCACGATGTTCTTGGGCAGGGCAAAACTGATGCCTTTTACGTTGTCGGGATGGGTGTCAGGGCGCCCCTGGGCGTTCACCTGAACCACGCCGATGACGCCAACCTTGAGTCCATCGACATCAAAGACCTTGGTGGGTACGATGTGCAATCCAGCCTCCTTTGAGGGGAAGATGTTGGCACAGATATAACTGAAGCCAGAGTACCTCATCAGCGGGGGCAGGGAGTTCACGTCGAACTCGTGGTTGCCCAGTGCCGTGGCATCGAAGCCCACCTCGTTCATCAGGGCTACCATCGGGTAGGATGATATCCGGAACATGTCGTTAGCTGGATTGCCTGTGCGGTTGTCGCCTGCAGAGAAGATCAGCAGTGAGGGGTAGCGTTCGCGCAGACTGTCAGCGATGGCCGCCAACTGCGGGAAGGCATCAATATTGGCGTGCATATCATTGGTAGCAAGAATGTGCACCTCACGTTCTTTCTGTCCGTTGACTGTGCAGACTGCCAACAGTATATTAATCCATAGTATGAATACTCTTTTAATCATCATTTGTTTAGTTATTTCGCTAAAAGATATTAATGGGCGTGCAAAGGTACGAAATATTTGTGAATAAACAATGACGTTTCGTGGATTTCTTTTTATTTTTGTGGCACTATCACTGAAAATATGAAGAATATGTGGATGATGTCGTTCATGCTACTGCCCATTCTTGCCATCGTCTATATTGGATGGCATGTTTGGGCGATATTGCCTTTCTCAGGCCTTTGGAAGTCGCTGATCATCGCCTTGGGGGTCATGTGCTTCCTCCTGATGTTCCTGAATTTCGGCCGTAAGTTCGATGGCATGCCCTTGCCCGTTGCCCAGGTGGCCTACGAGATAGGCACCTCGTCGATCTTCGTGATGATGTATCTGGTGATACTCTTCTTCGTGCTCGACCTCGGGCGACTCGTCCGTCTCGTGCCCAAGTCGCTGCTTTACAATAACTGGCAGATGGCGCTGGGTATCTTCGTACTGATCTTTGGCATCTTCCTCTATGGCAATATCCATTATAAGAATAAGGTACGCGTACCGCTCGAACTGAAGTCGTCGAAGCCCTTGCCTAGAGAGTACAAGGTGGTGATGGCCTCCGACCTTCATCTGGGTTATCACAACACCCGTAAGGAACTGGCGCGCTGGGTGGATCTGATGAATGCCGAGCACCCCGATTTTATCCTGATTGCTGGCGACATCATCGACGGCAGCATGCGCCCGCTGAAGGAAGAGAAGATGGCTGAGGAGTTCCATCGTCTCCAGGCGCCCGTCTATGCCTGCTTGGGTAATCATGAATATTTCTCAGGCAATCCGGAGGCACGGCAGTTCTACAAGGATGCCGGCATCCACCTGCTCATTGATGAGGCTGTTGTCATCGACAGTGCTCTTACTGTCATCGGTCGTGACGATATTACGAACCGTCGCCGCAAAACGGTGGAGGATCTTGTGGTGCCATACAAGGGAACATACATCATCGTCCTCAATCATCAGCCCTACAGTCTGGAACGCGCAGAGAGAGCGGGCGTTGATTTCCAACTCAGTGGTCACACCCATCGTGGACAGGTGTGGCCCATCTCATGGATCACCGATCATGTCTATGAATGTTCGTGGGGACCGTACCGGCGTGGCAATACGCGATACTATGTCACCTCTGGCATCGGCCTCTGGGGTGGTAAGTTCCGCATCGGAACCCAGAGTGAATACGTCGTTGCCACCATCCGATAATTCGTGGCTCCGCTTGGATGAATTCTCTCGAGAATTGGATGCTCTCTCGCGCGCGAGGTCATTTGTTGTCCTCCTCAAGGTAGAACTTCGAGTAGGCCACGTAGTGCTCGGCATTGTCGGTCTGACCTGGGCGTACGGGCTTGAGATACTTGGCGGGTACGCCACCCCAGATCTCACCAGCGGGGATCTTCGTGTTCTGCAACACGAGGGCACCGGCAGCCACGATACTGCCTTCGCCCACCTCACAGCCGTCGAGTAGGGTAGAGCCCATACCAATCAGCGCATGGTCGTGGATGGTGCAGGCATGGACGGTGACGTTATGGCCGATGGTCACATAGTTGCCGATATGCGTGGGCCCTGTCTCGAAGGTCACATGCACACACGATCCGTCCTGGATGTTCGTACAGTTACCGATGGTGATGGGGGCCACGTCGCCACGCACCACGGCATTGAACCATACAGAGCACTCGTCGCCCATCGTCACGTCGCCCACGATAGTGGCGTTCTCGCTAAAATAGCAATCTCGCCCCCATTTGGGAGCGAGACCGCGATAACTCTTAATCAAAGCCATACCTCTTACAGGTTTGCATTGTCCTTACCCCATTCCTCAACAGCGGGGATGATACCGAGCGAGATGATCTCGTCGCGCATCTTCTGCAGGTGCTCGTAAGAAGCCTGCAGGGCAGCCATCTCCTCAGCAGTACCCTCGGGCTGGGTGAAGTGAACACCGTCTTTGTCGATAACGGTAGGCATAGCCATCATCACATTCTTGAAGCCGTAAGCGTTGACATAGCAACCAGCAGGCCACTTGAAGGGTTCGCCACCCATGGCACCCTCGATCATCTTCACAGCCTGATAAGCAGGGCTCTGGAATGAAGAACGGCCACGGAGCTTGATGATGTTGCTACCACCCTGAGTCGTCATGTGCTTGATCTCAGCCCAACGCTCAGCAGAGAGGGGAAGTTCTGACAGAGGCTTGCCATCGATGAGGGCCTTGCTGGCGAATACTGCCATCTGCTCACCGTGACCACCATAGGTGTAAGCGTTAGTCACCTTGTCCTGACGAACACCGAACTCCTGAGCCAACTGCTGCTGCAGACGGGTAGAGTCGAGTGCTGCCAGAGAAGTGAGTTGGTTGGGCTTCAGACCTGGCAGTACTTCTTGATGTTCTCACCGAAGTCGGCTGCGATCTGGCAGTTGCCCTTCAGCAGGTCCTCACGGGTCATACCCTCCTTACGTGGAGCACCACCAGAAGAGATGATGTACTTAGCACCAGTGAAAGCCTCCTTGGCGTCAACGGTGTAAGAGATGTTTGCACCAGGGAAGGCGCAGTGACACATCTCATCATATACACCATGAACACCGGGCTCATAGATATCATACAAACTGATGTTAGGCGTAAGACCCAGCATCAGCACACTCTGTACCATGTTAGAACCGATCATACCACCGGCACCAACAATCACCAATTTCTCGTCAGTTAAAAATGCCATAATTGTATTATTATAATTTGTTATATTTAAAGTGCTGCAAAGATACGAAAAAAACTCATATAAGTTGGATTTTTATTATTAATCTGTGTTAATCCCTCCAATTTGTAACACTAATTTTGTACCTTTGTAAAGTCGAAATTACAATTAACTAAGAACATGACGATCAGTCAACGATTAGAAGACCTCCGTGAGGTGATGCGGCGCGAACATCTGGCTGCCTTTATCTTCCCCAGTACAGACCCCCATCAGGGCGAATATATCCCCGACCACTGGAAGGGACGTGAGTTTATCTCGGGTTTCAACGGCTCGGCAGGAACGGCAGTGGTCACGTTGGATGCTGCTGCCCTCTGGACTGACTCGCGCTACTTCCTCGCTGCTGAGGAACAGCTCAAGGGTACGGGGTTCCAGTTGATGAAACTGAAGATCGAAGGCACACCCACTATCGCCCAGTGGTTGGGTAAGGAGATCACGGCTCACAGGCATCCTTATGAGGACTGGACGGAGGTGGGCATCGACGGCTGGTGCAGTTCTACTAATAAGGTGAAGGCGCTGATAGCCGACCTGCGCAAGGAGAACGGCATCACCCTCCGTACGAATTTCGATCCTTTGCGCCAGATATGGACGAATCGTCCTCCCATTCCTCAGAATCCCATCGAGATCTATCCCATGCAATATGCTGGCGAGAGTTGTAGCGATAAGATCGCCCGTATCCGTCAGGCCTTGCGTGAGCAGCATGCTGACGGTATGCTGATGGCAGCCCTCGATGATATCGCCTGGACGCTGAACCTGCGAGGCACGGACGTCCATTGCAATCCCGTCTTCGTCAGTTACCTGCTCATCTCCTCGAAGAGCGTCACCTTATATATAAATAAGGAGAAACTGACACCTGAGGTTTCGGCCTATCTGAAAAAGGAAGGAATCGGGGTGGAAGACTACGACCAGGTGAAGAACGGCCTGAAGAAATACTTCGAGTATAACATCCTGCTCGATCCTGACGAGGTGAACTATGCGCTCTATGAAGTGGTTAAGAACAAGGGCAAGATGAACGACCTGCAGAAGACGGAGATCGTAGAGGAGGAGTCGCCCGTCAAACGGATGAAGACCGTTAAGAATGAGACTGAAATAGCGGGTTTTAGGTCAGCGATGCTGAAAGACGGCATCGCACTCGTAAAGTTCCTCCATTGGCTCTCAGGCTATATCGGCAAACCCGAGATCTCGCAACTGACAGAGATCTCCATCGACGAGAAACTTACCTCGCTCCGTGCCGAACAGCCTCTCTATCGTGATATCTCCTTCGACACCATCGCCGGCTATGGCGCCCATGCCGCCATTGTGCATTATGAGGCTACGCCTGAGACGGATATCCCCTTGCAGCCCAAAGGTCTGCTGTTGCTCGACAGCGGTGCCCAGTATCTCGACGGCACGACGGATATCACCCGTACCATCGCCCTCGGCCCGCTCACAGAGGAGGAGAAGAAGGTCTATACCCTCGTGCTGAAAGGTCATATCCAGATTGAACTCTGCAAGTTCCCTTCAGGAGCCAGTGGTACGCAGATCGATATCCTCGCCCGCAAAGACATGTGGCGCGAAGGCCTGAACTACCTGCATGGCACAGGTCATGGTGTGGGTACTTATCTCAATGTCCACGAAGGACCCCATCAGTTCCGCATGGAGTGGAAACCCGCTCCTTTGGTGGCTGGCATGACCATCACCGACGAACCTGGCATTTATTTGGCAAGCCGTTGTGGTGCCCGTACGGAGAACACGCTGCTCATCACGCCCTACAAAGAGACGGAATTCGGCAAGTTCCTCCAGTTCGAGTCGCTCACCCTCTGTCCCATCGACAAGACGCCCATCATTCTCGACATGCTTTCTCCTGAAGAAATCGCCTGGCTTAACGACTACCACCAGCGCGTCTTCGATACCCTCTTACCCTATCTTAACGAAGAGGAACAAACATGGCTTAAAGATGCCTGCGCTGCAATATGAGAAAGTGGTTGATAATAACGGTGGCGTTTCTGGCCTGCTTCTTCCTCTCAGTGAGGGGACAGGAGGAGATCATCGAGCATGAAGGCAATAAATACATCATTCATGTGGAACAGCTGAATCCCGACCCTGAGATGACGCTGCTCGACGTGCTGCATATCTGTCCGGAACTGATGTCGAGCGGTGGCAAGACACTCACGGCCGACTATGTGCTGAGTGTGGATGATATCTTCCTGAGTGTCGATTGCGAGCCACTGCTCGAGGGCATCAAGGCCTGCGACCTTAGCGAAGTGACGGTGTGTACCTATGGTGCTGTGAACAATGCCAGCGACGGCGTATCGGGCTCTATCGACCTGACGTTTAAAGAGGGTGAGGGCCTGACGGGAAAACTGGCCCTGAACGGCAGCACCTATGGCAACGGACAGGTGTATGCCGATATCGCCAATCAGGGAGAGAACGTTACCGTGCGCGCCTTTGCACAGACCAACCTGCAGTATGGTCGGGCAGATGCGCTCTCAGGCACCAGCATCACCTCGCGTAATGGCGTAGAGAATGCGATGCTCTTCGTGGATTGGCAGGCCTCCGATCGCGACCTGTTGAAGCTGAAACTCTCGCAAGGCTATAACGAGTATCAGGATAAGGTGTATCATGCCGAGTCCATCGAAGATGATCGCGTGTTCAACAGATTACGTTGGGGCGAGCTCGTCGCCACTTACGAGCGCACCCTCAACGAACAGGAGGCAGGACTTTATTTCGAGACGGGTGTGAGCTATGCGAAAAGCTCTTCCTGGTTGGAGCAGACCGTACTACCCTGGTGGATTGCCGAGTGTAGTGTTCCCTTTATGAACCAGTCGCTCTGGATGACCGCTGGCTATGAGGGTGGTTACACGAACCTCTGGTACGAGGGACTCCGTCGCGAACAGAACCTCTACAACGACCTCTATGTGCAGTTCGACTATAAGAAAGGTCCGTGGATCATCAGCCTTGGCGACCGTTTCCGCCATAACACCTTCTGGGATAAGCACTACGACGAGGGCGACGGCAGCCTGTGGTCGCATAATCGTAATGATCATGCCCTGCATGCCATCGTGGGATATCGCACAGGCCGACACTTCCTGCAGGGTGTCTTCAGCCGCACCTACTTCAATCCCCTCGCCAGCGACTTCCATGACTATCTCGACGGCTCACAGGTTCATCACAATGCCAACTATAAGACCAACCTTGCCTGGCGTTCCGAAGCCCGCTATACCTATCAGTCGGAGCGGTTCGTCGTTACGGGAAGGGTGACGCATACCCTGCTCAACGACATGGTGACACCCAACGAATCGCTGTTAGGTCTGGGTGCGACGGCCACCTGGCATCAGGGCGCCTTACGGCTCACGGCTGGCGCTAATCTATACCACCTGCACATCAGCTACGATGAGGCTGTGAACAACACGTTCTACACCTTGAAACTTGCCCCAACCGTCTTGTTAGGCAAGGGTTTCAGACTGTCGTCCGTGTTGATTTACAACAGTAAGATAGAGGCTTATGACCAACATGCCCATCTCTACGCTTCTGTGAAGTTGAATAAGGACTTAGGGAAACGTTGTAATGTGTTTGCCGACTTCCACGACATCGCAGGGCAGCCGACGGGAGAGTCGTATATGCTGATGCAGTCATATCATAATCGCGCCCTGACAATCGGACTTACCTTTTATCCTTGGAGATAAGACTGATGCCATCGCAAAAAGCCTGACGCAAATAGCATCCGGCTTTACTAATAATAATGCTTGCAGGGGAAAGATTAAAGGTAACAGGGAGAAAGTACGTGCTTTTTTATCGTTTTCCTATACGCAAACGGTCGTATGACTATACTCAAATTCAAACGCTTCCATATCTAATGTCCAACTTATCATACGAGATATGCAAATAATCGGGGAAGATATTAGGATAAAAAACCAATGAAATTTGCACAGAAAACCAAGAAAAACTTGGATAAGTGTGCGGAATTTTAGATTAAAAGGATTTAAATGGTATTTTTTTTGAGAGAAAAATACAAAAAATGTTGTTTTCTATCGAAAAATTTACTAATTTTGCTCCCTGAAGTAATAAAGAGATCGTAATGAACGAATTGGCTGTCTTAAAGAACATCCCTGTTAACACCGCTGCTGTCGCTTCACTATACCCTGATGTGAAGTCGGCTAACAGAAAGGTGGCAAACCTTGAGAAGACGGGTAGGATTATCCGTCTGAAGCGTGGCCTATATGTCGTGTCTCCAAAGGAAAACGGTCTTTTGCTTTCACTGAACCTGATAGGCAATGTGCTTTATGGCCCCTCGTATGTGTCTATGCTGACGGCTCTGAGAGAATACGGACTGATACCAGAGCAGGTTGAAGTGATAGAGTCTATGACGACGCATCTGACGGTTTCTTTTCAGAATGATGTCGGACGGTTTGAGTATCATCACTGTGCCAAGGACTATTATCCGATAGGAATTACCCAGCGCGAAGAAGAAGGGGTGTCCTACTTAATAGCTACACCTGAAAAGGCTTTGTGTGACTATATCATCACGACTCCGAGACTTCCTTTGCGATTCCTTAAGGATACCTATGTCTTTTTGGAAGAGGATCTGCGACTGGATATGGATGCCTTCAGGGAAATGAACGTTGACATATTCCGTCAATGTGCCGCTGTGAGTAAGAAGCAACAAGCCATTAACAACCTGATAAAGATTTTGGAAAGATGAACGAGTTTTTTGAAAGGGCGCTACAGCGTTATCAGATCAATACTGCCAAAGATAAGCAGAATGCCATCTATGAAATTACTCAGCAGGTGGTGCTGGCAGGACTGCATCGGGGAGGATTCTTCGACAAGGCAGCTTTTTATGGTGACACTTGTCTGCGACTGTTTCATCAATTGCCACGTTTCTCCGAGGATATGGATTTTTCGCTGTTGACTCCAGATGATAAGTTCGTGTTCGAGAACTATTTCCAGCCGATTATCGACGAGTTCGATGCTTTAGGACGTAAGGTCGAAATCAAAAAGAAGGATAAGAAGGTCTTCGGTAGGGTTGATTCAGCTTTTTTAAAGGACAATACAGATGTTTATAATGTGGCTTTCCAGACAGAGAAAACGGTGAAAGTGAAGATAGAAGTCGATACCCAACCACCATTGATGTTCCATACAGAGCAGAGGGCGCTGACCTTGCCTTATACCTTTATGGTACGTTGTTTCCAGTTACCCGACCTGTATGCGGGCAAGATGCACGCGCTGGTATTCCGAAACTGGAAAACACGTGTAAAAGGACGCGACTGGTATGACTTCGAGTGGTATGTGCGGTGGCAGATCCCTCTTGATTTCAAGCATCTGCAAGAGCGTATCCGCGAGTTCAATGGAAAAGAAATGTCTATAGAGGAATTCAAGGCTGTCCTAAAAGATCGTCTTGCCACCACAAACATAGAGGATGTCAAGACCGATGTGCGGCCATTCCTCAAGAATAATCCTCACGAACTGGATGTCTGGTCGAACGACTACTTCCTGCAGTTGGCCGACAGAATGGTATTCAAGGAAGTATTATTTAACAATCTATGAGAAAGTGGTTGATTATCCTGATGACAATGCTGACCGTGGGTGTTAAGGCACAGCGCCAGCAGATTTCGTATATCGAAGAGACTAAGAACTGGTATTATGTCTATGATGAGGCTGGCAAGAAGATCGGTGGGTTCTCGCGTAGTAGCGTAGGAGATCTGAAAGGCTGGGGCAGTGATTTCTTCGTGACGAAGTATTATTCGTTTTATCGCATCTATGATGCCAAAGGCAAAGTGTTGAAAGCCATGAGTGCCTCAGATGTCGGTGAAATTGTCGGAGTGTCTGGCAATACCATCACCAGCCGTCGTGGCAGTTGGATTTTTACTTGGAATAAAAACGGAAAGAAAATTAGTGTAAGGTCAGCGAATTGAGACTGAATAATTATTGTGGGGGGATTTATGACATATATTTTGAATAAATTGAGTAATTTTACAGCACAATTTGAGTATAATTGCAATGAGATTTGAGCAAAATTTAATAAAAAAAGGATAAAAACTTGGTGGTTTCGTAAAAAAGCAGTAATTTTGCACCCGCTTTTCGTGGCAATGGTGCCAAAGGCAGTAAGTTTAACATAAAATATTAAAGCAAAGACAAATGATTATTGTACCAGTAAAAGAAGGCGAGAACATTGAGAAGGCCCTCAAGAAGTTTAAGAGAAAGTTTGAGAAGACAGGTGTGGTGAAAGAGCTCCGCCGTCGTCAGCAGTTCGACAAACCTTCTGTACTTAAGCGCCTTAAGATGGAGCACGCCATTTACGTACAGCAGCTCCGTACCAACGAGGAATAAAAAATATTCCCGAAAATTTGGTAGTTTCGGAAATTTTCCGTAAATTCGTAGCCGAAAACAGGATTTAACTACGTCCTGTCAAATAGGCACAAGGATGATTAACCAGTTTCTGAACTACCTGCGCTATGAGCGGAATGCTTCTCCGCAGACAGTGCTGACATACGAGGAAGGCCTCCGGGAATTTGAATCGTATCTGAGTTTTAGGGACGAAGGGCTCTCTTTAGGGGAGGTGGACACCGACCTGATCCGTGACTGGATGGAGAACCTGATGGATAAAGGAAACAACGCTTCAACGATCAATAAAAAGTTGAGTGCATTGCGTTCCTTTTATCGCTATGCCCTAAAACGAAAGCTGGTTGACGCCGATCCCGCCCATTGTATTACAGGTCCTAAGAAGTCGAAACCCCTGCCACAGTTCCTTCGTGAAAGAGAGATGGACAACCTGCTCGATGTGATCGAGTGGGGGGATAGTTATAAAGATGTACGCGCGCGTACCATATTATTATTATTCTATGAGGCCGGACTGAGACGGGCAGAACTGACGGGGCTGAACGATGCCGACGTGGATTTCGAGGCCAAACAACTGAAGGTGACGGGTAAGCGCAATAAGCAGCGGGTGATTCCCTTCGGTGAGGAACTGTCACAGGTGTTGAGCCATTATATCACCATCCGCGACGAACAGGTGGCGAGAAAAGAGGCAGGCGCTCTGTTCCTGAGTGACAAGGGCGAGCGGATGACGGGCGACCAGGTGTATGCCATCGTGCACAAGTACCTGTCGGCAGTCACGTCGCTGAAGAAACGTTCTCCCCACGTGCTCCGCCATACCTTCGCCACGGCGATGCTGAACAACGGTGCCGGACTGGAGAGCATCAAGAACCTGCTGGGCCATGAGAGCGTCTCGACGACCGAGATCTATGCCCATACCACGTTCGAACAATTGAAACGAGTATATAAAGAGGCTCATCCCAGAGCCTGATCCTTATTAATAACTATTTAAAAATAGGAGGTAACTATGGAGATTAAGATTCAGTCGATTCACTTCGACGCTACCGAGAAACTAGAGGCGTTCATCGAAAAGAAGGTCGCCAAGTTGGAAAAATCTTTTGAGGATATACAGAAAGTGGAGGTGCAGTGCAAATTAGTCAAGCCCGCCACGGCCCAGAATAAGGAGGTCAGTCTGTCAGTGGCAGTACCCGGAAGCACGCTGTTCGTGGAGAAGGACAGTGACACATTTGAGGAAAGTGTCGATCTCTGCGTGGATTCCATGCGTGGTCAGCTCCAGAAATTCAAGGAAAAATTGAGGAACAGATAAAAAAATCCAAGAAAAGTTTTGGTAATTCAAAAATAAGTAGTAACTTTGCAGCCGTTTTCCGACAGGTCGTAAATCTGAAACAGAGAGCGGCTGCTTAGAAAAGCCTCTTTAGCTCAGTTGGCCAGAGCACGTGATTTGTAATCTCGGGGTCGTTGGTTCGAATCCGACAAGAGGCTCAA
>CACZVN010000022.1 GCA_902784615.1 uncultured Prevotellaceae bacterium | reverse complement strand
GAGTCGAGAATGATGAGCCATTCGCCGTTGGCACGCTCAGCACCGTAGTTGCGACTCTGCCCTGGACCGCTGTTCTCCTTGTTGTAATAATGCAAAGCAAGGATGCCTGCGTACTTGTCGCAAACATCCTTGCAGGTCTTTACCGATCCGTCCTCCACAATAATCACTTCGAAGTCCTTCTGTGTCTGATTAGATAGGCTTTCGAGGAGTTCGCCCACTTCATCGGGACGATTGTATACGGGGACGATGATCGAGTATTTCATTATTCCTTCACGCGCTGCAGATAACTGCCGTCACGAGTGTCAACCTGGATGAGGTCGCCTTGAAGAGGGGCACACGCACCTCAACGCCAGTCTCCAGCGTAGCAGGCTTCAGAGTGTTGGTAGCGGTGTCGCCCTTGATACCCGGCTCAGAGTGAGTGACGCGAAGAACGGTCTTCACAGGCATTTCGGCGTAGAGGATGGTGCCGTCGGTAGTATCGGAAACGACCTCCACGATGTCGCTCTCCTTCATATACTCATGTCCAATCACGAGTTCGTTGTCGATGGGAATCTGCTCGAAGGTCTCCTGGTTCATGAAGATACGGCCAGACTGGTCCTCGTAGAGATACTGATAGGGACGACGCTCGATGACTCACCGATGTTGAAGCGGCGCTCCAGTACGCGGCCGTCGCTGACGTTCTTGACTTTGATGATCATGATTGTGTTACCCTTGCCTGGCTTGCGGTGCTGAAAATCAATGCACACCCAAATACCACCGTCCATGCGAATAGCGGTGCCTTTTTTAATGTCTTGTGAATTAATCATATACCTAAAATTGTTACTTTTATTTCGTTTTCGGGTGCAAAGATACGAAATATTTCTTAATTCATTATTCATAATTCATAATTTTTAGGGAAAAACTTGCGTAATTCAAAAATAATGAGTACTTTTGCACCCCAAATCGGTAAAAACGTAATAAATTAAATAAGGATAAAGCAATGAAAAGAACATTTCAGCCACACAATCGCCGTCGCGTGAACAAGCACGGCTTCCGTGAGAGAATGGCCACAAAGAACGGCCGTCGCGTTCTGGCAGCTCGTCGTGCCAAGGGTCGCAAGAAGTTAACGGTTTCTGATGAGCATCACGGAAAGTAATTCCGACGCTTAATAAGGAAAAAATAGGTTAAAACAGAAAGAAGTGGAGATTTTTCTTTGCTTCTTTCTGTTTTTTTATCTATCTTTGCACGGAAAATGGAGAAGTGATGAAAGCAAAGGAATTCTTCGGTAAGTTTGCGAGCCCGTTTCTCTGGGGCAATCTACTAGCGATGGTGCTGGTAGTCATAGCTTTGCTGTTTGGCGTGAATTACGCTTTGGAACTCTATACGCATCATGGTGAAGGTATCAAGGTGCCAAAGATTGAGGGTATGCTATACAGCAATGCCCGCAGTATGGTGGAAGCAGAAGGGTTGAATATCATGGTCAGTGACTCTGGCTATAACAAGAAAATGCCAGCCGACTGTATCTTGGCGCAGAACCCTGGCGCGGGGACGATGGTAAAGTCTGGACATACAGTCTATGTGACGGTCAATTCTCCTTCTTCCCCTACGTTTGCCATCCCCGATGTGGTCGATAATAGCAGTTTCCGTGAGGCCGAAGCCAAGCTGATGGCTATAGGTTTTAAACTCGAGCCCCCCCAGTATGTTTCTGGCGAGAAAGATTGGGTTTATGGCATCCTCTGCAAAGGCCGCCGGGTCTCTACAGGTGACCATATCTCGATAGACACACCGTTGACCTTGATGATTGGTAGTGGTACGTATGAATCCGATGAGGATGTAGATTACGTGGAACCTGAGTATAGGATGATGGAGAGTGGCCATGTAGATGAGTTCGAAGAGATAGCCGAATAGATGGATCTTAGGGAAGACGATGAACTGGAGTTAATTACTGACGAACCCGACGGTCAGTTGTACGAACACTTCCGAATGGAGGTGGATAAAGGACAGGAGTCCATCCGTATAGATAAGTACTTGGCGGAGCACCAGCCACATTCTAGTCGTAACCGCATCCAGAAGGCAGCAGATGCCGGGTTTATCCATGTGAATGGGTCGCCTGTCAAGAGTAATTATAAGGTACGTGCGGGAGATGTCATCACCCTGATGCTTGATCGCCCGCATTATGACACCACCATCGAGCCGGAGGACATACCGTTGGAAGTGACTTACGAGGATGATGACCTGATGGTCATTAACAAACCAGCGGGAATGGTAGTCCATCCGGGGTGTGGTAACTTCCATGGGACACTGGTGAATGCCATTGCATGGCATCTGAAAGACTTGGCTACTTATGATCCGAATGACCCGGAGGTGGGTCTGGTGCATCGTATCGACAAGGATACCAGTGGCTTGCTCGTCATAGCGAAGACGCCAGATGCGAAGACCTCACTGGGCAAGCAGTTCTTCAACAAGACCACCCACCGCAGTTACAATGCGTTGGTCTGGGGTAACTTCGTGGAGGATGAGGGCAGGATAGAAGGCAATATTGGACGTGACCCGAAAGACCGTCTGCGGATGGAGGTGTTCCCTCCCGATTCCGAGATCGGCAAACCAGCAGTTACGCATTACAAGGTAATGGAGCGCTTTGGTTATGTGACATTGGTGGAATGTATTCTGGAAACAGGGCGTACCCATCAGATCCGGGCGCACATGAAGCATATCGGACATCCGCTGTTCTGTGATGAGCGCTATGGAGGCACAGAGATTCTGCGGGGAGAGCGTACCGCCAGTTACAAAGCCTATATCCAAAACTGCTTCAAACTCTGTCCCCGTCAGGTGCTCCATGCCAAGACGCTGGGGTTTGTCCATCCCACGACGGGTGAACAGATGGATTTCACGTCGGAGTGGCCTGAGGATATGGCAGCACTGATCGACAAATGGCGAAATTATGTAAAGGTAAGAAGTTAAAAAAGAAATATATGACGAATATGAAAAGAACGATTGCCATCGTTTGTGGTGGCGACTCTTCGGAACACGATGTGTCACTGCGCTCTGCACAGGGACTCTACTCCTTCTTCGACAAGGAACGCTACAATGTGTATATTGTAGATATCAAAGGGCAGGACTGGCATGTGGAACTGCCTGACGGAACGACTGCCAGGATCGACCGTAATGATTTCTCGTTTATGGAAGACGGGCAGAAGAAAGTGTTCGACTATGCCTACATCACGATACATGGCACACCAGGAGAGAATGGTCTGCTTCAAGGCTATTTCGACCTGATCGCTATGCCCTACAGTACCAGTGGCGTACTCGTGGAAGCCATGACTTTTGATAAGTTCGTACTCAACCAGTACCTTCGTGGCTATGGAGTGAGCGTTGCCGACTCGCTGCTCATTCTTAAGGGTTATGAAGAGGTGGTGTCCGACGACGAGGTAGAAAAGCGTATTGGAATGCCTTGTTTCGTGAAACCTGCTGCCGACGGTTCCTCGTTCGGTGTCACAAAGGTGAAGAACAAGGACCAGTTGGCTCCAGCTATCCGTAAGGCTATGATGGAAAGTCCTGAGGTGATGGTCGAGAGTTTCCTCGATGGCACGGAGATCACGCAGGGCATTTATAAGACCAAGGAGAAGACCGTGATTTTCCCCATCACGGAGGTTGTGACGAGCAATGAATTCTTTGATTATGATGCCAAGTACAACGGACAGGTGCAGGAGATAACCCCAGCCCGCATCCCAGAGGAAGTCGCCGAGCGCGTGGGTATGATTACGAGTCACATCTATGATATCCTACACTGTAACGGCATCATCCGTATTGACTATATCATCTCCAAAGAAGGCAAGATATCCATGCTGGAGGTGAATACGACACCGGGCATGACGGCGACCAGTTTTATACCCCAGCAGGTGAAGGCTGCCGGACTGGAGATGAAAGATGTTTTGGCAGATATCGTGGAGAATCAGTTTGCTTAACGATGGGAGTCTATGGTGAGTGAAGAATTAATGGAATTTGATGAGATACGGCCCTATGAGCCGGAGGAAATGGAACAGGCGTTTAACGACCTGATCCACGACCGTCAGTTCTCATTGCTGATGAAGGGGCTTGTCCCTTGGTTGCCGAAGTCTGTGCGCAATGGCGTTCTGAAACTGGCATTTGTCGGTGTGAAGACTCCTCTCGATTTCCAGAAACGCTTCATGAAGCCCATTGTGAAGTTTATCATCCGTCGTCATACCGACGGTACGGTGTTCGATGATGCCTGTCTGCCTCAGGATAAAGGGCTGCGTTATACATTCGTCTCCAATCACCGCGACATTGTGCTTGACTCCGCCTTCCTCGACTTGCTGCTTATCCAGGCAGGATATCCCACGACCGTGGAGATCGGCATTGGCGATAACCTATTGATTTATCCGTGGATCAAGCGTCTGGTCCGTATGAACAAGGCCTTTACCGTCAGACGTGGACTTAGTCCGAAGGAAACCCTTCGCTCTAGCCAGTTGATGAGCCGCTATATTCATTATGCTGTAACGAAGAAGGAAGAGAACCTCTGGATCTCCCAGCGTGAGGGTAGGGCCAAAGACTCCAATGACCGCACGCAGGACTCTGTGTTGAAGATGTTGGCCATGGGCGCCCCTGATGAGTTGAAGGATCCTGCTGACAGATTACGCGAACTGAATATCGTGCCACTGACCATCAGTTACGAGTTCGATCCCTGTGATTACCTGAAAGCGCAGGAGTTACAGGAACGTCGTGATAACCCGGCGTTTAAGAAGAGCCGTCAAGATGATCTTGATAATATGAAAACGGGTATTTTCGGATATAAGGGACGTGTGCACTACCATTGTGCTCAGCCAGTCAATCAGTGGATTGATGAACTCTCTGAACTGCCCAGGACGGAATTCTATTCTGCCATGGCCCATCGGATGGACAAGGCTATTCACAATGGCTATCAGCTGTTCCCCTGCAATTATATTGCCCTTGACGACCTCGATGGTACTTCTGCCTATGCCGCCTATTATACTGATGACGATCGTCAGCGCTTTGAGACCTATCTGGCCGGGCAGTTAGCGAAGATCTCCATTCCCAATAAAGACGAGACTTTCCTTCGAGAGTGTATGCTCAATATGTATGCCAATCCGCTACGAAACAAACTTGCTGCCAAATGAATAAGCCGTCCCGACTCATAGTTATCTTAACTCTCAGCTCTCTACTCTCAGTTCTCCACTCCTGTACTCAGGACAGTTACGAGAAGGGTGAGGGCGAGTATTCTCTGATGCGAGGCGATTTCGCAGAGGCTTACGTCAATACGGCGAAGGAAATGGAGTCTATCATTACCGATGATGGAGATCGGTTGCCGTTAAAAGAGAATAAGACGGCCAAATGGGTGACTACATCCGACACGATCTATCGTTGTATGTTATATTATAATAAGGTACAGGACGAATCTGGCAATCTTCAGGCTGATGTTATATCTATCGGACAGGTGCCGTGTCCAAAGATTATACCTCTCTCCAAGTTTGAGAAGGAACTGAAGACCGATCCCGTTAAGTTCGAGAGTATGTGGCTGAGTCGGACAGGCAAGTATCTGAATCTTAGCCTGCAACTGATGTCGGGTCATACAGACGATACGACGGCAGTCCATCAGTTGTCATTCGTCGCTGACACTTTGATGGCTCATCCCGACAATTCCCGTACCCTCCATGTGCGTCTTCATCACGACCAGCACCAAGTCCCTGAGTATTATTCTGTTCAGGCTTATGTCAGCCTATTAGTTGATAGTATTAAGGCTGATTCTATACATTTTACTGTCAATACCTACCAGGGAGAGGTGGACAAAACCTTGTTTCTCCGCAAATTCTAACAGTTACTAAGAAGCCTGTTAACAAACAGCGAGTATTCTTTCTAATTCATTGATTTCCTCATCTGTCGTAGCCCAACTGGTGACGAAGCGGCAGATGGTGTGATGCCTGTCTGTCTGTCCGAAGTGCGTGAACTGCACTTTCTGTGCTAATCGCTCTGCCTCTTCGTTACGCATGATGACGAACTGCTGGTTCGTGGGGGAGTTGACATAGAACTCAAAACCCTTACGGATGAACAGTTCCTTCATGCGCATGGCCATTTTGATGGCGTGTTCCGACAACTTGAAATACAACTTGTCCGTAAACAATGCCTCGAACTGCAAACCTATTAGTGCTCCCTTGGCAATCACGGCACCATGCTGTTTCTGGATGGAGAAGAAATGCTTATGGGCCTTACGGTTGGTGAAGACCACGGCTTCGCCACAAAGGGCACCGATCTTCGTGCCACCAATGTAGAATACATCACAGTGGCGCGCCAGATAGGGTAGGGTGATGTCGTTGCCCTGCGCCGTCAGACCATAACCTAGACGGGCTCCGTCGATATAGAGCGGTATCTCATAGTTCTGGCATACCTGATAGATGTCATCGAGTTCCTTGGCCGTATAGATGGTACCATACTCTGTAGGAAAGGTGATATACACCAGTCCAGGGTGTACGGCGTGATCCTTGTTGCCGTCATGCATATAGTCGTCGAGATACTTGTCGAGCAACTTTGATTCCATCTTGCCAGCGGTGTCTGGCAGGGTGATGATCTTATGCTCCGTGAACTCCACGGCACCTGCCTCGTGCACGTTGATATGACCACTGCCCACACAGATGACACCCTCATACTGATAGAGCATGGAGTCGATGGTGGTGGCGTTGGTCTGCGTACCTCCTGTCAAGAAGAATATCTGGGCATCGGGCAGTCCGCAAGCCTCACGGATACGATCCTTGGCACGCTCAGAGAATTCATCGAAACCGTAGGGCGTTGGCTTGGCGTTGTTGTACCTGATGAGGTTGTCAAGCACCTGCTGACACGCTCCATTATTGTAGTCGCATTCAAATGAAATCATACTTACTTTTAGTTATTTGCCTGCAAAAATACACAAAGTTTCCCGATTTGCTTGCAGAGTTCGACTGAAATTTGTATTTTTGCAGGCAAATTTGTTTTCAAGGACGATATGATGAGGCTCAAATCAGCATTTCTGGCATTGGTGTGTATCTTTCTGGTATTGCTGCTTTCTTCTTGGGAAAACGGCAACAGGATGATAGGTCCCACACCTCCAGCACCCATCTATTCCGACTCCACCCAGTGGTTTATCTGCGACAGGGGAGCCGAGGCCGATCTGTTCTACATCATCTCCACAGAGACGGGCGATCATCTGATTCGTACAGACACCAGTCATTTCGCCGACACCTACGACGACTATCAGCGTGGTCGTATGAGGCACGAGATGCATGCCGTCGATTCATTCTATTCAGGACGCCTGAACTATTTCTCTCCTTATTATCGTCAGGTATCTATGGAGTCGTGGGCTACTGAGGAGATGGCACTCTCGCGACTGCCGCTGGCCTTGTCCGACTGTCGTCGCAGTTGGAACTATTATCTGAAGTACCTGAATCAGGGACGTCCGTTCATCCTCGCAGGCTTCAGTCAGGGCGCTCATGCGCTGATGGACATTATGAAACAGATGCCCGACAGTGTGGCAAGCCGTATGGTGGCGGCCTATGTCATTGGCTATAAGGTAACGGCAGAGGACACAGCCGCCTGTCATCATCTGCGCCCTGCAATGGGGGCGACGGACACGGGTGTGACCATCTGCTTCAATTCTGTGAAGTCGATAGCAGCCGAAATCCCTGTTGTCAGTGGTGGCACCGTGTTCTGTATCAATCCCGTCAACTGGCGGACGGACACCGTGAGTGGGCCCTTTGTGCTTTATGGACGCAAGAAGAACGACACCCTCTCTGCCCGTCTTGATCCTGAGAGTCGTCTGCTCCTGATAGATGGTTACCAGAACGACAAACCTATGCCCGTGATTGGCAAGCCGGGCAACTATCATCACCTGGAACTGAAGTTCTTCTATCCTTATATCCGTCAGAACATGGCCGACCGTGTGGCGGCTTTCCTGAAGAAAAACGAAGAGTGAGGCGGAAACCTCACTCTTTTCTGTTAGTAATCCAAAACCAAACTCTGTCGTGGCTTGAGCTCTAAGTTTTTCGAGAGGTCGTAATAGCGACCTGTCAGGATATCCTTGGCCTTGGCGGTCTTACCGATGACCTCAGCGTAGCGCTCCACTTCCAAAGTGGCGGGTTCTGAAGTGCCGTTCAGGATGGTGAGAGCTGTCTTTCCCTGATACTGACGGGCAATCACATAGACACCCTTATAGGGGATGAACTGGGTCTGTGTGCCCTTGATGATCACATCGTTGTTCTGGCGCCAGTGTAGCAGGCGGCTTACCCACGCGAACATGCTCTGCTCCGCCTTCGTACGACCTTCCTTGGTGAAACAGTTATGCACATCGCCAGGGAATCCGCCGGGGAAGTCGCAGCGCACATTGCCGTCCGTCACTTCTTTCGTACCGTTCATCAGCACCTCCGTACCATAATAGAGCTGGGGAATGCGGTTCACCGTCAACAATAGGGCCAGCGCCTGTTTCAATGCCAGCGTATCCTTGCCGTTACCCAGGAAACGATCCGTGTCGTGGTTCTCGATGAAGGCCATCACACTCGACGGGTTGGGGTAGAGGTAGTCATAGACAAACGAGTTATAAAGTCTGTTGAAGCCGTTCCACCAAGCATCCGTTTCTTCGTTCTTGGCTTGGTTCAGCTTGTCGAAGAACGAGAAGTCCATCACCGTCTTCAGATACGAATTGCTCTTGGCGAGTTTCGAGTCTTTCTGCCAGGCAGCGGTATAGGCAGGCTCCGTCACCCATGTCTCACCCACGGTATTGAAGTTGGGATACTCCTCGTCGAGTTCCTTCATCCATTGTGCCATAGCCTCAGCGTATGCGTAGGGGTAGGTATCCATACGGATGCCATCGATGCCCACGGTCTCAATCCACCAGATCGAGTTCTGGATGAGGTAGCGCATCAGGTGGGGATTATGCTGGTTCAGGTCAGGCATTGAGGGTACGAACCAACCCTCGACGGTCTCTTTCAGATCCACCTTCGAGACGTAGGGATCAACCACTGGAGTCAGTTTGTAAGAGGTCTGCAAGTAGGCTGACTTTGCAGGCTCCGAACCATCGCTATTGGCAGTGAAGCCTGTGATAGGGTCGCGGCCACTTTGCTGTTCTTTCAGCCAGTCAGGCGTGTTCAGCCAGTCTTTTGAAGGCATGTCCTGAGTCCAGGGGTGCTCAAAACCGCTGTGGTTGAAGATCATATCCATCACGATCTTCAGGCCCTTTGCGTGGGCCTCGTCACACAGACGCTTATAGTCATCGTTACTTCCGAAGCGGGGATCCACCTGATAATAATTAGTAGTAGCGTAGCCGTGGTAGGTGGAGAAACCGTTCTCCTGGTCTGGTGAGTCATTCTCCAGCACAGGTGTGAACCAGAGGGCCGTCACACCCAGTTCCTTGAAATAGTCGAGGTGCTCACGGATACCATTGAGGTCACCGCCATGACGCAGACTAGGTTTCGTACGGTCCTCTACATAGTGGCGCATGCCTTTGATCTGTGTAGGATGGTTGGCACCTTGTGCAAAACGGTCAGGCATCAGCATATAGAGCACATCGGCATTGGTAAAGCCCATCCGCTCCTCGCCTTTCTTCTCACGGGCCTTCAGTTGGTACTGTACCTTTGTCTTGCCAAAATTGAGTGTCATCATGCCAGGCTGGGCATTGCCCACGTTCATGTAGATGAGCAGGTAGTTGGGCGAGTCAAGGCGCACCAGACTGTCAATTCTGACACCTGGATAATCCGTAGTAACGCTCTCCACGTCGCGGATACCCTTGCCATACACCATCAGTTGCACAGTGGGATTTTTCAGTCCCACGTACCAGTCTGTCGGCTCAATTCTGTCAATCACACATTTCTTGGCTGCACTCATTGTCAATACGTTTGCCATTAGGATGGCTGTCACAAATAAAATCCTTCGCATATCGTCTTTAGTTTATTCTTCCGATGCAAAGATAGGTATTTTTGTGCCTCGTTGTTCGTTTAGGCGTATGAATCTTATAGGCTGTCAGGATAATCGTTTGCACAACCTCTATCCCTTGTAGTCCGAAGGGGTGACACCAAACTGCTTCTTGAACACTACGGAGAAGTGGCTTTGGGTGCTGAAGCCCGTCTTGTCGGCAATCTCCGCGATGGTGTATCTGCCACTCTTCAACAGTTCTGCAGCACGGTTCAGTTTATAGGTGCGGAAGAAGTTCGAGGGCGTCTCACCCGTCAGTCCCTTGATCTTATAATAGAGTTTCGTACGCGAGATATAGAGCATCTTCGTGATGCGCGTCACATCGAGTTCCGAGTTCGACAGTTCTTCCTCCATCAGTTTGTAGAGTTCCTCCATGAAATGCTTGTCCTGTTCGGAGAGTGCATTCTCCACACCTTCCTCTTCCGTCGTCGTGGCATTGGTGAGTAACTTGCGCACCCGTTCACGGTTCTTCAGTTGCGACTGGATGAGGGCCGACAGTACGGCAGGCTCGAAAGGTTTGGTGACATAGGCGTCGGCACCCACGTTGAGGCCTTCCACCTGGTTCTCGGCTGTGATCTTTGCTGTGACGAGGATTACGGGGATATGGCTCAACTGGATGTCCTGCTTGATCTCCTGACAGAGTTCATAGCCGTCCTTGCCAGGCATCATCACGTCGCTGAGCACGATATTCGGTTCCTCGGCGCGCATCTCCTCGAGAGCGGTGTCGGCATCCAGACAGGTGATGAGATGATAGTCTTGTGAGAACAGCAGTCGCATGTAGTTAATGATCTCCGTATCGTCATCCACTACGAGGATCGTAGGACGGTCGTCTTCCGACTGTGGGGGCTGCCGGTTTGCCTGTGGACTGACTGGCATATCAATGATGCGATAGTCTGCCACGCCGTCGCCTTCCAATGGTCTGCGCTCTTCGGCTGTATAGGCCTGCTCCGTCATGGGATAGATCAGTGTAAACACGGCACCCGTTCCCTCTTTGCGATTGCCTGCCGTCAGACTGCCGTGATGCAGTTCTGCCAGACGGCGCGAATAGTAGAGGCCGATGCCCGTTCCCCAGTTCACGATGGCTTTCGTCTGGTTGTCGAGCTGGTAATATCGTTTGAAGATGTTCTCTTGCTGTTCCTCAGGAATGCCCTTGCCCGTATCGGCCACTGTCACCTCCACCGTATCATCGGTCGTATCGAGCGAGACGTCGATATGCCCGTCGCGGGGTGTGAACTTCAGGGCGTTCGACAGCAGGTTCGAGACAATCTTCTCCAGTTTGTCGCCATCGGTCCAGGCCAGCAGTTTATCCTCCATGCCGAAACGGTGAATCGTGATGCCTTTCTCCTTGGCGTTAAACTCGAAGGTGTCTAGGATGTCGTTCATGACCTTCACCACGTCGATCTGCTCTACGCTCAAGCGCAGGGTATCGTTCTCCAGTTTATTAAAGTCCATTATTTGGTTCACGAGCTTGAACATCCTTTGGATGCTACGCTGGGCGATGCTGAGCAGTGAGCGCTCCTCGCCGTCGAGCGATCCACTCTTGGCCAACTGTCCTACAGGGCCTGCGATCATCGTCAACGGTGTACGGAACTCATGGGCGATATTGGCGAAGAAACTCATGTTCATCGCGTTCACACGCTTCTCCTGCTCCTTTTCCATCTGTGCCTGACGGGCTGCCCTACGGGCCCTCACCAAGCGACGCGCATTGTGATAGAGATAAGTGGCTAACAAACCTCCCAGTATCAGATAGATGAGCCAGGCCCACCATGAATAGGCTGGTGCAGGCTCTACTATCACGTTGATGGTACGCTCGTCGCTGTTCCCTTCGTCGCTGGCACTGTCGGTAGTGCGCACGCGGAAAGTATAGTGCCCAGAAGGCAGGTTGGCGTAGCTGGCCGAATGGCTGTTGCCCGCATCGATCCATTCGCTATCGAAGCCGTCGAGTTTATAATAATAATGTACGCGTTCATACTCGCCGAAGTCAAGGGCCGTGAACGAGATTGAGAAACTGTTCTGGTCGTGGTGCAGACGAATCTCCTGACAACTGTCGAGCATTACTTCGATGGGTCCACCGTCAGTAGGGTGTACCAGTTGGTTGTGTATTTTCAGATGGCAGAGCCTCAGCGGGATAATCCTCAGCGTGTCGATATCGGCAGGGTTGAACATGGTGATGCCGTCTGTGCCGCCAAATACTAGACTGCCGTTGGGCAACTGGCACGAGGCACGGTCCATGAACTCGTCGCCAGCCAGTCCGTCGGCCTTATAGAGCGAGGTGATGCGCCCTGTCTTGAGATCCAGACGGTTCAGACCCTTCATCGTGCTGATCCACAGGTTTCCCTGATGGCCTTTCTCGATGCTGGCTACGTCGGAACACGACAGACCGGCGATGCGTGTCATCGTGTTTGTCTTCGGACTATAGCGCAACAGTCCGTTGCTCACCGTTCCTATCCATACGTCGCCCTGCTCATCCTGATACATATCTGTGGGGATGAACACGCTTCTGCGGATACATTTCTTCATGTCAGGGATCTCGAGTTGTGTCAGTTTGCCTGTCTGGGGATCCATCTTCATGATGTTCTGATAGAAGGCTGCAATCAGCATTGATCCGTCGCTGAGTTTCTGCAACGAAGGGATGAAGGTGTAATCCACGTTGAACGCCTGCTTGGCTTCTGGCTCGTTGCTGCCTGGGTGGAATCCCAGAATGTATGTGGAGGCCGTCGAGACCCATACCGTCCCGTCATCCGTCTGTTCGAAGTCCATCGTCATCGGCACGGGCCACTGTCCGAGGATGTGCAACCTTGTTCCGTCATATTGGCACTTCATCACGATATTATTCGTCGAGAGCCACAGCAGTCCGCCGCGGTCACAGAAGATGTGGTTGATGGCGTTCTTCGTCTCGCCTGCGGGCAGCCCTTCTATCATGATCTCCTCTGCTTTCTGCGTGGCCGTGTGATATACGAAGACACCCTTCAGCATGGTCGAGATCCAGAGGTTGTCCTGCTTGTCCATGGCCACGGCGAGGACGGAGGAGTTCTCGATCACTCGGTTCAGGTAGTTGTCACTACCACCGAACTTCTCTTTATAATAATAATTGGCGAAGATCCCCTTGTCGTAAGTGCCCAGCCAGATGTTCCTTCGCGAATCCTCGAAGATATGTGTCACGTAGGCGTCTGGCACGGGCATCGTGAAACCCGCGTCACCCTCGCCGCGCAGTGTCTGAGCCAACAGGTTTAACTCGAAGAGTCCGTTCTTCGAAGTGTTCAGCAGAATGGTGTTGTTCTCCAGCAGACAGGCTGCCTGCACCGCACTCCCATTGGCCAGAAGCCTCGCTTCCATCTCTGGGCTGATGGGCACTCTTTGTCGCGCTTTCGTGTCGAAGAGCATCAGCGTACCATTGCCAGACGACAGTAGCAGACCGTTTTCCAGCAAACCGAAATAGTAAAAGCCGGCACCCTCTGGATGCTGGAGTTTGATACGTTGTTTGAAGGTGTCGCCATCATAAATCAGAAGATTGTCAGACCCTATCAGCAGGATGTCATCAGAGGCATCGATAAAGAAGTCGCCCCACGCCTGTTCGATCATCTGACGGCTGATGTGTGGCAGGAAGATGTTGTGATGCTCATCATATATCATCACCTCCGTGCCGTTATAGACGAATATGCGTCCCTTGGAGTCCATGAGCAGTTTGCGGGCGTTCTTATTGCCCGTCTGCATGGGGATGCGCTCAAAGTTATCCTTGCGTGTGTAGCGACATACGCCGTTCACCGTGGCCACCCACAGGCGTCCCTGCTTATCGCAGAGCAGTCCCTGCACATTGTTGTCAGGCAGGCCTAGGGAATCGTCCGTACAGAAATACTGGTGATACTCATGACCGTCGTAACGGTTCAGTCCCCGGAACGTAGCAACCCACAGTTGTCCCGTTGCATCCTCCTCGATGGCCTGTACGCGGCTGTTCGACAGTTCCTGTGCCACCACGAGACCATGTTCTTCGTCCTTATCCCTGTTACCGTCCTGTCTGTCCTCCTGCTGACAAGCCAACAAGCCCAGCATGCACATGAGGACGGCAGTCGCCGTTACGATAGGTCTTGTAGTCATAGTTGTATCATTTTGGGGTCAAAGATACAAATTATTTCCCATAATGCCTCATTTTTGTCCTAAAATATCTTCTGCGCCAGTTCGTACAGGTTATTGCGCCAAGTGTGCCAGGTATGGCCGCCAGGAGCCTCCTGATATTCATACTTGATACCGGCACCGTCGAAAAGCTTCAGCATGGCCTTGCAGTTGTTGTAGGCAATATCCTCAGGACCGCCCATGGTGAACACCAGTTGTTTTACGCCTTTGTTAAAGTCTGAGGCCATCGCGTTCAGTTGCTTGGCATAGTTGGCGTAAGCCTCTTGGTTGTTGGCAAACCAACCTGAGCTGAGTACCCAGAAATAGCAGAACTTCTCGTAGTCCTTCAGCATGGTCTCCAGCGTTTCCATGCCACCCATCGACAGACCAGCCATTGCCCTGTGCTCCTTGTCGGCCACAACACGGTAGTTGTTCTCGATAAAAGGGATGATGCTCTGTACGAGATCCTCTTCGAACAGGGGTACCTCCTCTTCGAGCGAAGGAGTGTCGATGGAGCCGTTGGGCATCACCACGATCATCGGGCGCATCTTGCCCCCAGCCAACAGGTTGTCGAGGATATTGCCGGCGCAGCCCACACCTGACCAAGCGTTATCCGTATCGCCACCGCCATGGATCAGGTAGAGCACGGGCAGACTCTCTGACGATTTCTCGTAGCCAGCAGGCGTCCAAACGTGCAGACGGCGCGTGGTCTTCAGGTTCTTCGAGTAGTAGTAACGCTGGGCAATGGCACCGTGGGGCACGTCTTTCATCCTGAAGAACTCATCACCTTGGCCGATGATTGCCACGGCCGAGGTCTCCTTGGCCTCTGGGGCGATAGGGTCATACACGTTTACACCATCCACCACGAAGTGATAGCGGAAGGCACCTGCCTGCATGTCGGGGATGGTGATCGTCCACACGCCGTTGTCGGCCTTCTCCGTCTTGGGGTTCATGCTGAAGATATCGCCCGCTACGCTCACCTTCTGGGCCTGGGGGGCATAGATGCTGAACACGGCACTGCCGTCGGTCATCTGGCGTACGGACTTCAGCGTGTCGTTGGGAGTGGGTTCGTGATACCACTGGGCAGATGCATAGACTGCACTGCCGATCATCAGAACTGATAAGAGAATCTTTTTCATACAGGTATTGTTTTAATTAATTGATTGTATGGCGCAAAGTTACGGATTATTCTTTGAATAGCCATCACCTTTTAATCTTTTTGAACGAATCCGACAACTTTTGAACAAATTGGAAAACGCTGGAAATGATTTGAACAATGGAGAAAAACGAAAAACAATATGAGAAAACATCATTATTTAATATTATATAATTTTGCGCCCAGATTTGCAAAAAAGCATCTAACAATTAACTCTAACAATTAAAATCTCAATGAAAAGAAACAGTATTCTGATGATGTTCATGGCAATGTTTATGTCAGTGACATCTTTCGCCCAGGGAATCAAGGGCACTGTGATTGACGAGAACGGTGAGGGCGTGATCGGCGCTACCGTTAGCGACAAGAGTGACGCCAAGAATGCTACCATCACCGACTTCGATGGTAACTTTATGGTGAATGTGAAGGCAGGACAGACGATTGTGGTCTCCTACGTTGGTTATGAGACGCAGGAGGTGGCTGCCAAAAACGGTATGACCATCAAGTTGCAACCCGACAACAAGGTACTTGACGAAGTGGTGGTTGTAGGTTACGGTGTGCAGAAGAAGAGTTCGGTGACGGGTGCCATCTCGCAGGTAAAGCCTGAGGACATGGAGAACCGTACCATCTCCAATGCTCAGCAGGCCCTGCAGGGTAAGACTTCTGGCGTGCAGATTATCTCTTCATCGGCCGCTCCTGGCAGTTCACCTACTGTACGTGTGCGCGGCTATTCTTCTAATGTCAGTTCAAATCCTCTTTACGTAGTTGATGGTGTACGTTTGAGTGATATCAGCGGTATCGATCCCAGTACCATCGCTTCTATGGAAATTCTGAAGGACGCTGCTTCGGCAGCTATCTACGGTGCAGAGGCCGGTAACGGTGTTGTACTCATTACCACCAAGAAAGGTAAGCCCGGACAGGGTAAGATATCTTACGATTTTATGTGGACAGACGAGAGTCTGGCTCGCATCCCCAAATTGCTGAACTCTGAGCAGTACATCCAGTACATGACCGAGGGTAACATCTTTACGCAAGATGAGTTGCTGAAGAACTGGGACGGCGTTACCAATACCTCTTGGACCGATGTCGCCTTCAACCACGGTCACATGCAGAAGCATAACCTCTCGTTCACGGGTGGTAACGATCGCGGCAACTATTACCTGGCTCTTTCTTACCTGAATAACAATGGTATCGTGAAGGGCGATGCCGACACCTACAAGCGACTGACTGCAACTGTGAACGGTGAGTATAAGATTAAGGACTGGCTGAAGGTGGGTACCACCAATCAGGTTGAGAAATACGATGTCCGTCAGGTGTCAAGTAACAGTGAGTATGGTTCACTGCTTACCTCTATCCTGATGCTCGACCCTCTGACTGCCGACACCTATACCGCAGAGAATCTGCCTTACCACATGCAGAACGCTCTGGCCACAGGTAAGCACCTGCTGACCGACGAGAACGGCAACTACTACGGTGTATCAAGATTCTATAAGGGTGAGCAGTATCATCCTATGATTATGCGTGATAATGGTCAGACGAAGAATGCAGGATTCAATATCAACGGATCTATCTACGGTGATTTCACCCCTATTCAGGGCCTTACCGTTACCTCTCGCTTTGGTTATCGCTTGGGTGGTACTCGTAGCAACACTGTATCGCTGCCTTTCTATGGCAATGCTGTGCAGGGCAGAGATTATCTGGACTATAGCAGTAGTTCTTCTACTTCTATCTACTATCAGTGGGAGAACTTTGCCAACTACATGAAGACCTTCGGCGCCCACACCATTACAGGTATGGTTGGTATGTCATTCCAGAAGTCATCGAGCGATAGTGTTACCGGTTCTCTTACAGGCAATGGTGAAGACGCTCTGACCAAGAACGATCCTCTGTTCTACTATCTGAACTATGCCAATGCCTCTGCTACAAAGGGCGTAAGCGGTGAGACCACCGAGAGCACTAAGTACTCTTACTTCGGACGTCTAAGTTATGATTTTATGGGCCGTTATATGTTGCAGGCTTCGCTGCGTGCTGATGCCGCTGACCTGTCAAAACTCTCAAAGAAGACCCGCTGGGGTTACTTCCCTGCTGTTTCTGTAGGATGGACCATCAGCGAGGAGAAGTTCTTTGTGCCACTCAAGAAGTGGTTCGACAGTTTGAAATTCCGTGCATCTTGGGGACAGAACGGTAGCCTTTCAGCATTGGGCGGCTACAGTTACAGCACCGATATGGCACAGGGCGGGCTCTACGCCTTCACCTCTGGCATCAACTATACTCAGGGGGCAGCCCCATCAACCATGGGTAATGACGACCTGAAGTGGGAGACCTCTGAGCAGTTGAACTTCGGTTTCGACGGCATCCTCTTCGGTGGTCGCATGACGTTTGGCATAGACTACTTCACCAAGAAGACCAAGGATCTGCTGGTTTGGAACACCACGCCTTCACTCATCATTGGTGGTTCAACATCACCCATCAACGCTGGTAACGTTGAGAATAAGGGATTTGAGTTCGAACTTGGGTGGCGTGACCACATCGGTGACTTCAACTACGGCATACGTGGTAACCTTTCTACGCTCTCAAACGAGGTTACCTATATTGATCCCTCTATCACCCGTGTTACCGGTAGCACCTTCCACACCTACACTGTCACCTATTTCGAGCAAGGCTATCCTGTTTACTATTTCCGTGGCTACAAGTTTGCCGGCGTTAACCCCGAGACAGGTAACCCCACATTCGAGGATCTCAATGGCGACGGACAGATTACAACCGACGATATGACCAATATCGGCGATGCCATTCCATCTATCACTTATGGTATTACCCTTACCGCAGGCTATAAGGGATTTGATCTCACTGTGTTCGGCACGGGAACAGCCGGCAACAAGATATACAACTGTATCAACCGTCCTGACAACGTTCAGTCGAACCGTCTGAAGGAAGTGTTCTACGACAACCGTTGGACTGTTGACAATCCTACTGGCACTGTACCCAAGGCTGGTGCAGCCGATATGGACAAATATGCAGTTTCAAGCGCTATGGTATATAATGGCAGTTACTTTAAGATCAAGCAGATACAGTTGGGTTATACCCTGCCAAAGAAACTGATCAACAAGATAGCCTTGAGCCATGCCCGCCTCTATGCGTCGCTCGACGACTACTTTACATTCTCAAGTTATCCGGGCTTTGACCCAGAGGCCAGTGCCAATGCTACATCAGGTATGGGTATTGACAAGGGTGGCTATCCTACCTCAAAGAAGGTCGTATTCGGTCTGAATGTAGAATTTTAAGGAATTAGGAACTAGAAATAAGGAATTAGGAATTATGATTACAAAGATATACAATAAAATAGGCTGGCTGCTGGGCGCAGCACTATTGACAATAAACTGCTCATTGTTTACTGCCTGTGATAGTGAACTCGACATCGAGAAGCACGGCAACTTGGGTAGTATGGACACCTACTATACCACCGACGATAATGTGAACTCGGCTACGGCCTCTCTGTATCTGGAATTACGCTCTTTGTATTTCAACTGGTACTTTACCAAGAACTGTCTTTCCGACGATGTTTGGAGTGGCGGTGGCGGACGCGGTGACAACGCCGAAATGGAGAAACTCAACGAGTACACTTTCGACGCCGACAACGGCATGATTCAGAGCCTCTACTCTGGTCTCTATTCGGTTATCTACAAGGCTAACCTGATTATAGATAAGGTGGAAGGTGAGACTCCCGTTATGAAACGCGCCATCAACGAGGCAAAGGTATTCCGTGCATGGGCTCACTTCGAACTGGTCACACTGTGGGGCACCTCCCCTGTAGTGGATCATCTGCTTGATCCAAGCGAATACCGCCAGGGTAACAGCACACCTGAGGAACACTGGACACTCATTGAGAGTGATCTCAAGACCGCCATCGAGTCGGGTACACTGCCTTCAAAGAGCAGCGCCAACGACGAGGAAACCGGCATCCGCGTTACCAAGGAAGTGGCCCAGGCATTATTAGGCAAGGCCTATCTGTTTGAGGGCAAGTACAGCGAGGCTGCCTCTATGCTCGACAACGTGATTAATTCTGGTAAGTATGCACTTTTCACTGCCGACACTTACGATATGCAGTTCCACGCCAAGTACAACAACAATTGCGAGTCGATGTTCGAACTCCAGAAGCGCAACGACTCTGAACAGCAGTGGAATCAGTTCGACATGGTGTTCCTGATGCAGGGCTGGCGTACCAGTGTACTCAACTACAGTGGACAGGCTGCTAACGTGATTGCTACTGGAACCTACGGATTTATGAATCCCCGCAAGTCGCTCTACGAGGCATTTGTTGCTCGCGAAGGTGCTAACGGCTATCGTCTTAACAAGACCATGATGACTTACGAGCAACTTGTTGACTTCGGCGTTTCAGTACAGCCGGGTCAGAACGTCTATGGCAATGAGGGATACTTCTTCTGGAAGAACCAGTCGCTGAAAGAAGACTGCGTAATGGACTTCTCTGCTTTCCAGGGACTGCAGTATATCAACCTGAAGATGATGCGCTATGCCGAGGTACTGCTGCTGGCTGCCGAGGCTCAGTTTAAGGCCAACAACACCGGTAAGGCTCTGGATTATATCAATCAGATACGTTCACGTGCTCAAGAGACACCACTTGCAAGCGTCACCATGGACGATATCAAGGCTGAGAAACGACTGGAACTCTGCAATGAGGCTGTACGTTTCCAGGATCTGGTTCGCTGGGGCGATGCACAGAATGCTATGGCTAATCAAGGTAAGGAGATTCCCTCGTTCACAACCAATGGTGTGCAGTGGAACTTCAAGAACGAGACCTATGGTTTCAAAGATAGAAACAAACTGCTTCCTATCCCTTTGAAGGAGATTGAACTTAATCCTAATATGAGCAAGAATGAGGGATGGTGATCGAAAGGTAAAAAGGTAATAAAGTAAAAAGGTAAATACAGTACAATTATGAAACAGATCAGATATATATTGATGTTGCTGGTGATGATAGGCTTTACGGCCTGCGAAAGCGACTCCATCGAAGACCTGAATGGCGAGTTTAGTTACATCACCTTCTGTGACTTCACCACAGCCACCGTGCAGCCCACTGAAAAACTGGGCAAGGGCGTCAAGGCCCTGAACACCACCTATACCGATAATGCAGGTAATACACTGACCCTGCGCTTTGGTAGCAAGGAATGGGTGCTTGCTGAGGGAACGTACATCTTGGCATCCTCTCTCTCTGAAGGCGGCAAATATACAGGTACGATCAACGGTGCTGCCATCAGCGAAGGTAACGTGGATGTCAACCTCGTGGGTGAAACATACTTTGTTACTGGCCTGCTGAAGACCACGGACGGCAAGCAGTACAGAGTTAAATACAAGGGTGCTATGGCGTTCATCGTTGGTGAGGATGATCCTGAACCCACCGGCTACACGATGAGTATCCAGATCAGTTCTGTAGAGATTATGGACTGGACGACTTGGCAGACCACCGTTTATCCCGATGTGACCAAATATACCATCACCGTCCATGACGCAAATGGTAAGCAGGTGGCTCTCTTCGACGTTATCAACGGTAACGATAAAGGTGCGGATCAGTTAGCAGGAACCTATACCATCGTTAGCGATGCCCATGATCCCATGCAGATCAGCGGTGGCTACTCACTGCCTGATTATGGCATGGCTGGTGGCACCTCCTATCTTGACGATGCTGGCAAGATGCAGTATCTGACTGGTGGTATTGTCGAGATCACCACATCCACTAGTGCTGATGGCAAAACACTGTTGTCGTTCAAGGGTTCAGCTCTCGAAACAATCGATGCTGCGGGAGCTACTGGCAGCGGTGAGTTTAATTTATTGTTCGTTTCCTTGGATAATTAAGAAAAAATGATTATCTTTGCAGCATCAATTAACTAAAGACAGATAAGCATGAAGAAATTTTTCGTAGTGGCTGCCCTCTGCCTGATGGGTATGACAGCACAAGCACAGCAGAACTTGAGTTGGGGACAGGGTCCGCAGGTGGCTTCGCCTGTGGTGAACGCTGATAACTCCGTCACCTTTAATCTGATTGCCCCCGAGGCTCAGAAGGTGCAGATCACTGGCGATTTTTTGCCTACGCAGAAAATCAAAATCGAAAATTATGGCGAGTTCGACGCTCCTGGTGTGGCGGATCTCGTGAAGGATGACAAAGGTGTGTGGAGCTTCACCTGTGAGCCCTTGAAGCCTGAGCTCTATACTTATAATATGATCGTCGATGGTGTGAAGATCATCGACCCACTGAACGTCTATAACATCCGCGACATCAACAATCTGTTCAGCGTGTTGCTCATCGGTGGCGACGCCCGTACAGATCTCTACAAGGTCAATAAGGTGGCTCATGGTACGGTGAGCAAGGTGTGGTACGAGAGTCCCACGGCTGGCATTACCCGTCGTTGCACCGTCTATACCCCTGCTGGCTACGAGACTAGTGGTAAAGACTATCCTGTGTTCTACCTGTTGCATGGTATCGGTGGCGATGAGAACGCTTGGAGTGAACTCGGACGTGCTGCCCAGATCATGGACAACCTGATCGCCCAGGGTAAGGCTGAGCCGATGATCCTGGTGATGACCAATGGTAATATCTCGCAGGAGGCTTGTCCCGGTGAGACTTCCGAAGGCTTCAAGGTTCCCACGATGATGCTCCCCAAAACAATGGAGGGATCGTTCGAGACCGCCTTCCCCGATGTGGTGAACTTCATCGAGAAGACCTATCGCGTGAAGAAGGACAAGGATCATCGCGCTATCGCCGGTCTGTCAATGGGTGGTTTCCACAGCCTCTTTATCAGCATCAACAATCCTGATCTGTTTGGCTATGTAGGTCTGTTCTCTGCCGCTGTCGATCAGCAACAGCCCGATCCAAAAGGCTTCCCCAACATCTATGCAGACCGCAATGCGAAGATCGACAACCTGTTCAGTAAGAACCCCAAACTCTTCTGGATTGGTTGTGGCAACACCGACTTCCTTATTAAGAACAACAACGACCTGCGCGCCTACCTCGACTCGAAGGGTCACAAATACACCTATCTGGAGACAGACGGTGGTCACATCTGGCGCAATTGGCGTATCTACCTCAGTGAGTTTACACCATTACTTTTTAAATAAACGCGTATGAAGAAGACTATGTTTTTCGCCCTTGGCATGGCAGCCCTCGTGATGGGTTGTACCTCTGCCGACAAAGTGACTAAGAACACTCTCAATCAAGAAGAGGTGATGGCTAAGCTCTCGCTCGAGGACAAGGCCCACTTCGTGATTGGTGTAGGTATGGCCGGGTTCTCTGGCGACGACGCCGTGATCGGTGCCACCAAGAGTCTCGTGCCTGGTGCCGCTGGTACCACCTATCCTCTCGACTCGCTGGGCATCCCTGCCGTGGTGCTGGCTGACGGTCCTGCCGGACTGCGTATCGACGCTACCCGCGAAGGTGACTCTGCCACTTACTATTGCACCCACTTCCCCATTGGTACGCTGCTCGCCTCTACCTGGAACACCCAGTTGGTAGAGGAGGTGGGCCAGGCCATTGGTGAGGAGGTCAAGGAGTATGGTGCCGACGTGTTGTTGGCTCCTGCCCTCAACATCATGCGTAACCCCCTCTGTGGTCGTAACTTCGAGTACTATTCCGAGGATCCCGTGGTGGCTGGTAAGACGGCTTCCGCCTATATCACTGGTGTCCAGAAGAACGACGTAGGCACGAGTATCAAGCACTTCGCTGCCAACAACCAGGAGACCAACCGCATGAATACCGATGCCCATATTTCTCAGCGCGCCCTGCGTGAGATCTACCTGAAGGGCTTCGAGATTGCCATCAAGGAGAGCAAGCCTTGGACGGTGATGACCTCTTATAACTACATCAACGGTATCTACACCTCTGAGAGCAAGGACCTCGTACAGACCATCCTGCGCGATGAGTGGGGTTATGAGGGAACGGTCATGACAGACTGGTTCGGTGGTAAGGACGGAGCCAAGCAGATGTGGGCTGGTAACGATATGTTGCAGCCTGGTAAGGCTGAGCAGTTCGATTCGATCGTGGCAGGCGTCAAAAGCGGTAAGCTCGACGAGGCCGACCTCGACCGCAATGTACAGCGCGTGCTGAACCTCGTGGAGCGGAGTCCACGCTTCCAGGGTTATCAGTATTCCAACAAGCCCGATTTGAAGGCTCATGCTGCTGTGACCCGTCAGTCGGCTGCTGAGGGTATGGTGCTGATGAAGAACAACGAGGCCCTGCCTCTGAAGGAGAACGTGAAGAACGTGGCCCTCTATGGCTGCACCTCTTACGACTTCATCGCTGGTGGTACGGGTTCTGGTAATGTGAACCACGCTTATGTGGTGTCCCTGCTCGACGGTCTGAAGAATGGTGGCTATACCGTTTCTGACGAGATCAAGACCGCCTACGAGAAGTATATAGCAGATGCCAAGGAGGCTCAGAAGAAAGCCCTTGAGGAGATGGCCAAGAAGGATAAGCAGGCTGCTATGCTGGCCAGTTTCATGCCTGGTACGCTACCCGCAGAGAAGCAGTTCACGGCTGACGAACTGACGGCTCAGGCCAATGTTGCTGATGTCGCCATCATCACCATCGGACGCATCTCTGGTGAGTTCCTTGATCGTAAGGCTGCCGACTTCAACCTCAACGCCTCTGAGCGTCTGCTCATCCAGCAGGTATGTGAGGTCTATCACAAGGCTGGCAAGCAGGTGGTCGTGTTGCTGAACATCGGTGGTGTTATCGAGACCGCCTCATGGAAGGATATGCCAGACGCCATTCTCTGTGCTTGGCAGGCAGGACAGGAAGGCGGCAACAGTGTCGTTGACGTGCTCAGCGGCAAGCAGTCGCCCTCTGGTAAGTTCACGATGACATGGCCCGTCAACTTCACCGACGCCTACTCTTCCCGTAACTTCCCCATCGACGAGGATCCGAAGATCGACATGCTGAACCAGGGTCAGAAGGGAAATGTCAGGAATGTTGACTATACCGATTATGAGGAGGATATCTACGTGGGCTATCGTTACTTCGACTCGTTCGACGTGCCTGTGAGCTATCCTTTCGGCTTCGGTCTCAGTTATACTACCTTTGAGTACAGTGATGCGAAGATTGCCCAGAAGAACGATATCTACGACGTGACCGTCACCGTTAAGAATACGGGTGCTCGCGAGGGCAAGGAGGTTGTGGAACTTTATATCTCCGCTCCTGACAACAAGGCTGCCAACAAACCCGCCAAGGAGTTGAAGGCCTTTGCCAAGACCAAGCAGTTGAAGCCGGGTGAGAGTGAGACGCTTACCCTGAGCATCACGGCAGCCGATCTTGCTTCATTTGATGAGGCAGCCTCTGCATGGGTCGTAGCCGAGGGCGAGTATCAGTTCCTCGTAGGTGCATCCTCTCAGGATATCAAGGCAACACTCACGGCTAACGCCAAGTCTTTCCAGACCAAGGTCAACGACGTGATGAAGCCTCAGGTTCAGATGAACCTCCTGAAGCGATAAATGTATCAATCATCATCAATAACTTTTCCATCAAGCACGACTCGTGAGGGCCGTGCTTGATTTTCAAAGCCAACTAAAAGATGACACAGCGGTATGCCCTGTTTTTCGATATCGACGGTACGTTAGTGAGTTTCAAGACCCACGAGATTCCGCCCTCCACCATCCTCGCCCTGACACAGGCTAAGGCCAATGGTTCGCGCGTCTATATCGCCACGGGCCGTCCACCGATCATCATCACGAACTTAGGTGCTATAGAACATCTCATCGACGGCTATATCACCACCAACGGTGCCCTGTGTTTCGTGGGCGACGAATTTGTCAGTTGTCAGCCCATCCCTATGGACGACGTGATGACCTGTGTGGAGGATTCGAAGACGAAAGGTTATAGTCTCATCGTGGTTGGTCGCAAGGACGTGGCCGTACTCGATCCCAATGGTGATGTGGATCGTATTTTCCGTCAGATGCTGGCCGTGAAGAACCTCGATAAAGCCTCACCGCTCGATGTTGTGCTCCAGCAGGATATCCTGCAACTGACGCCCTTCTTCCCCGCCGATTATGAACCAGAACTGATGGCACGCATGCCGAAGTGCGTCTCAGGCCGTTGGCATCCGGAATTTACGGATATTACCGCCAATGGGGCCGACAAGGGTAAGGGCATCCTCGCCATGGCGCGTCATGAGGGTTTCGACCCCAGTAGGACTATCGCCTTTGGTGATGGTGGCAACGATACCTCGATGATCCTCCAGGCAGGCATTGGCATTGCTATGGGCAACGCCATCGATGCTCTCAAGCAGCAGGCTGACTACGTGACCACTTCTGTCGATGACGACGGCATCCTTAATGCCCTCCGTCACTACGAGGTGATTTAGTTGAACTCAGTGGGGACTGTCCCCTCTGAGTTCTCGCATCAGCCGGATCTCGTCGTAGGTGATGTCTGGTGGACAGAGGGTCTTGATGGCCGTGGAACCAGCATCCGAACCTGCCATGTGGATGGCGCGGAGAATGGCTTGTTGATGATCTTCTGGGATGAGATCGTCGAGCGAGACATCACCCGTGGGGATATAGCGTGCCAGATGACCATAGATGGTACCCATCGTAAGGCCGCGCTCTCGTGCTATCAGTTCTGGTGTCATGCCTTGTTGGTAAAGAGCGTAGGTGATGACCCAGGTTTTTTCTTTCTTGGGCTTGGGCTCCTTCTTAGGTTTGGGCTCTTTTGCCTTCTTCTCACGTTTTTTCTTTTTCAGCGTCTGCTCGTCCATAGCGTCGAGTTGTGAGTGCTGTTTCTGTCGCAGATAGTCGGCAATGGTAAACGTGCGCTCTGCCATCTGCTGGAGCAGATAACGGCGCGAGAGCCAGGCCTGTCGCAGATCGACGAAGTTTTCTGTTAGGCGCTTCATGGCCTGTTTGTTGTTCGATTGAATGCTGGGCACCAAGGCGAGGGGCTTTTCCAACACCTTTTCAAGCGTCTGCTCAAAGTAGGCGGCACTCCGCTTGACACGCTCTAGGAATTCTTCCTCGCGTAGTGCTTCTATCGTCATCTGCTGGATCTTCGTGATCCATTTGTCGGCCACAGTGATCACCTGCTGCTTATAATCCTCCAACGCCCGCTTGTGGAGTTCGGCGATGTCAGTAAAACTGTGATAGAAAAACTCCGTGATCAGCCTGCTCAGATACTCCTCGCGATAGAGAATGTCCTTGAAGTCGAAGAGTTCCATCAGCAGGTAACGGTAATATTCGTCCTTCAGCGTGGGCAACTGTTCGATGCTCCGTTGGGCGGCCTCTTCCTGATGCGAGATATAGGTCTCCACACGCGTATCACTGATGATGGCATGTGGCGGGATCTGCGAGGCGAGCACCATCCCTTCGAGTGTCTTGCAACGGCTCAGGGCCACATACACCTGTCCAGGGGCAAACGACAGACTGGCGTCGATGATGGCGCGCTCAAAGGTCAGGCCCTGACTCTTGTGGATCGTGATGGCCCACGCCAGGCGCAGGGGCAGTTGCGAGAACTTGCCTAAAACCTCCGTCTCAATCTCACGCGTCTCCTCGTTCAGCGTATAGCGCGAGTTCTCCCATTCCAACGGCTCCACTTCGATGGCCTCGTCGTCACCAGGACAATACACCTGCAGACGGCTGCTGTCAGCGTATGTCACATGTCCGATGCGCCCGTTATAATAAAGATGGTTACCCGATGGGTCGTTCTTCACGAACATTACCTGCGCCCCCACCTTCAGCGTCAGTGTCTCGGCCGTGGGGTAGGAATACTCTGGGAAGGTGCCGTCGATCTTGGCTTGATAGGTGTAGGCCTGACCAGGTAGTTTCTGCAACTCCGTCTCGTTATAGTTGTTGGCCATCTGATTATGCGTAGTCAGACGGATATAGCCCTCTTCAGGCTTGGGGATGAAGGCGGGTTGATAGCGGCTATTCAATAAGGTCAGGTCTTCCGTTGTGGGATGCCCCTCACGGATATGGTTTAGCAACGTCAAGAAGACATCGTCCTGCTGTCGATAGACCTTCTCCAGTTGGATGGTCACGTAGTCGATCAGTGCCAACGCCTTCGAACCGAAGAAATAGGGGGTGTCGTAGTAGGGACTGAGCATCCGCTCGTCCTCAGGTGTCACCACAGGTGTCAACTGCTGCAGGTCACCGATCATCATCAGTTGCACCCCACCAAAGGGTTTGTATCTGTCGCGATAACGGCGCAGCACGCTGTCGATGGCATCGAGCAGGTCACTGCGTACCATTGATATCTCGTCAATGATCAGCAGGTCGAGCGACGAGATGATCTTACGCTTCTCCTTGCCGAAGTCGAACTTGGACTCGATCTTTGCACCAGGCACGAAGGGCGAGAAGGGCAGTTGGAAGAACGAGTGGATGGTCATGCCGCCTGCGTTGATGGCTGCCACACCTGTAGGCGCCACCACGATACAACGCTTGCTGCTCTGTTCCACGACGGTCTTCAGGAAAGTGGTCTTTCCCGTTCCTGCCTTACCCGTTAAGAAGATGCTGCGCCCCGTGTGCTCCACGAAGTCCCAAGCATGGCATAACTCCTGGTTTTGTTCCATAGTAATCGATCTGCTTTGAATGTGTCTGCAAAGTTAGACAATTTCTATGGATTTACCAAATTTTTACTCCAAAATATCTGGTGCTTACAAATTATTCCCTTGCGACAAGATTTCCCTTGTTAGTATGTTTGAGGGTGTCAGGGTGACAAAACCCTTTGTACATCGGCATCTGCACCCAGTTTGAAGGGTGTCAAGGGTGACAGGAGGGTGTCAGCATTGACTATTCGCTGAATTCTCTCGAGAATTGAAGCAAAAAGCAGTCCTTTAGCATCGCCAGGAGCCTCTTAACGATTCAATTCTCGAGAGAATTGAAACACAAGAATACCTGTCACCCTCCTGTCACCCTTGACACCCTCAAAAAGAGGGTGCATTCCCTGTGTTTATCGGCATTCTGTCACCCTGACACCCTCAAACACAAAAAATCACATACATATACAACGGGATATCACACATGTCTGCCTAAACATTCCCTAAATAGATATGCTGGATGCCAGCGTTGAGGGCGATCTGCTTGGCGGCCTTGAGAGTCTGGACGGGCGTGGGAAGGATATCCTGCATCTTGTAGCGGGGGAAGAAACGGCTGAAGTGGAGGGGCGTCTCTGCGAGACCGTTGCTGACGAGCCATTGGCACATCTGGCGGATCATGTCCATGTCGTCGTTGACGCCAGGGATGACGAGGTTGGTGAGTTCGATCCATACGCCCGCTGCCCTCATGGCGAGGATGGTGTCGAGCACGGGCTGTAGGTGTCCTCCACTGACGCGCTGGTAGATCTCGTCGCTGAACGATTTCAGGTCGATGTTGGCAGCATCGAGGTAGGGCAGGAGGTCAGCCAGCGGCTCCTGACAGACGTAGCCAGCTGTGACGAGGATATTCCAAAGACCTTTTTCATGCGCCAGGCGCGCCGTGTCTGTCACATATTCTATATAGGTAAGGGGTTCCGTATAGGTATAGGCGATGCCAGGACAGTGGTGCTTCTGACAGAGACTGACGATCTGCTCAGGCGTGAGGTCGTAGTGATCCACCTCGTCAGGAGCGACCTGAGAAATCTCATGGTTCTGACAGTTCAGACAACGGAAGTTACAGCCCGTACAGGCGAGGGAGAGACAGGTGGTGCCAGGGTGGAAGTGGTAGAGGGGCTTCTTCTCGATGGGGTCGATGGCTAATGAACAGGGTTTGGCATAGATCTCGCTGACGAGCACGCCATCATGGTTGCGACGACTGCGACAACGCCCCGTCTTGCCATTCGCGATATGGCAATGATGCGGACAGAGCAGGCACTCGACAGCGCCATCGTCCAATCGTTGGTAATACCTACACTCCATCAGAACACGATTGCTTCATAGACATAGAGTTCTGCATCGCGCCAACCGTCCCAACCTAATCCCGCCTTGTCCTGCGAGCAATGGCCCACAAACTCTTCCTTCGTCCAGTTTACCTCATCGGCCACCTGGGGCAGGAACGTGCCACTGCGGTAGCCCTTGCGGATATAGATGCCATGACGGTGCAACTGGAACTCGTCGAGGCTCTGGATGCGACGCATAGGGGTAAGGACGGAGATCTCGATGTCGAGATCGTCGAGTTCGTCACGGGTTACTGGCATGAAACGGGGATCTTCGAAGGCAGCCGCGCGCGCCATCTCTGCAACAATCTCATGCAGGGGCGTGTCCTCGCCAAAGTGCCCGATACAACCACGTAAATGGCCCTGTTTATGGAGGGAGACGAAGGCACCGCACTTCTGAAGAAGTGAAGAGTGAAAAGTGAAAAGTGAAGAGTTGGCTGCCGCTATCCCCTTGCCATCGAGAGAGTCCTTGATGCTCTCGTAGGCGATCTTCTTTAGCATCTGTTTCTCATCGTCGGAGAGGGAAAAGGTCTTTTCCTCGCCTCGCAGAATGGCAAAGGCGTGATAGCCCACCACCCGGCTATGGTCGTAATTGTCGATATCGCCAGAATTCTGGTACATGAGATGCTTGATCTGGTAGTGGCTGTCGAGCATCAGCATCAGCGTGATGATGGGGAACTCGCCACAGGCACTCGTCGCCAAGTTACGGATGCCGCTTCGCTCGTTGGCCTCGATGGTGGCAATGAGTTGCTCCACGTCGCCACTCTCTATGGCCTTGCCCGTCTTGGCATCCACCTTTTGGGCATCCTCATACGACGGATAATGGGAGAAATCGCTGCTGATGATGAAGAGGTTCTCGTCCGTCAGCCAAGGTTTCAGCACCTCAGCCAAGCGCTTCAGTTTCGAGAAGTCGTTGGTGGAGATGATGATAGGTACGATGGGGGGCACGTTAGAAGTGAAAGGTGAAGAGTGAGAAGTGAAAAGTCTTTGCAGGAAGGGCAGTTGCACCTCTAAACAATGCTCGCGGTCATGAGCCTTGGGCTGATAGGAGAAGACACTATCGGCTTCGATGAGTTGGCGAGCCACCTCACGATCCACAGGCACATTACCCAATGGCGTGGCGTAATAATCCACCTCGCCATTCACGGAGGCCCCATTCAGCCACTCGTGATGACTCGGTCCCAAGAGGAAGATCCGCTTGTAAGGCTTCTTGGGGTTGAGTTGGGCGTAGGCAGAGGCCGCCACATTGCCAGAGAAATAATAGCCTGCGTGGGGTACGATCAATGCTGCCACACTATCTAATTTCTGATCATTGGCATGGCGTGCCAACAGACTGTCAATCTCGTGGCTCAGCAACTGGGGATTACCCTCGTAGAATCGTCCCGCCTGTGTGGCTGGTCTCACCACAGGCACCTTCGTCTGTCCGTTACAAGAATTCATCATCATGATTGTCGTTAGGATGAGTAATACTGACTTCATACGTTATTGTCTTTGGGCAAAGGTACGAATAAGTGCGCATAAATCCAAATAATATCACGAAAATCTCTGGTTTTGAACAAATCGGAAAGGATTTGAACGAATCGGAAAGGGGGAAAACGGTTTTGAACATAGGCGAAAAACAAAAGAACGGGGGAGAAAGGCAGTATGAGAAAAAATATCTACTTTTGCACTTGGAAATTCAAAAAAATTTTGTATCTTTGCAACGACATGTGTAATAACTAAAATATAAAAGAAACAATGAAAATTTCGATTCATCAGATTAGTTTGGTAGTTATGGCTGTGGCCGTCATGTGCGGCTATAGCCTTCGTTTGTCTGCTCAGACACTGACAGCAGAAACCATCGACGAGGTGATTAACGCCATGACACTCGAAGAGAAGTGCCATCTGGTACTGGGATGTGGTATGCATTTCAACGACGATGCCAAGTTCCCAGGCACTGCTGGCAGCAGTTTTGGTGTGGCCCGTCTGGGTATCCCTGAGACCTATTGCGCCGACTCCCAGCAGGGTCTGCGCATGGACAGCAAGCGCGCGTGGGATCATCGCGACTATTATCCCACGGACTTCGTGGCTTCGATGACACTCGCCTCGACATGGGACCGTGAGGCCGCTTTCAAGGTGGGACAGGGCATCGGCAACGAGGTGAAGGAGTTTGGACTCGACTGGATCCTGTCACCCTCGATGAACCTGATCCGTAATCCGCTCTGTGGTCGTAACCATGAGTACTACAGTGAGGATCCCTATCTCTCTGGTACCATCGCCGCTGGTTATGTGAACGGTGTGCAGAGCGAGGGAACGGCTGCCTGTCCGAAGCACTTCATCGCCAACAATCAGGAGACGAATCGTAACAATAACATCTCGCAGATCTCCCAGCGCGCACTCCGCGAGATCTATCTGAAGGCTTTTGAGATCATGATCAAGGAGAGCAACCCCTGGACCATCATGACCTCTTATAATAAACTGAATGGTCCGTATGCCTTGCAGAACTATGAACTGCTGACCACCATCGTCCGCGACGAGTGGGGCTGGAAGGGTATGTATGTCTCTGACTGGAATGCTGGCGACGACGCCGTAGCCGCCATGAAGGCAGGTAACGATATGCTGCAGCCAGGACAGGACAGACAGTATCAGGCTATCCTCGCTGCCGCCAAGAGTGGCGAACTGTCGATGGACATCCTGAACGCCAACGTGAAGCGTATCTTGGAATATGTGGTGAAGACACATAACTTCAAGAAGGTTGGTCACCAGTGTCAGGAGGCAGCTGGTCACCAGTGCAACAAACCCTGTTGCGTGCCGATGTGTTCTGAGAAGAATCTGAAGGCTCATGCCCAGGTGGTGCGTGAGGTAGGTGCCGATGGTATCGTACTGTTGAAGAACAGCGGTATCCTGCCTTTGACTGGTAAGAAGGTGGCGCTCTTTGGTTGTACTTCCTACGACTGGATTTCTGGCGGTTCTGGTTTCGGAGGCACTTCCGTAGGTCACTATACCGTATCGCTCATTGAGGGAATGCGTTCGGCTGGCTATGAGGTGTATAAGCCGCTCATCGGTATCTACACCAAGCATATCGCCGACGAGGAGAAGCGCCTGTTCCCCAACGGTCGTCCTCCCTTCTCGCTGATGCCTCCTGCCCGTGCTGAGGAGAAACTGTTTACGGCTGACGAACTGAATGCCGCCATTGAGGGCAGCGACGTCGCTATCATCTCACTGGGTCGTAAGAGTGGTGAGGCAGCTGACCGTAGCGAGGCTGACTTCTACTTGAAGGAGTATGAGGAAATGCTGATCAAGGCCGTGAGCGAGGCTTATCATGCCAAGGGTAAGAAGGTGGTGGTGCTGCTCGACATCTGCAGTCCTATCGACGTGGCTTCCTGGCAGGATCAAGTGGATGCACTGGTTTGCACCTGGCAGGGTGGTCAGGAGAGTGGTTTCTCCGTGGCCGACGTACTCTCTGGCAAGGTGAATCCTTCTGGTAAGCTGCCCATGACCTTCCAGATTAAATATGGTGATGCCTACGCAGATAAGAACTTCCCTGCCAATGTCGATGACAAGACCTTAGGCGCCATGTTCATGTGGGGCTACAACAAGGACGCTGCCCCCAAGGATCGCAAGCCCGAGGCCAATATCGACTTCACCAACTATGAGGAGGATATCTATGTGGGTTATCGTTATTTCGACTCCTTCGGCAAGCCCGTGGCCTATCCCTTCGGCTTTGGCCTGAGTTATACTACCTTCGGCTACGAGAATCTGAGCGTCAGTGAGGCTGCTGGTATCTATACCGTGAAGGTGGATGTGAAGAATACGGGTGACAAGGCTGGTCGTAACGTGGTAGAGTTGTTCGTGGCTGCTCCCAATAGCAAGAAGACCAACAAGCCTGAGAAGGAACTGCGCAACTATGCCAAGACCAAGCTGTTGCAGCCTGGTGAGACGGAGACCGTCACGATGACGGTTGCTACTGAGGACCTTGCCTCGTTCAATGAGAAGGCTTCTGCCTGGAAGACGGACGCTGGTGTCTATACCTTTATGATCTGTTCATCGGCCAATGATGTGGAGGCCAAGGCTACTGCCAAGGTGAAGGCCTGGACCAAGAAGGTGAACAACGTGATGAAGCCCAACGTGAAACTGAATCTGCTGCGCAGATGAAACATGAAATATAAACATGAAAGATTAAAGATTAAACATTATATAGACAATTTATGAAAAAGTCAATTTTAGTGATGGCTCTGGCAATGGTTTGCCTCGGAGCCTCGGCACAGGAGAAACTCTTCAACAGTGCCAGTGTTCAGTCTCCCGTCGTCAATAAGGACGGTACAGTGACATTCAACCTCTTTGCTCCGAAGGCCGTGAAGGTGGAGGTGACAGGTGACTTCCTGCCCACACAGCCCATCCAGATCGAGGGCTATGGCACGTATGATGCTCCCGGTGTGGCTCAGTTGAAAGAAGGTAAGAACGGCGTATGGACCTATACCACCGACAAACTGGCTCCTGAGATGTACAGCTATACCTTCAATATCGACGGTATGACGGGTGTGAAGGATCCTGCCAACATCTATGTGAACCGTGACATCGTATCGTTCACCAATATCTTCATCGTCAGCGACGAGAAGGGTGACAAGGGCGATCTGTATAGCGTGAACGAGGTGCCTCATGGCAACCTAAGCAAGGTATGGTACAACAGTCCCACCCTGAAGATGCAGCGCCGTATGACCATCTACACGCCAGCTGGCTACGACAAGGGTGGTAAGTATCCCGTGCTGTATCTGTTGCATGGTGCTGGTGGTGACGAGAACGCCTGGAGCGAGCTCGGACGTGCTGCCCAGATCCTCGACAACCTGATTGCCACTGGTAAGGCTAAGCCCATGATTGTGGTGATGCCAAATGGCAACCCCAACTGTCAGGCAGCCCCGGGTGAGTGGTCATTCGGTATGTACACTCCTGGCTTCCGCGATGGTGGTACTGGTCCCAAGGAGCCTGCTGTGGCTACGATTCCTGAAAGCTTTATGGATATCGTGAACTATGTGGATGCCAACTACCGCACCTTGAAAGACCGTGCTCACAGAGCAATCTGTGGTCTGTCAATGGGCGGTGGACACACCTTCCACGTCAGCCTGCTTTACCCCAATAAGTTCGACTATTTTGGTCTCTTCTCTGCAGGTCTGCACTTAGCCAAGGGCGGTTACCAGGATTCGTTTGCTGAGCAGATTAAGGCCAATCCTGAGTTCGAACAGCAGAGCGCACGCCTCTTTGCCAGCAAGCCCAAGCTCTACTGGATGGGTATGGGTAAGACCGACTTCCTCTACCAGAGCACCGTCGATCTGCGTGCCTACTGGGACAGCAAGGGTTATAACTACGAGTACGTCGAGACCGATGGCGGTCATATCTGGCGCAACTGGCGCATCTATCTGACGATGTTCGCCCAGAAGATCTTCAAGTAAAAAAAGAATCCCCGCCATGTGGCGGGGATTTCTTTTACTTACTCAGGTTCTGGATGAACTCCCATTCACTCTCATAGGACTTCACCTTGATCCAAGTGTGGTGTGTCACGATATACTCAGAAACACCTACATACGACGCGGCACCTTTGTGCCAGTCGTAAGTGTAACCCAACTGGGTCCAAGGCAGTGGCGTGTCGTCTTCGTAGGCTGAATAAATGCTGAGACGATACCACTCACGGAAGTTGGTTTCTCCCACCTTGTAATTCTCATCTGCGTATGCAGGGAACTCCAGACTGGTGGAAGTCGTGGTGATGTCAGGATCGTGGGCAGGACGGAAGATGCCTGCAGGATCAGCATAGAACTGTACCATGATATTATAGTCGCAGTCAGGGCTGAGGCCATACATCTGCAACATTCTCATGTGAGCCCCAATGCTGTCGAGGCCCTCGTACTCAGCAGCACGGTCCTTCCAGTCCAGCGGCAGTGAAGCCCAGGTGCCCAGTTCACGGTCGATCTGATACACATCATCACGTCCGAAGAAACGTGCCAGACGACTCGAATCCACCAGTGTCACCATCAGTACCATGTCTTTACCGTCGAAGTTGGCCCACTCCTGTCCGGGATAGTCCTTCTTAATGGGCATCAACTGGTTGGAGATCTTGGTGGAATCCAACTGCTTGGCGTCTTCGATGGACTCTGCCAACTGAGCCCACAACAGTGAGTCGTTCTGATACCAGACGATACCTTCCTCTTCAGTCTCTACAGGCTGTTGCCTGTTAATCCAAAAAAAACAGCCACCCAGTACTGAGAGTACTAGGATGGCTGTCATGATAATCTTCTTCATAAGAGCGTCTTATGCAAAAGGATTCTCTGTGGGATAGAAATTGCCCTTCGGGAAGTTGTAGTCGATCTCGTCAACGGGGATACCCATGTACTTGAGAACCTCCCAGAGATACTTACCCTGATGGCCGAACATCACGGCGCAGTGGTGTGGGTAGTGCTTCTCGATGAGGACGTGACGATAG
>CACZVN010000021.1 GCA_902784615.1 uncultured Prevotellaceae bacterium | reverse complement strand
AGACAAGACAGAGTACCGCCTTTTGACGAAAGACGGCGTAAGCACCGCCGAGTTTGAAGGAAAGACGATTGTGAAGGTCTCTAAGGAGGCCCTGACGCTATTGGCCCAGCAGGCCTTCCACGATGTGGAGTTCATGCTGCGCCGCGAGCATAACGAACAGGTGGCCAAGATCCTCACCGATCCCGAGGCATCGGAGAACGACAAGTACGTAGCCCTGCAGTTCCTGCGCAATGCCGAGGTGGCTGCCAAGGGTATCCTGCCGTTCTGTCAGGACACGGGTACAGCCATTATCCACGGTGAGAAGGGTCAGCAGATCTGGACGGGTTTCGAGGATGAAGAGGCTCTGAGTCTGGGCGTGTTCAATACCTTCACCCAGGACAACCTGCGCTACTCGCAGAACGCTCCTCTGAATATGTACGACGAGGTGAATACCCGTTGTAACCTCCCTGCCCAGATTGACATCGAGGCCACAGAGGGTGCAGAGTACAAGTTCGTGATGGTGGCAAAGGGTGGTGGCTCGGCCAACAAGACCTACTTCTACCCGATGACTAAGGCTACCATCCAGAACGAGGGAACACTGATCCCCTTCCTCGTGGAGAAAATGAAGTCGTTGGGTACAGCAGCCTGTCCTCCTTATCACATCGCTTTCGTGATTGGTGGTACGTCAGCCGAGAAGAACCTGCTGACAGTCAAACTCGCTTCCATCAAGTTCTACGATGGTCTGCCTACTACGGGTGATGAGACAGGTCGTGCTTTCCGTGATATCGACTTGGAGCAGAAACTGATTAAGGAGGCTCAGAAGATTGGCTTGGGTGCTCAGTTTGGAGGAAAATATCTGGCTCATGATATCCGCGTGATCCGTCTGCCTCGTCATGGTGCTTCTTGTCCGATTGGTATGGGTGTGTCTTGTTCTGCCGACCGTAACATCAAGGCCAAGATCAATGCCGACGGTATCTGGTTGGAGAAAATGGACTCGAACCCCACAGAACTGATTCCTGAGGAACTGCGCAAGCCGGGTGAGGGTGGCAAGGGTATCGAGATCGACCTCAACGAGGGTATCGATGCCGTACGCAAGGAACTGTCAAAGTATCCTGTCAGCACCCGCGTCAACCTGAAGGGTACCATCATCGTGGCTCGCGATATCGCTCACGCCAAACTGAAGGCTCGTCTGGATGCAGGTGAGGGTATGCCCGATTACTTCAAGAAATATCCTGTGCTGTATGCCGGACCTGCCAAGACGCCAGAGGGCTATCCTTGTGGATCAATGGGTCCGACCACCGCTAACCGTATGGATCCTTACGTGGATGAGTTCCAGGCTAATGGTGCATCCCTCGTGATGATTGCCAAGGGTAACCGCTCAGATGTTGTTACTGAGGCTTGTAAGAAGCATGGCGGTTTCTATCTCGGTACCATCGGTGGTGTGGCTGCCGTGCTCTCTCAGAGTTCCATTAAGAGTATCGAGTGCGTGGAGTATCCTGAACTTGGTATGGAGGCTGTTTGGAAGATTGACGTTGAAGACTTCCCCGCATTCATCCTCGTTGATGATAAGGGTAACGACTTCTTCAAGACCTTGAAGCCATGGTGCCCTGCAGCGAAGTGAAAAGACTTCTGACGATATGTCTGTTTGTGACGCTGGCAATAACCTTTGCCAGCGCACAACAGCGTCGTCTCTGTGATCGGGAATTGCATAGGGCGCATACGCGTGGGACTAAGGTCACAAGTTCTTCTGTCTCCACCTTGGAGGGAGAGGTGCGTGTGCCTGTAGTCTTCGCCGCCTTTCAGGATGTCCCCTTTGCTACGCCTGACATTGTGGAGAAATGGGACGATATGCTCAACAAGTCTGGTTTCTCGGAAAATGGTGCAGCTGGTAGTCTTTCTGATTATTTCCAGATCCAGAGCAATGGGAAGTTCAAGATCCATTTCGATGTTTTCGGCCCCGTTACCCTACCAGATTCCATGAAATATTATGGGGCGAATAAGTGGGGCGACGACGTCAATCCTGAGGAGATGATCCATGATGCCTGTCTGGCAACTGATGCCGATTTCTCTCCCTACGATTGGGACGGCAACGGTGTCATTGATGTGGTGATGGTGGTCTTTGCCGGTTATGGTGAGAACCGTGGTGGTTCGAGTGATGCCATCTGGCCCCATAAGTTCAATATCTATGACGATATGGAGGTAGGAGACCTTACTCTTTATTCCTATGCCTGTGTGAGTGAACTCGACGGACGGGGCGAGATGGATGGTTATGGTACATTCTGTCATGAGTTCTCCCACTGTCTCGGACTGCCTGACCTCTATCCTGATGACAAAACGGTATTCTCCTATTTTGACGAGTGGGATCTGATGGATGGTGGCAACTATGCCAACAACGGGTGGTCGCCTCCCCACTATTCTGCCTTCGAACGTCATATCTGCGGTTGGTTCGACTTTACGGAATTAAAAGAGGCGACGACCATTACGGATATGGTCTCTTTCGATGAGGAGCCTTTGGCCTATATCGTTCGTAACGATGCCGACAAGGAACATTATTATATTCTTGAGAATCGTCAGCAGTGTGGCTTTGATGCCTATGTCCCAGGCAATGGTCTGCTCATCACACTGGTGAATAACTTCGATGGAACGCTTTTCCCCAATAGTTATTCAAGCAAGCCGCAGGTGACGCTTGTTACTGCCGACAATAGGACCTATCGTGAGTCTGAGGCGTTCTTTGGAACAGGTGACCAGGGCAAATACACGGCTGATGGTCGTAACCGTTATCTTAGTTTAGCCGCCTATCCCTATGTCGATGATGAGACAGTCAATAATCATCTGACGGAGATTTCTGTCCCTGCAATGGCCTTCAACAAACCCATCACGAATATCACTATGGATGACGATGGTCACATCTCCTTCGACTTCCTGAAAGGAGAGGCGGCCGTCCGCAGTGCCCTGCGCGATGAGATTACCGATATATGGTATGACCTTCAGGGGCGACGTCTTGACGGAAGACCCTTGCGAAAAGGAGTCTATATCTATCAAGGAAAAAAGGTAGCTCTATGATGAGCTACCTTTTTTATTTAATTCCTGAATACCAACCCGTCTCCGAACTCGTCGATGATGATGGGCTTTGTGCGATCCACCTCGTCTGCCAAGAGTTTCTTTGACAGGTCGTTGAGTACGAACTGCTGGATGGCGCGCTTCACAGGACGTGCACCGAAGTCAGGATCATAGCCTTCCTCTGCCAGATAGTTGATGGCCTGAGGTGTGCATTCGAGTTTGATACCCTGGGGCTCCAGCATATCTGTCACCTTCTTCATCTGCAGACGTACCACGTCGGCAATCTGTTCCTTCGTCAGCGGCGTGAACGTGATGATCTCGTCGATACGGTTCAGGAACTCAGGACGCATCGTAGCCCTCAGTTGTTCGCGCGTGGCGTTAGAGGTCATGATGATGATGGTGTTCTTGAAGTTGGCCGTACGTCCCTTGTTGTCCGTCAGTCGGCCGTCATCCAACACCTGTAACAGGATATTGAACACATCCGGATGGGCTTTTTCGATCTCGTCGAAGAGCACCACGGAATAGGGCTTGCGTCTGACAGCCTCCGTCAACTGTCCACCCTCATCGTAACCCACGTATCCCGGAGGCGCACCAATCAGTCGGCTCACACTGTATTTCTCCTGATACTCACTCATATCGATACGCGTCATCATCGTCTCGTCATTGAAAAGGTAGTCGGCCAGCGTCTTGGCGAGTTCGGTCTTACCCACACCTGTCGTACCTAAGAAGATAAACGAGGCGATAGGTCGCTTAGGATCCTGAAGACCAGCACGCGAACGTCTTACGGCATCTGATACGGCCGTGATGGCCTCGTCCTGTCCAATCACGCGCTTGTGTAGTTCCTCTTCCAGATGGAGCAGTTTCTCGCGTTCACTCTGCATCATACGTGTCACGGGGATACCTGTCCAACGCGATACCACCTCAGCGATATCGTCTGCAGTGACCTCCTCACGCACCAGTGAGTTACCGTTCTGGGCATCGGCCAGTTGTGCCTGAATACTCTTGATGTCATCTTCGAGGGCCTTCAGTTTCGAATAGCGGATTTCTGCCACCTTACCATAGTCACCCTCACGTTCTGCACGCTCAGCCTCGTACTTCAGGTTCTCAATCTCCTGTTTATCCTGCTGGATCTTGTTTACCAACTGTCGCTCACCTTCCCACTTAGCGCGGAACTGCGTCTCCTGTTCCTTGAGTTCTGCGATATCTTTATCCAACTGCGCAATCTTCGGCTCGTCGCCTTCGCGCTTGATGGCTTCGCGCTCGATTTCGAGTTGTGCCAATTTACGCGTAATCTCATCCAGTTCCTCAGGCACGGAGTCACGCTCCATACGCAGTTTGGCGGCGGCCTCGTCCATTAGGTCAATGGCCTTATCTGGCAAGAAGCGCTCAGAGATATAGCGCTCAGAGAGTTGTACGGCGGCGATACAGGCATCATCCTGGATCCTTACCTTATGGTGGTTTTCGTAACGCTCCTTCAGACCACGTAGGATCGAGATAGCTGAGAGTTCATCAGGCTCATCCACCATCACCGTCTGAAAACGACGCTCCAGAGCCTTGTCCTTCTCAAAATACTTCTGATACTCATTCAGTGTGGTGGCACCGATGGCGCGAAGTTCACCACGGGCGAGGGCAGGCTTCAGGATATTGGCGGCATCCATGGCTCCCTCACCACCGCCGGCACCCACCAGCGTGTGGATCTCATCGATGAAGAGGATGATGCGGCCTTCCGACTTCGTCACCTCGTTGATGACACTCTTCAGACGCTCCTCAAACTCACCCTTGTACTTCGCACCAGCTACCAGCGCACCCATGTCGAGCGAGTAGAGTTGTTTGTCCTTCAGGTTCTCTGGCACGTCGCCACGCACGATACGCCCAGCGAGACCTTCCACAATGGCGGTCTTACCCGTACCAGGCTCACCGATCAGGATCGGGTTGTTCTTCGTACGACGACTCAGGATCTGCAGCACCCTTCGGATCTCATCGTCACGTCCGATCACTGGGTCGAGCTTTCCCTGACGCGCCAGATCCACGAGGTTTTTGGCGAACTTCTCTAACGACTGATAGTTGTCATCGGCACTCTGGCTTTGCACCTTCTGACCCTGACGCAGTTCCTGGATGGCCTTCGTCATCTCCTTCTCCGTGCAGCCCGCATCCTTCATGATGCGCGAGGCCGTGGAGTTCACGCTGAGCAGGGCGAGCAGAATCGGTTCCACACTCACAAACTCGTCGCCCATCTTCTGGGCAGTCTCCTGTGCGCGCACGAGTACATTATTACTATCACTAGAGAGATACGGTTGTCCGGCTCCCTGCACCTTTGGCAGATGCTGGATCTCCTGATCAACGAGCATCTCGATCTGCTGGCCGTTTACGCCGAGTTTCTGGAAGATGAAATTGCAGACATCCTTCGCCTTCTCCAATACTCCTTTCAGAATATGTGCAGGTTCGATGACCTGCTGACCGTTCAGTTGAGCGGTGTTCACTGCCTGCTGTACGGCCTCCTGTGCTTTAATTGTAAACTTGTCTAATGTCATAGTTTAATCCTCCTTCTTATTTAATGTTTAATCTTTAATGTCCAATGTTTACTGTTCAATCTCCGTGCCCTTAGGCTGAAATCTGTCAAATCGGCACAACCTGCGTCATTTCGTCAGTTAAAATCATTATAAATGGGGATTGTAGGATTGGCGGAAAAGCCGTACCTTTGCACTCGATTTTTAAAAAGTAAAAGATGGAAATAATAGGAAAGGTAGAGTTAAAGGCTAAATGGGTGATTGTTTTACCCTTTTACCTTTTTACTTTTTTACCTATAAGTGCCCAGAAGCAGAACGATATGCGACAGGCGGTGGAATACTTGGCCTCGCAGGAACTTGGAGGACGATTCCCAGCCACTGCTGGCGATACCCTCGCTTCTGAATACATCGTCAGCCAGCTTCGCAGTCTGAAACTCAAACCCATCGTCAAGGGAAAGAAGAATATAGGTTACTTCCAAGACTTCACCTACGGTAAAACCCCTGAGCAGGAGCGCACCACCCATAACATCATCGCCGTGCTTCCAGGTAAGGACAAGCGTTTGAAGCACGAATACATTGTCGTGGGTTCGCATTACGACCATCTGGGCTTAGGAGGAAAAGATTCCGGTTCCCGTCGTCCTGATACTTTGGCTGTCCATCCTGGTGCCGACGATAATGCCAGTGGCGATGCCGTGGTTCTCGAACTGGCGAAGCATTTCAAGAAGGAGCGTTCACCGCGCAGCATCATCTTCGCCTTCTTTGGGGCTGAGGAGCAGGGACTGATTGGTTCCAAAAATTTTCTGGAGTGGATGAAGAAGGATGATGCCCAGCGCAAGAATCTGCCTGTTGATAAATCAGGTATTGTTGCCATGGTCAATCTCGATATGGTGGGTCGGATGCGCGACAACGCCCTGAGTGTCTCAGGTACGGGCACCAGCAGCGAGTTCAAGGTGATGGCAGAGGCCACAGCAGAACAGACAAATCTGAATATCTCCTGTACGCCTGATGGTTACGGTCCCAGCGACCATGCCTCGTTTGTGGCACAAGATATCCCTGTGCTCTTTCTTACCACAGGTGGTCACATGGAGTATCACACCCCTGACGATGTGCCCTCCACCCTGAATTACGACGGTATGCAGCAGACCCTCGATTTCTCGAAGGTGCTGATCACACGGATTGCCAGTATGCCCACGACCCCTGATTATATCAGTGTGCCGAGCACCAATAAGATGAAGCATGGCAAGTTTAAGGTCACTTTAGGACTGATGCCCGATGTCATGGGTGCCAGCCGCATCTCTGGTCTTCGTGCCGACATCGTGGTGGCAGGAAAGTCTGCCCATAATGCGGGCATCCGCAGTGGAGACATCATCCAGGAGATCGATGGCAAGCCCGTTACGAATATGGACGACTATATGCAGCGCCTGTCGGAACTCGAGCCTGACACCACCATCCCAGTGAAAGTGCTGCGAAACGAAGAGACCCTTACATTTCAAGTTCACCTGATGCCCGCTAAGAAGAAATGAAGAAATCTGTCTATTGGCTTCTGGCCATTGTCATTACCTTGGTGCTGAGTATCTACCAGCGCATGACGGGGCCCACGTACCCTAAGAAGGTGGCTATCGAACTCCAAGGGGAGAGTTATCAGGTGAAACTGCCCAGAAGTGGTGTGCAGAAAGATGAGATCGTCACCCTCCCTGCGGTTACTGAGCTTGTCGAAGTACCGCAGATCCACTACCGTCAGTATCCGACGACGAACGATTATACGACGGTTGATTTCGTTTATCAAGACGATGCATGGCAGGCAATTCTGCCCGTACAGCCCGTCGCTGGCAAACTGCAGTATTACCTCACTGTCGCAGGTAAGGACTATATGAAAGACGAACCCGTGGTGATCCGTTTCCGCAACGATGTGCCTGCCTATATCCTCATTCCCCATATCCTGCTGATGTTTGGTGCCATGCTCTTTGCCGTCTATACGCTCTTGTTAGTGGTGACGCACAAAGAATATCGCCGTTGGTTGAAGATCACGGTGATCACACTCTTCGCCGGTGGTTTCGTCCTGGGTCCCCTCGTGCAGCACGCGGCCTTCGGCCCATGGTGGGCAGGATTCCCATACGGCACAGACCTCACAGATAATAAGACCCTTATCTCTTTACTGTTCTTCTTGGCAGCCCTTGCCACCCTGAAGTGGAAGCATAATAGATGGGTCGTAGCCTTAGCCGTATTGCTGATGATTGCCATCTTCAGCATTCCCCACAGTGCCTATGGCTCCGAGTACGATTATACAACACAAAAAATCAAATAATTAAAAGGTAAAAAGATGAAAAAGATTATGACAATGACGTTGGCTGCCATGGCCTTCGTAATGAGTTTGAGTTCATGTAGTAAGGATGACGATGACAACAAGGTAGAAGCTGTGGCCACACAGGTGGCTGGTTCCTATTCTGGTAATGAGGTTGTTATGGTGATGGGCGAGGAATCGTCTAACGAAGTAAAAACCTACGTATTTGTCAAAGCCTCCGACACATCTGTCGATCTGACGATTCCTCAGGTTGGTATGGGGATGATGACCATTCCGGCTCTTCCTGTAAAGGGTATTTCACTTACCAAGAGTGGCAATACCATCACGGGTAAACTCGACAGTTATGAAGGTGTAGTGACCAATGCCTCTGGTGATGAGAAGAACTATACCATCAGCAATCTCGCCTTAGTCTTCAGCGATAAGACTATTGCTGTGACATTCTCATTGAAGTACGGCAATATGCCAATGACCATGGATACAACCTTTACTGGTACAAAGTAGTAGGTAGCAGCAGTGTATCTTTCGAATAGATTCTCACGATTCATAATAGCTGGCATGGCGTTGGCCATGCCAGTACTTAATCTCCCTGCCCAGACTGCTTTCCGCGACTCCGTAGAGCTCGATCCCATCGTCGTCACGGCCTCCAATACGCCCAAGGCCCTGAAGGATGCGCCTGTAGTGACACGCCTTATCACGCTCCACGACATTAAGATCACCGATGCCACCAATATCCAGGATATGCTCACGCAGGAGATTCCTGGCTTGGAGTTCGGCTTTGCCATGACGCAGGAGACAACGCTCAACATGAGCGGATTTGGTGGCAGTTCCGTGCTCTTCCTCGTCGATGGCGAGCGCATGGCAGGCGAGACCATGGACAATGTCGATTACAGCCGTATGAACCTCGACAACGTCGGACGTATCGAGATTGTGAAAGGTGCGTCGTCGGCCCTCTACGGCTCTAATGCCGTGGGTGGTGTGGTGAACATCATCAGCCGCGAGAACCTCGAACCTTGGACAGCCAACGCAAATTCACGCTATAACACCTTCGGCCATGAGTGGCGCAATGGTGCCAGTTTCTCGTTTAACACGGAGCGCTGGAATTCCCAGACCAGTTTCCAACACACGAAGATCGATCCCGTCGATCTGCCGAAGGCCCATACCTCAGAGGAAATCGCCCTTGAACTGATGAAGAAGGCACAGGGCCTGCCCTACGACGAGTCGGTGCTTAACGACGATTCGAACCTGAGCCGCCTCTACGGACAGACGACCTATAACGTGAAGGAACGGCTGACGTGGCGCGCCACAGACCAACTGACACTTATCGGCCGTGGCGGCTATTTCTTCCGTACTAGCGAGCGCGACACCTACGACTATCATTTCAATGCCTACAGTGCAGGATTGAAAGGTCGCTATGCCTGGGATCATGCCCGTCATCTTGAACTGTCGTACGCCTACGACCAGTACGACAAGGCTAATTTCATGCCTGACGGCACGCGTACGCATGATCACGACTACAGCAATCAGCAGCATGTGGTGCATGCGCTCTACCACCATCCCTTTGGTAAGAACAACCTGCTCCTTGGCGCCGACTACCTGCACGACTACCTCACCACCTATCAGTTCATCGACAATACCAGCCACTCGCAGGACAATATCGACGGCTATGTCCAGTTCGACTGGAACATCACCGATCAGTTCAACATCGTGGGCAGCGCCCGCTACGATTACTTCTCGGCCTCGTCGCTGAAGGCCCTCACGGGACGTCTCGCCGTGGTGTATAAACTCCCTGTCTTTACCCTCCGCGCCAACTATGCCAGCGGTTTCCGTGCGCCCACGCTCAAGGAGATGTATATGCATTTCGATATGGGTAGCATGGGTTATTGGATCATCGGAAATCCAGACCTTGAACCCGAGAAGAGCCATAACTTCAACGTCGCCCTCGAGCGTCAGAACCGCATCCGTCATAGTGGCATCCTGAATGGTGTCTATAACTTCACCCTCATGGGCTATTGTAACATCTTCGACAAGCGTATCACCACCATCGACTACGACTATGAGGGGCAGGAGAGTGCCTTGTACTGGAACGAGGACGGTGTCAATGTCTGGGGCGTGGATATCAGCATGGGCCATTATTTTGATTGGGGGTTGACGCTCAAGCTGAACTATTCCTGGATGCACGAGACGGGTAATGTCTATTTCTCACAGTTCAACCAGCCCCGTACGCACTCTATGACCTGGCGCATCGGCTATGCCCACCGTTTTTCCCGCCACTACGCCCTCGACGCAGCCCTCTCAGGACGTAGTCAAGGCAAGCCGCAATCAGGTCGTACGGATGTGGATCAGGGCTATATCATCTGGAAGCTGATGCTCCAGCACCATCTCTGGAGCGGTATCAACGTGAATACGGCCATCGACAACCTCTTCAACTACAAGCCGAAGGCCTATTACTACAGTTCCCCAATCACCACAGGCACCTCCTTCAGCATCGGCCTCTCCGTTGATCTGGATAAGAAGCTATAATTTGTGTGATTATTGTCAATCTGGCATTTGGAGGATGGCATCGCGGCATTGCTCCATGAGCCAACGGGGGGTGGAGGTAGCACCACAGATGCCGACGGTCTGGATGCCCTCCAGCCACTCGGGCTGTATCTCCTGAGGATCCTCAACAAGGTGGCTGTTGGGATTCACGCGCAGGCACTCGTTGAAGAGTACCTTACCGTTGGAACTCTTGCGTCCGCAGACGAAGAGGATGAGATCGTGCTTGGCAGCAAACTGTGAGATGTTAGGCATGCGGTTGGCCACGGAACGGCAGATGGTGTCGAAACTCTTGAAGGTGGCATCGGGCGAGATGTGCGACTGGATGTAATCGATGATGCGGTGGAACTCGTCGAGCGACTTTGTGGTCTGCGAGTAGAGGTAGATGTCGCGCGTAAAGTCGAGCGTGGTCACCTCGTCGAAACTCTCGATGACGATAGCGGTGGATTGCGTCTGTCCCACGAGACCAAGCACCTCGGCATGACCCTTCTTGCCGAAGATCACGATCTGGGGGGCCGGGGACTGTTGATCACCCACACCATGATTCTCATCATACTGGCGCTTGATGCGCTTCTGGAGTTGGAGCACCACAGGACAGGTCGCATCGATAATCTCGATGTTGTTGCGGCGGGCGAGTTCGTAGGTCTCAGGGGGCTCGCCGTGGGCACGAAGCAGCACCTTCACGTCGTGGAGCTCGCGCAGGTCGTCGTGGTTGATGGTGATAAGGCCCATCTCATGGAGCCGTTCGCACTCCATGCCGTTGTGCACGATATCGCCGAGACAGTAGAGCGTCTGTCCTTGTGCCAATTCTTCCTCGGCTTTCTTGATGGCGGTGGTCACACCGAAGCAGAAGCCACTGCCGTTATCGATCTCAATCTGTAACATTAAACATTAAAGATTAAACATGAAACATTATTTCTTCAGCAGATTGAAGTATTCATCGAGGAGGTCCTGGGCGGCTACGAACGAGGTCTTCTGCCCAGCGAGGACGGTTTGCTCTGCGGGCTTCAATTGGGCACGGATGACCGGATTGTTGTAGAAGTTCAGGCGCAGGTGCTCATTGATGCTCTCATACATCCAGTATTTCGCCTGTTCGTTGCGGCGGTAGTCGAAGTAGCCGTTGGCCTTCACGAAGTCGATATACTCGTAGATCATATCCCACACCTCTTTAACCCCCGTGCCGTAGAAACCGCTATAGCAGAGCACCTTCGGACTCCATCCGCTCTCGGGCAGGGGGAAGAAGTGGAGGGCATTACGGAAGTTGGTGGCCGCCATTTGACATCGATCGACGTTGTCGCCGTCGCACTTGTTGATGACGATACCGTCGCTGATCTCCATGATGCCGCGCTTGATGCCCTGTAGTTCATCGCCCGTTCCTGCCACCTGGATAAGCAGGAAGAAATCGACCATCGAGTGACAGGCCGTCTCGCTCTGTCCCACACCGACAGTCTCCACGAAAATATGGTTGAAACCCGCCGCCTCACAGAGGATGATGGTCTCGCGCGTCTTACGCGCCACACCACCCAGCGATCCTGCCGATGGGCTAGGGCGGATGAAGGAGTCGGGATGCTGCGCCAGTTTCTCCATGCGCGTCTTATCGCCGAGGATACTACCCTTGGTACGCTCACTGGAGGGGTCGATGGCGAGGACGGCCAGGCGGCCTCCCTTCTCACGGAGTACGTGGATGCCGAACTCGTCGATGCTGGTCGATTTGCCAGCACCAGGCACACCGCTGATGCCCACACGGACGGAGTTGCCACTATAGGGCAGACACTTGTTAATCACCTCCTGTGCCTTGGCCTGATGGTCGGGATTGACACTCTCAATGAGCGTCACGGCTTGGGAGAGTACGGTGACGTCGCCCTTGACGATGCCCTCAACCATCTCCGCGGCCGAGAGTTCACGACGACGGAAACGGTTACGCTTCATATAGGGGTTGATGATGGCGGGCTGTTCGACACCGCTGTTCACCTGCAGACCTGCATATTCTGAGCTGTTCTCGGGATGTTCCATTTACATTAAACATTAACCATTAAAGATTAAACATTATTTCAGTTTGATGTTGACAACGACCTTGGCATGGTCAGGATCGTTGGTGATCATGAGGATACGGGGACGGGTGCGCAGTTTTGTGAGTTCGCCGGCGAAACCCGTCACTTTGAGGACGGTGCTCTGGCCTGGTGCGATCTCACGCTTACCCAACGTTACCTTCAGACCGCTGGTAAACATCTGCAGTGAGGAGATTGTGAGTGGTGAGCCTCCTGTGTTGAGCAGGGTGATGTCGGCCGTTTTCTTCGCCTTACCTCCGAAGTCGGAGAAATCGATGTCGGTGGCAGAAATCTGCAACTGGGGTGCCTCAGCCTTGTTGGTCGTCTCATAAGATTTGAGATCGGGCAATAGAATAGCAGAGACGCTCATTTCGTTTTCGGCGCTGACTTTCTCTCCTAACTGTTTGGCGATATGGACGTTGGTCTGCGTCAGACCGTAGTCGCGCAACTTCTCAGAGTTAAGCATCACGGTAATGGTAGCCGAGCGTCCTGGTGCCACGGTCTCCGGCTTGACGATGGCCGAGAGGTAGGGTGGGAGGTGCATCACGTTGGGCGTCATCTTCGTGGTGCCGTTGTTCATAATGTGTATCTCTTCGACAGGGGTGTCGCCCTTGTTGACATTGTCGTACTCCAGTTCTGTCTTGTCGAGCAGCAGGTCACCCATAGAGAAGGGATAGTCGCCCGTGTAGTCGAGTACCTCAGGCAGAACGACTCCTGTCATCGTCAGATAGACGGGTGCCTTGGAACCGTTGCTCGTGACGGCGGCCATCTTATGGAAATGGCCCAACTGACGGGCATCATAGATCATCTTGATGGTAAACTTGTCACCTGCGCCCACTTCCTTGGGGAACTCTACGGCCGTACAGCCGCAGTCGGGTTTGACACTCTCGATGACGAGTCGTTTCATACCTTTGTTACGCAGTTCGTAGGTGGCGGTGATGGGCTGTTCAAAGCCTGTACGGCCACAGTTGACGGTGGCATTTTCTATAGTCAGTTTCTGGGCATTTAAAGGTAAAAAGGTAAAAAGGTAAAAGAGTAAAACACTCCCAACCTGTCTTTTTCTCTTATCACATAAATGTATCATATCTATTTCCTAACTATATATTATTACTTGTTTTTTACTTTTTTACCTTTTTACTCTTTTACTTTTATCGTTTTCGACTTGGTGGTACCACGGAACTCAGGGGCGTAGGCGCACTGTACAGTGCAGGTGCCCGTCTCGTAGGTGCCCGTGCGGTCGATATTGTATTCGGTCTCAAAGACATGGGTGCCTTTCCGCATCATGTCGAAATAATAGTTCGTCGTATTGTCCTTTGGCGTAACGTATGCTCCGTTGCGATAGCCACTGAGCTGGCGTACGGGCTCCAGACAGGCAGCGCGCTTGTCAATGACCTGTACGAAGTCATAGTCGCGGTCGGCCGTGATGGTGATGCGCATCTTCACGCGGTCGCCTACCTTCAGGACCTCAGGTGACTTACCGTCGGCCGTCAACAACTCGCGCTTCACGGTGAGACCGTTGCTGGCGTCGGTGATGTTCTTCGTGGCCTGAACAAACTGGGCATAGACGGCTCCCCAAGAGGTGTCCTCTGTGGTCTTCTCCACGGTGAAGGCCTTACTGCTGGCAGGGACGGTGGTCTTCACGTAACCGATGGCCGCCGTGGCCTTGGGGGCATCGAGGGGCTTGCCGTCAATCTTCAGCTGGGCGTGGTTGTTGTTCACGGACAACGGACTCTTCTGGTCCATCAGGAAGGCATAGATGGCATTCACGCTGTTGATGGGCGTGTCCCAAGCCTGTGTGCGTTTCTCCTGGAGGAGCCAGCGCCGCATCTCACGGACGGTCCGCTTGTCATCGGGTGTAATCCGCTGGATAGCCTCAATGGCAACGGTCTGGGTGGGAATGGTATAGTCGAACCATGAGTAGCCGGCACGCGGTGTGTCGTAGTAGCGACCAGTCTCCTCGCGATAGACGGTATATTGCTTCAGCGACTCCACATATTCGGCGGCGCGCTGAGGTTCCGACTTCTGGAGAATGACGGCCGTGAGGGCTTTCTCATAGAGGGTCTGATCCTTGATGTCCTTCTTCAGGAGTTTCAGCAGATAGTCGTTGGCCTTCTGCACGTCGGCGGGCAGCTCGCGCCCGTCGAGGGCGGCCAGATAGAGCCACTGGAGAGCCTTGAAACTGGGGAAGGACACCTCGTGACCTTCCTTGGCCCACTTCTTCAGTTCCTCTACCTCCTCAACGATTTCTTTACCCATGAAGCGGAAGGCTTTCGTGAGCATGGACTCGGTATCCTTCTGTTCGCCCGCCATATCGTTCAGGCGTACGAGCATCTCGGAGACGGCCACCGTCATATAGAACGAGCCTGGCATGTCGGGCCACCACGACCATGAACCGTCGTAACGCTGTAGTTTCTGGAGTTTCTCGATGGTGGTGCTGAGACGCTGGTTCATCAGGTTCGTGTCGAAGAAGTCGGCGAGTTTTTGTTTCTGAGCCGTCTCGTTGTCGGCATCGAGCACCCATGGCGTCTCACTGAGCACGACGTCCTTCAACTCCTGATTCTTCTCCAAGGCACTCATCAGTGAGGTCTCGTTGCCTGTCTCCTGCTTCCACAGGTCGAAGGCCTTCTTGGCCTCAGGCTGCTGGTCGATGATATGACGGCCCAGTCCGTTGGCATAATAGGAGGCTGCCAATGAGATGGCATTGTCGTCAAAGACCATGCCGAGTGAGGGCAGCGACTGCACCATCAGCCAGGCCGGGTTGTTGGTATATTCGACGGTGAGTTTCGTATCTCGGGCGTCAGCGGGGATCAGTTTGGCGAGGTCGATATCGACGGTGCCTGGCTGGTGCTGGGTAATCGACTGTGTCACCGTCACCCGCTCCGAGGCTGGCAGGACAGGCAGGTAGTGCTGTTCTCCGTCGGAGAAGCCCTTGCCACTTACCATCATCTGACAGATGAGGATGGTGTTGCCGCTTAAGCCAGCATTGTTGGCATCCACAGGGAAGGCGACGGTGGTCGTACCGCCAGCCTTGACGGTGACGGGTTGCGACCACTCGCAGACCACGGCATTCGTCTCGGCATTGAGCAACTTGAGATGGGCCTTGCCAGTGAGCGCCTTCTCACCGATGTTGAAGATGCGGGCGGCGATGACGGCTTGGTCTCCCTCACGCAGGAAGCGCGGGATGTTAGGCTGGATCATCACGTCCTTCTGGGCGACAGTCGCACCCTCGATGGTGCCATAGTACATATCCTTGGTATGGGCCAGACCCATGAGGCGCCAGGTGGTGAGACTCTCCGGTAACGTGAACTTCAGGGCCACGCGACCGTTCTTGTCCGTCGTCAACTGGGGATAGAAGAAGGCGGTCTCGTTGAGGTTCTCACGCATCTCCATCTGGGACCCCTGTTCTGACTCAGCCTCTTTGGCATTGTCATTGGCTTCCTCAGCATCCTCTACAGCGGCATTGGCCATTGACACTCTCTCCCTCATCACGGGCTCGGCCATGACGACTTCATCGTATAGTATTCTGTCTCCGCCTGCTGCTTTGAACATACGGGTACGATGATGGGAATAGGGTGAGGGGATGACATCCTCGTCAAAGTGACTGAACAACAGTTCATCGACATCGAGGCGTCTCCAGTTCATGCTCTCATAGTTGTTCACCTTGGAATAGACGGGATAATGCCAGGATGTAGAGGGGAGTGGTATCGAGAGATAGGGCACGAGACTCCATTGGTGACTGGCGATCTGGTCGAGGCTCTTGTCATAGAGCGTGGCCATGAACTGGGCATCGACGGGTTTGTCGTCGGCATCCTTGATGGAGAGTGTCCACTCCTCCTGCTGTCCTGGTTTCAGACGGTCGCGGAAGGTGGTCCATTCCAGTTTCAGTTTCTTATCCGGCATGGGACGCAGGATCCTCACCTTATGGGTGTAGCACTGCTGATTCTTTACCCAGGCGAAGGTCATCAGAAGACCATTACCATATTCCTCCTCATAGGTAGCTTTTAGGTTGAAAAGCTGGTTGCTCTTATCCACAGCACCGCGTTCGATGAGCTTGCTGCCAGCGAAGATGCTATAGACGATATACACATCCTGATCTGACGATCCCACCTGGATGGTAACGGGCTTGCCGTCGTTGGGGAACTGGGTGGCAGACTGGTAGAACCAGTCGTCGGTCTCTGTGGCGGGCACCTGGTCGTCGAGGGAGAAGAGCACGAACGTACGTTCGATGGTGTCGTTCTCACAGATGGCCTTGAGGGTGTGTTTGCCACTCTGCAGTCCTGTGCTGAGGAGTGGGAACCTGGTGTTCGTATCAACTTTCTGCCAGGCGCCGCCGTCGATCTGGTACTGGGCCTGGGCCTTGATATCCTGTCCTGCGGCATTCAGCAGATGGATGGTCACCTCCGGTTTCTCGTCGGCCAGGATCTTCTCCTGCAGATCCACCGTCAGGGCCGTCTTGCGGTTGCCCAAAGGCAGGGAGAGTTGTCCACTACGTGTCTCACCGGCCGTATCAGTGACATCGGCCGTCACCATGAAGGTATAGAACATGGGATTGGCAGTGTCGGGCAGCGTCAGGGGAACCTCGATCTCGAACTGTCCGTTGTCATCTGATATGGTCTCGCCCTTGGTGATCTCGTCGCCCTGATGGCCGTAGCCTATGGCGCCCATGTCCCAGTAGCGGCTGTAGGACCACCACCAGAAGGCCGTCCGACGCGTGACCTTGAAACTGACCTTTCCACCCTGTACGGGCACCCCCGCATAACTCAGGGCCGTACCCTTGACCTTCAGGGTTTCACCAGCAGCGTATGCCTCTTTCACCTCAGGGAACTCCACATAGAAGGTGGGACGCTTGTATTCCTCCACGCGGATATAGTGCCGCTGGTCATTGACCCGGATATGGAAGGAACCGGTCAAACCTGACGAGGGCAGCGTGAAATCCACTGCAGCCACACCATATTCATCTGTTTTCACTTGCTGTTCCTGAATCATCTTGTAGTTAGCATCGTAGAGACGGAACGTCAGCGACTCGCTCTCGCACACCTTCTGCTCAATGCCGTTCTTCACCTGATAGGTGAGGGCCGACACATGGACGGTCTGTCCAGGACGGTAGATGCTGCGATCGGTATAGACCTGCGTACGGGTGACCAAATTCCTGTCAGCGTAATAGGAGTAGCTGGTGTTGTTGCTCCTTTCAGGACAAGCTCTGTCCGTATCCGTATAGGCAAACACATCCCGACGCTGGTGGCTCTTGTTCATTCCCTTGAAGATATATTCGCCCTTCTCGTCGGTCACGCCCTCGAAAGTTTCATAACTTGAATAGGTGCGGTAGTTCTTGATGCGCAGATGGGCACCGGCAATGGGCTGTCCTGTGCGGGCATTGACCACCACATAACGCTCATCCTCGCCAGTGCTCTGTGGTTCGCCAATGACGAAGACGTCCGTCACGAAATACAGACGGCGCACGGGATCGATACCGGATGGACTGGTAAACTCCAACAGATAGACGCCGATGGGAAGCTCGGGGATGGTCAGCGCATCCTCGAAGAACTCGTAGTCTTTCTTGTCCTGATAAGATATGGTCTGTTCATTGACGACCTTACCCAGCAGGGCCTTGATCTGCTTGTATTCCTTCTCATTGGAGGGGTTGAGGTCGATGTCGCCTTCGGCATTCACCTCGTAGATCTTCATTGTGAGCGACCGCAGGTTGCGCATCTCTTTCAGTGCCAGATTCGTGGATTGTCCTGGCATGGCCACGGCCCTGTCGAAAGTCAGTTGGATCTCAGGGTTGGTGAGTTTCTTCTCCTCGTTGCGTAGATAGTCCATCCGCTTCCAATTACCCCACTTCTTGAGGGCCTCACGGATAAAGGTGATCTTCTCCTCGGCAGGGGCACTGTACATACGGTCATAACGTGCGATGGCCAGTTCACCGGCCTCTGGGAGATCCTCATACTCTTTGAGCAATGTGTCGAGTTTCTCCTTATTAGAATAGTAGAACCACTTGGAAGCCACGATACAGGCGGCACGACGGTTGCCAACCTTGACATAGTAGTCGTAGAGCACATCCTGTTCACCCAGTTCGAAGCCGATGATACTCAGCAGGTCGTAGTTGAAGAGTTCACTATCGCTGCCCTTGATGACGAAGGGCACGTACTTGTCTTCCTTCACCTGGGCCAGTTTCTGGCAGAGTGCCTCTGTGAGTTCAGGTCGCTTGTCTTGGAAATGCATAGAGGAGTAAAGGTTGCCGACGCGATAGAGCACGGTTTGATAGACGAGTTTCAGCACCTCGTCGTCTGTCTGCTTACAACGCTCTGCTATGCGCGCCATCTCAGGCATCAGGGAGTCGGGGACAATCTCCGACATCACCTGGGCACCAAGTAACTCTGCCTTCAACAGATGACCATAGTCCTTACCCTTCTCGGCTTTCTTTACGATATTCTGAAGCCATTCATACTCGCTCTTAGGCAGGTCTTTCTCTTCTGCCTGTGCCACTTTCTTCCATAGGGAAGCGTAATTTTCTCCAAAGATAAACACTGGTAACATCAATGCAACTAATAAGATGAGTACTTTTTTCATTTGCGATCCAACAGTTAATTGGTTTAACTATGCAAAGATAATGAATATATTTGAAAATCATTTGGAAATTATGAATTATTATATTATCTTTGAATTTCATTCGAAGATAGGCTTCACTTCAGAAATACAAAAATAAATCGAATTATTTTTGGTATTTCGTTCGGTTTGCACTATCTTTGCACCTATGATTAACCAACAACTACTCAATCCGGGGAGTATTGTCGTTATCGGCGGCTCCAACAACGTGCATAAGCCTGGTGGCGCTATTGTACGTAATATCAAGAACGGTGGTTTCGGTGGCGACCTGCACATCGTGAACCCCAAGGAAGACGAGGTGCAGGGCATCAGGGCGTTCCACGACGTGAAGGACATCCCTCAGACGGAATTGGCCGTCCTCGTGGTGGCTGCCAAGTTCTGTCCCGACTATGTCGATTACCTTTGTGCGGAGAAAGGGGTGCGCGCCTTCGTCATCATCTCTGCCGGTTTCGGTGAGGAGACGAAGGAGGGTGCTGTTTTGGAGCAGCGCATCCTCGATACCTGTAAGAAATACGGTGCCGCCCTGATAGGTCCCAACTGTATTGGACTGTTGAACCGCAATCACCACAGTGTGTTCACACAACCCATTCCGAACCTGAGTCCACAGGGCGTCGATTTCGTCAGCGGTTCTGGTGCCACGGCGGTATTCATTCTTGAGAGTGCCGTCATCAAGGGGCTGCAGTTCAACAGTGTCTGGAGCATCGGCAATGGCAAACAGATCGGTATCGAGGATGTGTTGCAGTATATGGACGACCACTTCAATGCCGAGACGGACTCGAAGGTGAAATTGCTCTATATAGAGAATATCTCGAATCCAGATAAATTACTCTTCCATGCAGGCAACCTCATTCGGAAGGGATGTCGCATCGCAGCCATCAAGGCTGGTTCGAGTGAGAGCGGCTCTCGTGCCGCCTCGTCGCATACGGGTGCCATCGCCTCTTCCGACTCGGCCGTTGAGGCCCTTTTCCGTAAGGCGGGTATTGTACGTTGCTACTCGCGTGAGGAACTTACTACTGTAGGCTGTATCTTCACACTGCCTGAGCTGAAAGGTAAGAATTTCGCCATTGTCACCCATGCAGGTGGTCCTGGCGTGATGCTCACGGATGCCCTCTCGAAGGGCGGTTTGATCGTTCCTAAAATCGAAGGCCCTGCCGCCGAGGAACTGAAGACGAAACTCTTCCCTGGCTCATCAGTGGCTAACCCCATCGACTTCCTCGCTACAGGAACGGCCGAGCAGTTGGGTATGATCATCGACTACTGCGAGAACCAGTTCGACCATATCGACGCTATTGCCGTCATCTACGGTACGCCTGGTCTCACCCAACTCTATGAGGCCTACGATGTGCTCGACAAGAAGATCCGCGAGTGCAAGAAACCGATTTTCCCCGTGCTGCCCAGTCTGCATACGGCAGGCCCCGAGGTGGAGGAATTTCTGAAGAAAGGTCATGTGAACTTCAGTGACGAGGTGACGCTGGCTACTGCCTTGTCGCAGGTTATGAACACGCCACCACCAGCCCCGTTAGAGGTACAGCTTTACGGACTCGACATTACCGGACTTCATAAGATCATATACCGTGAGACCAATCGCTTGAAATTCGAGGGTCTTGAGCGTGGCTATGTGGCTCCTGATGTCGTCAGGGAGATTCTATCCTGTGCAGGTATCCCCCTCGTTCCAGAGTTGTGCTCCACCTCGAAGGAAGAACTGATCGCTTTTGCCGAGAAGGTGGGCTATCCCGTGGTGGCGAAGGTCGTAGGACCCGTGCATAAGAGCGATGTGGGTGGTGTGGCACTGAACATCCGTACGGCCGAGCACCTCGCCCTCGAGTTCGACCGTATGATGAAGATCCAGGATGCCACGGGTGTGATGGTACAGAAGATGCTGAAGGGCACAGAACTCTTTATAGGTGCCAAATACGAGGAGCGTTTTGGCCATGTCGTGCTCTGTGGACTCGGCGGTATTTTCGTCGAGGTGTTGAAGGATGTATCCAGCGGTCTGGCTCCGTTGAGTTACGCTGAGGCCTATTCGATGATCCACTCCCTGCGTGGCTATAAGATATTAAAAGGAACACGCGGCCAGAAGGGAATCAACGAACAGAAATACGCAGAGATCATCGTACGCCTTTCCACGCTGCTCCGTTTTGCCACAGAGATCAAGGAAATGGACCTCAACCCCCTGCTCGCTGATGAGAACGATGTGGTGGCCGTTGATGCCCGCATTCTCATAGAAAGGTAAAAAGGTGAGGAGGTGAAATGAGAACTGCGATTGTAGGCGGTGGCGCCGCAGGTTTCTTCCTCGCCATCAACCTCAAAGAACTGTGTCCTCAGATGCAGGTGACGATCTTCGAGAAGTCTAAGAAGGTACTCGCGAAGGTGGAGGTCTCTGGGGGCGGCCGCTGTAACTGTACCAACTCCTTCGCCTCTGTGCGCGACCTCTCACAGGTCTATCCCCGTGGGCACCGGCTGATGAAACGCCTCTTCAAGACCTTTGACTACCAAGATGCCTATGCGTGGTTCGAGCGTCATGGCGTACGATTGGTCACACAGGATGATGACTGCGTCTTCCCTGCCTCGCAAGACTCCCACACTATTATCAACCTCTTTTTGGCTGAGGCCCGTCGTCATAGCATCGAGATCCGTACGGAAAGCAAAATCACTTCCCTCGACGAACTCGCCGATTACGATTTTATCGCCGTCACCACTGGCGGTGTCACAATGGGGTCAGGAACCTTTGTGTCATCTACGGCAGATGACACAAAGGTTCCTGACCCCATTGTGACACCCGTACCCTCGCTCTTCACTTTCTCCATCGCCGATGAGGCATTACGGTCACTGATGGGTACCGTCGTTGAGGATGCCACAACCTTCATCCCAGGCACTAATTTCCGTGCCTCAGGTCCCTTGCTCATCACCCATTGGGGCATGAGCGGTCCTGCCATATTAAAACTCTCCAGTTATGCCGCCCGCGAACTCCACGACAACAACTACCAGGTGCCGCTTTCTGTCAACTGGACATCGCGCAAAGACCCGGAGATCCTCGAAGAGTTCCAGCGCATCATCGAGGCCTATCCACAGAAACAACTCGGCACCATCCGACCCTTCGACCTGCCCTCGCGTCTCTGGGATTATCTTCTCACGAAGACCCTTGGCGAACGTGCGCAGAACCGTTGGCAGAACCTGAGCAAGAAAGAACAGAACCGCTTGGTGAACACCCTCTGCAACGATACCTATCAGATTGCGGGTCGTGCCGCCTTCAAGGACGAGTTTGTCACCTGTGGGGGCATCGATCTCGCAGCCGTCGATTCCAACACCTTAGAAAGCAAACGCCTCCCCCACGTCTATTTCGCAGGAGAGGTGCTCGATATCGATGGCATCACGGGCGGCTTCAACTTCCAGGCCGCCTGGACCACCGCCTACACCGTCGCCAAGGCTATTGTGAGTTCAAACACAGTGTCATCTGTCATAAATTTGATTAATCCGCTCATTCCCAAATAGTTGTCCATGGGTTTTTGAAAAACAAACTGTCATCATCTGTCATGTCCGGGGCCGATTATCCCCAAAACGGAGCCACTTTAGCAAAATTTGGAGGTACGATAGCAAAATTTAGAGCCACCAATTTTATAATAAGTGGTCCTTATTCTAACGAAAGTAGCCCTTTCGAGACAAAAACAATTCTTGAACCCTTACACCAACTCCATGACGGATGATGACAGTATATGACAGATGGTTTTCAGGCTATTCGACTGAATAATAGTGCCTTACACTCAAAACATGACAGATGACAGATGGATGGAGTCAGTTTTTATAATGCTTTCTGTCGAGTTTGCCGTTGTAGGTGCGGGCGATCTTCTCTACCTGTTCGTAGAGCTGTGGCACCTTGTAAGGCTCCAGACGGGCGGCGATATAGCGGGCAATGGTCTTCTTGTCGAAGACGGCCCCTTCCTTCATCACCACTAACAGTTTCACGGCCTTGCCCATGATACGGTGCTCGGCCGAGATGCAGATGCAGTCCTGGATGCCCTCGATGGACATGGCCACATCCTCCACCTCCGTAGGAGCCACCTTGTAGCCGCCTACGTTGATGACCTCGCTCTCACGGCCGCCGATATGGAGCATGCCCTCGTCGTCGATGGAGCCGTAATCAGACATATAGACAGTATCGCCACGAAGTACGGTAGCCGTCAGTTCTGGGTCACCGATATAACCGCTCATCAGTGTGTCGCCCTGACAGGAGATCATACCCTCGGGGGTTATGACGACGCGCGAGTGGGGCATGGGATGGCCGAGACAGCCTGCCAGACAACGTCCGTCATTATAGTCGTAGGTGGCAATGATGCCCGTCTCGGTGGAGGCGTAGGTATTGTAGAGCCTCGTATGGGGCAGGATCTCGCAGAGCTGCAGCATGTCGGCATGCGACAGGGGTGCACCTCCGCTTTCCACGAAGTCGAGTCTGTCGGCCAGGGCCGCAAAGCGCTGGGCGTCGAAGGTGAGCAGGAAACGGATGTTCGCCGGTACGAAGAAGGTGGCATACTTGCCCTCTGCCTTGAAAGCGTCGAAGAACACCTCGGCATCCCTCAGACCGTCAAGGATATGGAGCGTACCGCCCTGGAGGATGATGGGGAAGATCTTGGAGAGACTGCCGATATGGTTGAGCGGGCCATGGATGACGAAGACGAGTTCATGGGAGAAGCCCTGGCCTGCGATGAGGTTCTCGGCATCGGCCACGATGGTGCGGTGACTGATCATCACACCCTTCGACTTGCCCGTGGTGCCCGTGGTGTAGAGTACATCGGCCGTTCCCTCTGGGAAACTGCAGGCCGACAACCTGGCTGAGATCTCCTCAAACAGATTGTCGGGTGTTGCCTTCTCCAACGGTGTCGCCACACTGCCAGCCAGATGGATGGCGAAGTAGGTGACGAGGAAGTCGATGTCCTGCGTGGTGCGGAAGGCGATCACCTTTCCCTTGGGGAAGTCCTTCGCCCGCTCCTGCACACGCTGCCACAACTGGGCATAGTTCAGCGTCTCATCCCTCGTGATCACGGCCGTCTTCTCAGGATAGAGACGGGCGTCTTGTGCCAGATAGTCCTCGAGCGTCAACATTAAACGTTAAACATTAAAGATTAAACATTTAATTTGGACTGGACCATGGCGACGATACTGTCGAGTGTCTTCAGGTTGCGTGGGGTGGCATCCGTAGCCTCCAGTTTAATGCCGTACTCGTCGGAGAGCAGCATCAGGATGGTGGTAATGCCTAATGAGTCGAGCTCACTGAACAGGAAATCTGAGTCGAAATCCACCAGTGGAAGTGCGTCTTCTAATAGTTGTCTGATTTTCTCTTTCATGATGATAATTAATTCCTACTTGCTACAGTTTCCGGATCACTAATGCACTGTTGGTACCCCCGAAGCCGAAGGAGTTGCTCAACACGGTGTTCACCTCCATGTCGATGGTCTTCGTGGCGAGGTTCAGTTTCTCGGAATGTTCGTCGGGGTTCTCGAAGTTGATGTTGGGCGCCACGAAATTGTTCTGCATCATCAGGATGGAATAGACGATCTCTGAGGCACCAGCCATCCAGCACTCATGACCCGTCATCGACTTCGTGGAACTGATGAGGGCACGCTGGCCTTGGAACATCCTGGCCAGGGCGATGGCCTCAAACATATCACCCTGATGCGTCGAGGTGGCGTGGGCGTTGATATAGTCGATATCGTCGGCTACGACACCAGCATCCTTCATGGCGCGTGTCATGGCTGTCACGCTACCGTCGTCGCTAGGCTCGGAGATGCCTCCACCATTGCTCGAGAAACCGTAGCCAAGTACTTCGGCGAGGATCGTGGCCCCACGGGCGATGGCGTGGTCGTAGTCTTCCAGCACGAGGGCTGCAGCACCGCCGCTGGGCACCAGTCCGTCGCGGTCACGGTCGAAAGGACGGCTGGCCTTCGTGGGGTCGTCCATACGGACAGAGAAAGCACCAAGGGCGTCGAACGATGCCATGGCGTAGTAGTTCGTCTCCTGGGCACCACCACAGAGCACCATGCTTTGCAGGCCCTGTTGGATCATCATATAACCCAGTCCGATGGAGTGGCTGCCACTGGCACAGGCGGCCGAGATGGTAAAGTTCACGCCACGCAGGTGGAAGATGGTACTGAGGTTCATGTTCACCGTCGAGTTCATCGACTGGAAGATATTGCCGTAGCCCAGCATGGCCGAGTCGTGTTTCTCTGCCATGAGCTTCGCTGACTCGATGACGGGCTTGGCCGACGAGTCGTTGCCAAAGATACAGCCCACTTCGTTCTGGCGTAGGTACTCGTCAGAGATTCCTGCCTGCTCGAAAGCCTGGCGCGAGGCCATATAGGCATATTGTGCCTCTTCCGACATGCCCGCACGGGTGTGGCGGTCCAGCATCTGCTTGGTGATGACGGGTGTTTCCACGATACCCGTCAGGGCGGAACGGTAGCCGTAGGTCAGACGCTCCTGTTCGATGCCGATGCCCGATTTACCGTTATAAAGTGATTCCTTAACTGTTTCCCTGTCTGTTCCCAGGCACGACCAGATGCCTATGCCTGTAATCACAACTCGTTTCATCTTTTTTACCTCTTTCTAAAAAACGGTTGCAAAGGTACTAACTTTTTTCCAATCTCCCGTCTGTTTGCCTGAAAAATTTCATTTTCAGGGCTTAGGCAACGATTAATGAATGGATTACTCTATTTGAGTTGCTTGATGAGGAAGTCGGAGACGATGTCCGTGGTGCGATAGATATTTTGCGAGAAGCCGTGATCAAAGTATTCCTGAATCACCAGTTCGCTCTTGGGCCAGATCTGGTGGAAGCGCTCACCGTAGGTGTAAGGTACGACACGATCAGCATTGCCATGGATGATGAGGGCAGGACCCTGGTATTTGGCGGCTGTCTCATAGATTGGCAGACTGAAAGCCGTGCGGATATAGTTGCCGCCAAGTTTCAAGCCGCCCCACAGCTCTACATACTCGCCTGGGTCGAATGGGTCGTACTGCTTGCCCATTGTATTACCACGGATGGCATCCTCGCGCAAGACGGCTGCTGGTGCCATCAGCACTACGGCCTTGAAAGCCGGCTCGCCCAGTTCCTCGCTGAGCTGTCCTGCCGTCATCGAGGTCACGACACCTCCCTGTGAATGACCTGCAATGGCCAGATCGCTGACCCAGCGCAGGTCGCGTACATACTCAACAACCTTCTTGGCATCCTCAATCTCGTTGGGCACTGTCATGTCCTTGAACTCACCCTCGCTCTCGCCATGACCGTTGAAGTCGAAGCGGATGCTGGCGATGCCATGGGCCTGCAGGGTGTCGCACACGAGTTCGAACATAGGACCGTCTTTCGTGCCACTGAAACCATGACAGAAGATCACCATCGGGCACTGTTGGCCAGGCTGCAACTCGGGCTTCTGGATGAGTGCCTTCAGACGGCTGTGATCACCGTCGATATAGACGGTCTCGCCCTTGCCTGGGCCCGTATAGGCCCCCGTCGTCAGTTCCTTCAGGTATTTATCTACCTTATAGGTCAGTACTGTAGAGAGTTTTACTTGTCCGTCAGGGCCGATGACCACCATCGAAGGGATCCATTTCACACCGTAGGCCTTGGCAATATCGGTCTCCTTGAACTTCTTCAGTTCGCTCACCTGAGGGTAGGTGATGCCAAATTTCTCGATGGCCTTCTTCCAAGCCTCTACATCGGTATCCATCGAGACGCCGATGAATTCGATGCCGTACTTCTTGTAGGCTTCGTACAGACGCACCACCTCTGGGGCATCCTTGCGGCAGTCTGGGCACCACGATGCCCAGAAGTCGAGTACCACGGTCTTGCCCTTGACGAACTTCGACAGTTGGATGGTCTTGCCATCGGGCGTCTTCATCTTGAAGTCAGGGGCTGGCGTGCCAGCCTTCACCAGTTCCGTTGCATACTTGTCGTCCATGTCCTGCTGGGCGAGTTGTGCCTTGACCGCTGTCGCTCCCATCAGGAGCAGCGCGAGCAGTAATGTAGTACTCTTCTTCATATTTGAAGTTAGGTGTAAAGTCCGCCGTTGATGTTAATGACCTCGCCCGTGATGTAGGCGGCATCGTCGGAGGCGAGGAAGGCCACGAGGGCGGCTACTTCCTCCGGCTTGCCGAAGCGTCCTACGGGAATATTCTTTTTCAGATCATCCTCGGGCAGTCCCTTGGTCATATCCGTCTCGATGAATCCGGGGGCAATGGCGTTCACGGTGATGTTGCGTGGTCCCACCTCCTGTGCCAGCGACTTCGTGGCACCGATGATGGCAGCCTTGGCGGCACTGTAGTTGGCCTGGCCTGGCAGACCCTTTACGCCTGAGAGCGAGGCCATGTTGATGATACGGCCACCACGCTTGCGAGGCATCATGTGCTTCAGCAGTTTACGGGTGATGTAGAAATAGCCGTTGAGTGTGGTGCCAAGCACGCTGTTCCACTCCTCGTCGCTCATCATGAACATCACGTTGTCACGACGGATGCCCGCATTGTTTACCAGTACGCTGAACCAGTCGTCGGGATGCTGTTCCTCCCACTTGTCGAGGGCGGCCTCGATGGCCTTGGGATCGCTGGTGTCGAAGGGCAGTAGTTCTGCCGTGCCGCCAGCGGCCGTTATCTCGTCGGCCACCGCCTGGGCAGCCTCCTTGTTACTCAGGAAATTGATCACTACGGGCCATCCTGCCGATGCCAGTCGGAGAGCCACAGCCTTGCCGATACCTCGGGAGGCTCCTGTCACTAATGCGTATTTCATTGTTCTAAAGGGTTTTCTTGTTTTGCTATTTTTGCGCAAAAGTACGCTTTTTCTGCCACATAGCCAAAAAAATGTTGTAAAACTTATTTTTTCTCGGAAAAAGTCTTGGGTTATCAACTATTTTTCTTATCTTTGCCAGAAATTTGGTAACTAACTAAAACATGAATATGGAACAACAGAAACGTTACGGTCATTTCGATGACCAGCATCGCGAGTATGTCATCACAGACCCGCAGACACCGTGGCCCTGGATCAACTATCTGGGCAATGAGGACTTCTTCTCACTGATCTCTAACACCGCTGGCGGCTACAGCTTCTATAAGGATGCCAAGTTCCGTCGCATCACCCGTTATCGCTATAACAACGTGCCGATGGACAATGGTGGCCGCTATTTCTACATCAAGGATGGCGACACCGTGTGGAATCCGAGTTGGAAGCCCTGCAAGACACCGCTCGACTTCTATGAGTGCCGTCATGGCATGAGCTACACCCGCATCACGGGTAAGAAGAACGGGGTGGAGGCCAGCGTGCTCTTCTTCGTGCCCCTGAAGAAATGGGCCGAGGTGCAGAAATTGACGCTGAAGAACGAGTCGCAGGAGACCAAGACGCTGAAACTCTTCTCGTTCGAGGAGTGGTGTCTCTGGAATGCCGCCACGGATATGGAGAACTTCCAGCGTAATTTCTCGACGGGCGAAGTTGAGATCGAGGGTTCAACGATTTACCACAAGACGGAGTATCGCGAGCGTCGTAATCACTACGCGTTCTATCATGTCAATGCATCTATTCAGGGCTTTGATACGGACCGTGAGACCTTCGTGGGCCTCTATAACGAGTTTGCTGATCCTCAAGCCGTGATGGAGGGTAAGCCCCGTAACAGTCACGCTCATGGCTGGAGCCCCATCGCTTCGCACTATATTGAGGTGACGCTGAAACCGGGTGAGTCTCGTGACTTCGTGTTCCTGTTGGGTTACATCGAGAATGAGCAGGACGAGAAGTTTGAGGCTCCTCAGGTAATCAACAAGAAGAAGGCTCATGCCCTCATCGCTGAACTCGACACCACGGAGAAGGTGGATAAGGCTTTTGCAGAACTCTGCACTTACTGGGATGCCCTGCTTAATATATATAAGGTGAAGACAGGTAATGATAAACTCGACCGTATGGTGAATATCTGGAATCAGTACCAGTGTATGGTGACGTTCAACTTCTCGCGCTCGGCTTCGTTCTTCGAGAGTGGTGTCGGCCGTGGTATGGGCTTCCGTGATTCGAACCAGGACCTCGTGGGCTTCGTGCATCAGATCCCGCCCCGTGCCCGTCAACGAATCATCGATATCGCCTCGACACAGTTCCCCGACGGTGGTTGCTATCACCAGTACCAGCCTCTTACCAAGCGTGGTAACAACGATATCGGTGGCGGCTTCAACGACGATCCCTGCTGGCTCATCTTCGGAACGGTGGCCTATATCAAGGAGACGGGCGACTTCTCTATCCTCGACGAGATGGTGCCTTTCGATAACCAGCCTGGTTCTGAGGTTACGCTCTTCGAGCACCTGAAGATCTCGATGGATCATGTCATCAAGAACCTCGGTCCTCACATGCTGCCGCTCATCGGTCGTGCCGACTGGAACGACTGTCTGAACCTGAACTGCTTCTCGTGGGATCCTAATGAGAGTTTCCAGACTACGGAGAACGTCTCTGAAGGTACGAAGGCTGAGTCGCTGATGATTGCAGGTCTCTTCGTGGTGACTGGTAAGGACTATGTGGCTCTTTGCAAGAAGATTGGCAAGGATGCTGAAGCAGGACGCATGCAGCAGGCTGTTGATGCGATGATCGAGGCCGTGAAAAAACATGGCTGGGACGGTGAGTGGTATCTGCGCGCCTACGACTTCTATGGTCGTAAGATCGGCTCTAACGAGTGCGAGGAGGCCAAGATCTTCATCGAAAGCCAGGGTTGGTGTACGATGGCCGAGATTGGTGCCGACGACGGTATGGTGGCCAAGTCGCTCGACTCCTGCAAGAAGTACTTGGAGTGCGAGCATGGTATGGTGCTCAACAACCCCGCCTTCACGAAGTATATCTATGAGTATGGTGAGATTTCGTCTTATCCCGAGGGCTATAAGGAGAACGCAGGTATCTTCTGCCACAATAATCCTTGGGTCATCATCGGTGAGTGTATCGCAGGTCGTGGTAACGATGCGTGGAGCCACTACGCCAAGATCCTGCCCTCGTACGTCGAAGAGAAGTATCAGACGCTGCATAAGGTGGAGCCTTACGTGAACTGCCAGATGGTGGCTGGTAAGGACGCCTACAAGCCAGGTGAGGGTAAGAACTCATGGCTCACGGGTACGGCCGCCTGGATGTGGTACACCGTTTCGGAGTTTATTCTTGGTATCAAGCCTGACTACGATGGTATCCGCATCGATCCCTGTCTGCCAGAGACGGCCACGGACTATACCGTTCAGCGTAAGTTCCGCGATGCTGACTACGAGATCACCATCCATCCTAACGGACAGCAGAAGGGTGTCAAGAGCATCACACTCGACGGTCAGCCTGTCAACGGAACGGTGATTCCCTATTCCGCTGGCAAGCATGTCGTAGAAGTAACGATGTAAAATTTATATTACTGAGAAGGCCACATCCATCATCTTCGTGAAAGTCAGTTGACGCTCTTCAGCCGTCGTTGCTTCACCGGTGATGATGTGGTCCGACACAGTACAGATGGCCAGGGCCTTGTTGCCCGAGCGCGTTGCGTTCATGTAGAGAATGGCAATCTCCATTTCTACGGCCAGCACACCCATGTTGATCCATTTCTCGTTGTGCGGATTCTCTGTATAGAAGGTGTCCGACGTCAATACGTTGCCTACCTGGTAACGGTAGCCTAAGCGGTCGCAGGTCTCTGCGGCACGGCGCAGCATGCCGAAGTCGGCAATGGGGGCAAAGGTTCCGGGCAGTTCATACTGGGCGGCATAGTTGGAGTTCGTGCAGGCACCCATGGCAATCACCAGGTCGCCTACGTGCAGGTCTTCCTTGATAGAACCTGCTGATCCCACGCGGATAATCTGTTTCACACCGTAGAAGTTATAGAGCTCATAGGTGTAGATGCCGATGGATGGACCGCCCATGCCGTGTCCCATCACACTGATGCGCTTGCCTTTGTAAGTGCCTGTGTAACCCAGCATACCACGGACGTTGTTAAACTGCACGGCATCCTCGAGGAAGTTCTCGGCCATGAATTTCGCACGCAGCGGGTCGCCCGCCATGATGACAGTCTCGGCGATCTCGCCGTACTTGGCCCCGATATGGGGCGTAGGAGTTTTGTTCATAAGCTTTATCGTTTTGGTTGTTTACTTGTCGTAGGCGTGGACGGGATAGTCGGTGGTGAAGTGGAGACCACGACACTCCTTGCGCTCCAGGGCCCAGCGGGTGATGAGATAACCCACGTTGATCATGTTGCGCAGTTCGCAGATATCTTTCGAAGCCTTCACGCGCTTGAAGAGGCGTTCCGTCTCCTCGTAGAGCATGTCAAGACGATCCCAGGCACGGTGCAGGCGCAGGTCGCTGCGCACGATACCCACGTAGTTGGCCATGATCTGGTTCACCTCGCGCACGCTTTGGGTGATAAGCACCTTCTCCTCATTGGTCATCGTACCCTCATCATTCCACTCTGGCACCTTCTCGTTGTAGTCGTAGAACTCGATATGCTCCAGCGAGTTCTTGGCAGCAGCATCGGCATAGACGACGGCCTCGATGAGTGAGTTGGAGGCCAGACGGTTACCCCCGTGCAGACCCGTGCAGGAACACTCACCGAGGGCGTAGAGCCGTTCGATGCTGGTCTGGCCGTTGAGATCGACCTTGATACCGCCACACATATAGTGGGCCGCAGGGCGCACGGGGATATAGTCAGTGGTGATATCGATGCCGATACTGAGACATTTCTGGTAGATATTGGGGAAGTGGTGGCGCGTCTCGGCAGGATCCTTATGGGTGACGTCGAGGCACACGTGGTCGATACCGTGGATCTTCATCTCCTTGTCGATGGCACGGGCCACGATGTCGCGGGGGGCCAACGAGAGACGTTCGTCGTACTTCTGCATAAACTCCTCACCGTTGGGCAACTTCAGGATGCCGCCATAGCCGCGCATGGCCTCAGTGATGAGGTAGGCAGGGTGGGTCTCGTTAGGGTTATGGAGTACCGTGGGGTGGAACTGTACGAACTCCATGTCGGCTACCGTACCCTTGGCGCGATATACCATGGCGATGCCGTCGCCCGTGGCAATGACGGGGTTCGAGGTGGTGAGATAGACAGCGCCACAGCCACCTGTGCACATCACCGTCACCTTACTTAGATAGGTATCCACCTTCTGGGTGTCAGGATTAAGCACATAGGCGCCATAGCAATTGATATAGGGTGAGCGGCGTGTCACCTTGGCACCGAGGTGGTGCTGGGTGATGATCTCCACGGCGAAGTGGTTCTCCTTGATCTCGATGTTCGGATCACGGCGCACGGCCTCCATCAGTCCACGCTGGATTTCGGCACCCGTGTCGTCGGCATGATGGAGGATGCGGAACTCGGAATGTCCGCCCTCGCGGTGCAGGTCGAAGGTACCATCTTCCTTCTTGTCGAAGTTCACACCCCAGCTGACGAGTTCCTTGATCTGCTCAGGAGCCTTGCGCACCACCTGTTCGACGGCGGCACGGTCGGAGATGTAGTCGCCGGCTATCATCGTGTCCTCGATATGCTTATCGAAGTTGTCGAGTTCGAGGTTCGTCACGGAGGCCACGCCACCCTGGGCGAACGAGGTGTTCGCCTCGTCGAGCGAGGTCTTACAGATCATACAGACACGGCCCTTGTTGGCACGGGCCACTTTCAAGGCGTAGCTCATGCCTGCCACGCCTGCACCGATCACGAGAAAGTCGTACTTGTAAACCATAATCCTGACTTGTTTCTGTTAATTGGTGCAAAGGTAATCTTTTTTTTGGATATTATTTGCATCATGTGGAATTTTTTTGTATCTTTGCGGCAAAACCAAGACATTGACGAAGATGAAAAGACTGTGGCTAATTATTCTGTTGATGACTCCGCTGGCTGTGCTGGCACAGCAGGTGGTGGTTAGTGGCGTGGTGGTCGATGATAAGACTGGTGCTCCTTTAGGCCAGGTAAGTATCTCTTCCGGCAAGATATCTGTGGTGACGAACGAGGACGGTGCCTTCACGCTGAAGCTTCAGGCAATGCCTGAACGCGTGCGCATCTCCCATCTGGGATACAAGACCCGTCAGGTGAGTCTCATGCAAGGACAGACGGAGGGACTGAAGGTAAGGCTACAGCCGACGGTCATTCAACTGCAGGAGGTTGTTGTGATGAATGAGGATCCCCGTAAGTTGGTGGATATCGCCATCAGCAAGATCCCTGATAATTATAGTCGCGTACCTGAACTACTGAAGGGCTTCTACCGCGAGACGGCCATGAAGCGCAAGCATTACATCTATGTGGCAGAAGGCGTGGAAGATATGTATAAGACCCCATACACGCGTGGAACGGCACGCGACAGGGTGGCTATTGTGAAAGGGCGCCGCTTGCTGAGTCAGAAACAGGGCGACACCCTGGGCGTGAAGGTGATGGGTGGTCCTGTGCAGGCGGTAATTCTGGATATTGTGAAGAACCGCGAAATCCTCCTGAATAAGGAAGAACTCGACTACTATAAGTTCTCGATGGACATACCAGAGTATATCAATGATCGTCTGCAGTACGTGGTGAGGATGGAGCCTCAGACATCGACGGACTACGCCCTCTATCATGGCAAACTGTATATCGACATGGATAGGTTGGCCTTTACACGTATCGAACTCGACCTTGACATGAGCGACAGGGGCAAGGCCACACAGACGATGCTGGTGAAGAAACCTCTGGGTGTGAGGTTCCGTCCGAGGGAGTTGTCAAGCGTTGTCGATTATCGCTATGAGGACGGCGTGACACGCATCAGTTATCTGAGGAATACCTTCCGCTTTAACTGCGATTGGAAGAAGCGTCTCTTTGCCACTTCGTTTACCGCCACCTGCGAGATGGTAGTAACAGACAGTTCGTCGGACAACGTGCAGCCCATCGCCAGCCGAGGCTCTTTCGACTCGCGTGATGCGTATTATGACAAGGTGGAGTATTTCATGGACCCGGCATACTGGGACAAGTATAATATTATAGAACCTTCAGAATCGTTGGACAAGGCCATTCAGAAACTGGTATCGACGTATCGGAGGAATTAGAAACATTATAGATTAAAGATTAAACATTGAAAAAACAGAAGAAATATTTATTGGCGTTTATTTTTGCGGGTTGTTCTTTGCTCGGTTTGCAGGCGCAGACCGAGGGCGTGTTGTTGGATACGGTGGAGGTGAGACTGCCCTGGCCGCAGAACCTGCAGGCACGGCTCGACACACTGACACAGGACCCGCTCTTTGAGCGATCGCAGTTGGGACTGCTGGTGTATGACCTGACGGCCGACTCCGTACTCTACCATCATGGTGAGAAACAGACGCTCAGGCCAGCCTCGACAATGAAACTGCTGACGGCCATCACGGCCTTGGACCGTCTGGGTGCCAGTTATCAGTTCCGTACCTCATTGCGTTATTCGGGTACGGTGGAGGACAGTGTGCTTGTAGGTGATCTGTTTTGTGTGGGCGGCATGGATCCGATGTTTGACACCATCGACATGAATGCCTTCGTGGAGAGTGTCCTTGGATTGGGCGTGAAAACTATCCGAGGACGTCTTGTCGCTGTCACCTCCTTTAAGGAGGAAACACTGTTGGGTGAGGGCTGGTGCTGGGATGATGATAATCCTCAACTGACACCCCTGCTCATTTCGCGGAAGGATGAGTTCATGAGCCGTTTCGTGGAGATGCTCAGGGCTGCGGGTATAGAGGTAGATGCCCCCTGTACGACGGGTGATCTGCCCAAAGAGTCGTTGACGATCTGTACGCGCAGTCATACGCTCAGGCAGATCCTCCTGCCGATGATGAAGGACAGTGACAACCTCTATGCAGAGTCTGTATTTTTCCAGGCGGCATCGACAATCAGTTCCCGTTCTGCTACGGCAGCTCACGGGCGACAGGCCGTCAAGGAGGTGCTTGGCAAGGCGGGCGTCAAGGATATCCAATACAGAATAGCCGACGGTAGCGGTCTCTCGCTCTATAATTACGTGACGCCAGAGTTGATGGTGAAGTTGCTGATCTATGCCTACCGTCATAGGGGTATCTATATGGAACTCTTTCCCACATTGCCTGTGGCCGGACAGGATGGTACGCTGAAAAAGCGCATGGTGAAATCGGTGGCCAACGGCAGGGTGAGGGCGAAGACTGGAACGGTGACGGGTGTCACCACGTTAGCAGGCTACTGCACCTCGTCGAATGGACATATCCTGACCTTCAGCATTATGAACCAAGGTGTGCTGAAGATTGCCGATGGTCGTAATTTCCAAGATCAGGTGTGTGAAATCATGAGTGACCCTAACAGATATGGAAGCGATTAAGATATATTTGGAAAAGATGATCAGTTTGATGGGACTGACGGGCGACTATGTTCCCGTGGTTCGTTACGTCATTCTGGTAGTTGTCGCCTTCCTGCTGGCATGGTTGGCAGGATGGGCTTGTCGTAGGTTTCTGGTGCCAGTGCTCCTGAAGGTTACCAGGAAGACTGAAGCGAAGTGGGATGATGTGATCTTCAGTCAGCGTGTGCTGACATCTGCCAGCCGTATCATCCCTGCCATCGTCATCTGGATTCTCTTGCCCCATGTGTTCTATGAGTATCCGAAGGTGGCAGAGGTTGTGGGACGTCTGACGGCCATCTACTTTACGATTATGATGACGCGGACGGTCATCGTGTTTATCAATTCCTTCAAAGAACTTGAACATGGGGCACGGTCGGCGCGACGACAGTATATCTACAGCATCTGTGGCGTGTTGAAGATCGTTATGATCTTCATTGCTGTTATCGTCATTATTTCCATTATCGTTAATAAGGACCCTTCTACGCTCTTGGCAGGACTCGGCGCTGTCTCTGCCATTCTGATGCTCGCCTTCCAGGATACTATCAAGGGACTGGTGGCAGGCATCCGTCTGGCATCCAATGATATGTTGCACATCGGCGACTGGATCACCGTGCCATCGGCTGGAGCTAATGGTAAGGTGGAGGAGATCACGCTGACAACGGTGAAGGTGCGTAATTTCGACAATACCGTTGTCACCGTCTCACCGCAGACACTCGTCGATGGCTCTTTCCAGAACTGGCAGGGGATGATCGAGAACGAGGGCAGGAAGCAGGTGCGACAGGTATATTATGATTTCCGTTCGCTGAAGGTCGATGACGACGGTGTGGCTAATATCACGAAGTTCCGTGAGCATATTGAGGAGTGGCTGAAGAAGAATCCGAAGATTGTCGCAGACAAGCCCGTCCTCGTGCGTCAGGCAGAGGCTGCGCAGGCTGGCTGTTGTGTGGAGTTCATGTTCTGGCTGAAGGCGCAGAATGCCCTCGACTACGAGCACGACACCAGCGATATTATGGAGTATATCTTTGCAAAGGGAGGCGACTATGATCTTCGTATCTATCAGCAGTTCCCTGAACAGTGAAAGGGTAAAAAAGTAAAAAGGTAAAAATGGATAAAGACATCAAACAAGAACAGATACTTGTCAGGATTACAGGTCAGGACCGTCCGGGACTGACGGCCTCGATCATGGGCATTCTTGCCAAGTACGACGCACAGATTCTCGCGATGAGTACGAAGACTGGGTAGGTCATCAGGGTAAGAACCGCTATATCCTCATGGTGCTGGGGCGTCAGTTGGAAGCCCGTCAGATAGAGGCTGCCACGCGCATCATTGCAGACCAGGGCCTGAACATCGACTCCATCCTCAGACTGACGGGTCGTAAGAGTATCAAGAACCCAGCCACTCATACCCGTGCTTGTATCCAGTTCTCACTGCGTGGCGAACCACTGGATCGTCAGGAGATGCAGTCAAAACTGATGAAACTGGCTGCTGAGATGGAGATGGACTTCTCGTTCCAGAAGGACGATATGTTCCGTAGGATGCGTCGTTTGATCTGTTTTGATATGGACTCCACGCTGATTCAGACGGAGTGTATCGATGAACTCGCAGAGCGTAATGGAGTAGGAGCTCAGGTGCGTGCCATCACGGAGAGTGCCATGCGAGGTGAGATTGACTTCAAGGAGAGCTTTACACGGCGTGTAGCGCTGTTGAAGGGACTCGATGTCAGCGTGATGCAGGATATCGCCGAGCATCTGCCGATTACGGAAGGTGCCGACCGTCTGATGTCGATCCTGAAGACCTGTGGATATAAGATCGCTATCCTCAGTGGTGGATTCACTTACTTTGGCGAGTATCTGCAGCGTCGCTATGGCATCGACTACGTATATGCTAACGAACTGGAGATTGGTGAAGACGGCAAGCTTACAGGCCGTTATGTGGGTGAGATCGTCGATGGACACCGTAAGGCAGAGCTCTTGAAGTTGATAGCCCAGGTGGAGAAGGTGAACCTCGCCCAGACCATTGCCGTAGGTGATGGCGCCAACGACCTTCCGATGATTACAGAGGCAGGACTGGGCATTGCCTTCCATGCCAAGCCCCGAGTAGTGGCCAACGCCAAGCAGAGCATCAACACCATCGGTCTCGACGGTGTACTTTATTTCTTAGGATTTAAGGACAGTTATCTTGGAGACCAGGGCAAACTCTGATTTCGCCTTAACCCTCCTTCGATGGTTTCGCGAGAATGGTCGTGACCTGCCATGGCGGCAGACGCATGACCCATACGCCATTTGGCT
>CACZVN010000020.1 GCA_902784615.1 uncultured Prevotellaceae bacterium | reverse complement strand
CCTCGTTAGAGGCAACTTGAGCGTTGTCAGCTGCGTTGTTGTTTACTGGGCTCTCAAAGTCGTCGTCTGAACAAGATGAGAAACCGAATGCGAAAATACCTGCGGTAAGTGAGCTCATGAGCACCTGCTTTACCAAATTCTTTTTTGTTGTCATAACTTTTAATTTTTTTATTTGTTTATATTCTATTTATTTTCTCTTTATATTTATTATTTAATAATGTGTGTCCTTTTATTGTTCAGTCAGGACTCGACTGATATAGTAAGCACCCAACGTGCTGAGTTTTTAAATCCTTATTTCGTTTGTTTCAGTAAGTCAAAGAACGTTGTTTTGTCTGATTGACACTGCAAAGTTATGACGATTTTTACCTCGTTCCAACAAATTTTTGGTTTTTCACTCAAAGTCTATACGACAACTGCCGCTTTTCTACGACTGTCGTTTTTTACCCCCAAAAATCTGTCGCATTTACCACTGTTTTACCCTGGATTTTCCCATTTCGCCGCGATCGTGCCATCGTGCCATCGTGCCATCGTGCCCAATAAAAAATATATGCTGGCGTTTCGCGTTGTGGCGTTTCATTTGGTATTTAGGGTGCAAAAGGTGCAAAGGTGTGGACAATTGGACAATTGTCCACACCTTTGCACCTTTTTGAATTGATATAAAAATTCCAGATTCCTGTCGTAGGTTTTAATGTAATCGAAAAAGCAAATGCAACGCCACAACGCGAAACGGCACGATGGCACGATGGCACGTTCATTGCAAATTTCGTGGCTCCGTAGAAAAATTTAGAGGCTCCGTAGAAAAATTTAGAGGCTCCGTAGGAAAATTTGGTAGCCCTTTTCGCGCGAAAAGGGCTACCAAATTTTAGAAAAGCACCTGCTATTCCAACTTATACTCAACTGCTATTTTGAGAAGTAGTTAGGATTGCCATTGGGTTCGTCGCCTCCCCACGTGAAACCTCTCTCTTTGAACAGTCTCACTGCGAGATCATTGCTGGTAAGTGGCTCTTCGCTAATCACGACTACAGCCATTCCCTGCTGTTGCACCATCGGTATGGTTCCATCCTGATCGACAACAAACTTTGCCTCATACAACTGGCGGAAGATAGAGACCAGGTCTCCAGCGATGCGCTTGTTGCAGATCAGTCCGCCTACGCGCGGTGCATAACCATTAATGGCATAGGTGTAGATCAGGCAGCGCACAAAGCGCAGGTCGTTGATATCGACGTCGGAACTGTTGGTGTTGAGTCCTGCTTTATCCCAAAGGCTGGCGGGAACTTCTGTTGCCTGGAAGCAGTTGTCGTAGCCAAACTTATCGATGGCCTCCTGATCAACCTCACTACCTATGTTCCAGTTCAATAGAATATCCAAACGCTCCTGCTTCTGTTTTTCTTCCCGTTCTTTTTGGCCTTTTGAATCGAGCATTTTATCGGCAACGCCATTAACCAGTCCTTCAGAAATATCCTCCATTGGACTAGTACACGATGCTAAAACTGTTGCGAAAATACCTGCGGTAAGGATGTTCATGAACATCGTCTTTACCAAATTCTTTTTTGTTGTCATAACTTTTAATTTTTTTATTTGTTTATACTATTATTATCACATTTTGTCGCTCGTCGTTTTGGGGAGTTTATTGAGTCCGTTTCGACTGACTGACGATGCAAAGTTACGACGATTTTGGCCTCATTCCAACAACTTTTTGTTTATTTGCTCGAAGTCTATGCGACAAATGCCTTTTTTCTACGACACAGATTTTATACCTTTCAAAATCTGTCGCACTAAGGCGAAAAAGGGGTATAAAAGTTGCTAAATTCTTTGTTTTTCGACGATTATTTAGTACCTTTGCACCCAAATTATATAATAAGGTATAAAAGTAAAAAGGTAAAAAAACAAAAATATGGCACAGGAAGATGTATTTAAGAAGATCGTGAGCCACTGTAAGGAGTATGGCTTTGTGTTTCCCTCCAGTGAGATCTACGACGGTTTAGGCGCTGTGTATGACTACGGTCAGAACGGCGTGGAGTTGAAGAATAACATTAAGCAGTACTGGTGGAAGGCCATGACGATGCTGCACGAGAACATCGTGGGTATCGACAGCGCCATCTTCATGCACCCGACGATATGGAAGGCCTCTGGACACGTGGATGCTTTCAACGATCCCCTCATCGACAACCGCGACTCTAAGAAGCGCTATCGTGCTGACGTACTGATTGAGGACCAGATCGCCAAGTACGACGAGAAGATTCAGAAGGAAGTAGAGAAGGCCCGTAAGCGTTTCGGCGACAGTTTCGACGAGGCTAAGTATCTGGAAACCAGTGAGCGCGTGAAGGAGACCAAGGAGAAGCGCGACGCCCTCCACGCCCGCTATGCCGCCGCCATGCAGGGTCCGGATCTCGACGAACTGAAGCAGATCATCCTCGACGAGGAGATCGTCTGCCCCATCAGCGGAACCAGAAACTGGACGGACGTGCGTCAGTTTAACCTGATGTTCTCCACGGAGATGGGTGCCTCAGCCGATGCCTCGATGAAGATCTATCTGCGTCCTGAGACGGCTCAGGGTATCTTCGTGAACTACCTGAACGTACAGAAGACCGGTCGTATGAAGATTCCTTTCGGTATCGCCCAGATCGGTAAGGCTTTCCGTAACGAGATCGTGGCCCGTCAGTTCATCTTCCGTATGCGTGAGTTCGAGCAGATGGAGATGCAGTTCTTCGTACAGCCTGGCACGGAACTGGAGTGGTTCCCCAAGTGGAAGGAGACGCGTATGAAATGGCACCAGGCTCTGGGCTTCGGTGCTGAGAACTATCGTTTCCACGACCACGACAAACTGGCCCACTATGCCAACGCCGCTACCGATATCGAGTTCAAGATGCCATTCGGTTTTAAGGAGGTTGAGGGTATCCACTCTCGTACCAACTTCGACCTCTCTCAGCATGAGAAATACTCTGGCAAGAGCATCAAGTACTTCGATCCTCAGACTAACGAGAGCTATACTCCGTATGTTATCGAGACGTCGATCGGTGTCGATCGTATGTTCCTGAGCATCATGTGTCACGCCTACGAGGAGGAGAAGTTGGAGAACGGTGAGACCCGCGTGGTGCTGAAGTTGCCCGCAGCCCTGGCTCCTGTGAAGTGTGCTGTGATGCCGCTGGTGAAGAAAGACGGTCTGCCCGAGAAGGCCCGCGAGATCATCGACAGTCTGAAGTTCCACTTCAACTGTCAGTACGACGAGAAGGATTCTATCGGCAAGCGCTACCGTCGTCAGGACGCCATCGGTACGCCGTATTGCGTCACCGTCGATCACGACACGCTGACAGACGGTTGCGTCACCCTGCGTTTCCGCGACACCATGGAGCAGGAGCGCGTGAAGATCGAGGCGCTGAACGGCATCATCGAGGACAAGGTGAGCATCGCAAGCCTGTTGAAGAAACTGTAGTAATGAAAAGGTAAAAAAGTAAAAAGGTAAAAAAGTAAAATGATGAATTCTATTTGGAGTATGGTAAGAGGAACGGTAAAAGGGTTTTTACCTTTTTACCTTTTTACCTTTTTACTTTTACTCTCATGCAGTTCTGACAACTCGGAGGATGAGGACGAGTTTGCCAACTGGGAGCAGCGTAATGACGCGGCCGTCAGCCAGTGGGCGGCCAACAGTTCACTACGAAAGATCAAGTGTTTCACGAAGGACCAGACGACGGGAGGCACCAACAACGACTATATCTACGTGGAGGTGCTGGAGGAAAGCGCAGGAACTGAGAGTCCGCTGTTTTCCGATAGTGTGTGGGTAGCATACAGGGGAAGGTTGATCCCCACAGCGTCGTCTCCGAAGGGCCTGATTTTCGACGAGAGCTATTCAGGCGACTTCAGTTGGCGGACGGCCGACATGGCGAAATTCTGCACGGGTGCACTGGTAAGTGGTTTCACCACAGCACTGATGCAGATGCACCCAGGCGATCGCTGGCTCGTGCATATTCCCTATCATCTGGGTTATGGTTCCTCGTCAAAGACTTCCATCCCAGGCTACAGCAACCTGATCTTCGACATCGCATTGCTCGACTTCTGGCACCCTGGCGAGTCAAGGCCGGAGTTCAAAGCACGACAAGAATAACTAAAAAGACTAAAGCCTATGGCAAAGTACGCTGACTATATCAAACGCATTGAGATCGACTCGCTCTGGAGCGGGAAGAAGCATGTGATATGGGAGTTGAACCGTCAGGTGAATATCCTGAGCGGCATCAACGGTATGGGAAAGAGTACGATCCTGAACAAGGTGGTAAAGAGCGTGAACACCAACGGTGACATCATCAACCACCTGCTAAAGGGTGTGAAAATCGACGTGGAGCCTGCCGATGCTACACACATCCGCTTCGACATCATCCGTTCGCTGGATTCACCCATGCTCGACAATGAGACACTGAACATGGTGGATACGCGCATCCGTTCAGCCCTCGACTTCCAACTGTTCCACCTGCAGCGGAAATACCTCGACTATCAGGTGAACATCGGCAACCGCATCATCGCCGAACTGCAGACGGGCAACACCGATGCGGCACAGCAGCTATCGGAAAAGAAAAAACGCTTCCAGGACATCGTCGATGAACTGTTCTCTGAAACGGGCAAGAAGATCGTGCGCACGGAGAATGAGATCCGTTTCTCACAGATCGGTGAGACACTGGTGCCCTACCAGTTGTCGAGCGGAGAAAAGCAGATCCTGGCCATCTTGTTGACAGTGCTCGTGGAAGACAACCAATCCTACGTGCTCTTCATGGACGAGCCCGAGGTGTCGCTCCATATCGAATGGCAGAAGCGGCTCATCGATCTCTGCATTGAACTGAACCCCAACGTACAGATTATCCTGACCACCCATTCGCCCGCCGTGGTGATGAACGGTTGGATGGACAGTGTGACGGAGGTGAGTGACATTACCCTTTAATGCATCATGCATCATTCATAATGCATCATTATGCCCAGCAGGCTGAAGGATAATCTCAACAGCAAGTATTTCGAGGCGGCCAACGCCATGACCTCAAAGAAAGCCCGGCATAGGATCGTTGCCTATGTCGAGAGTTACGACGACATCTACTTCTGGCGCACGGTGCTCAGTGAGTTTGAGAACGACAAGCGCTATTTCGAGGTGATGCTGCCGTCGAAGATGAACCTGACACGCGGCAAGAAGTCGGTGCTGATGAACTTTCTCGAAGGAGAGCCCTTGGGAAAAGACATGATCGCCTGCGTGGATGCCGACTACGACTACGTGATCCAGAGGCGCACGGCCCAGTCGAAGCGGGTATTGGACAGTCCCTACGTCTTTCACACCTACGTCTATGCCATTGAGAATTTCCAGTGCTATGCCCCGTCGTTGCATAACGTCTGTGTCTCCGTGACGCTCAACGACCACCGCATCTTCGACTTCCGCGAGTATTTCCGACAGTTCAGCGAGGCCATCTTCCCCCTGTTCGTCTGGTCGGTCATGTTCTACCGCAACGGCAACTATCCGAAGTTCACCCTCACCGACTTCAACCGCATCGCTGACCCCGGGGGGTTCAACGTGCAACGTCCCGAGCCGTCGATCGCCAACGTGCGACGGAAGGTACATACGAAGATCAACGACCTGCAACGGCAGTTCCCCGATGCGAAGGAGGAGTATCTGGCGACGAAAGACGACCTCTTGGCATTGGGTGTAACCCCGCAGACCACCTATCTCTATATACAGGGGCATCATCTGTTTGACACCATTGTGTCACCGATCATGTCGAAAGTCTGCAACCTGCTCCGTCAGGAACGGCAGAATGAGATCTACTACGCCTCAGCGCACAAGACACAGAAGCGCAACGAGATGACGTGCTACGAGAACTCGTTGCAGGACATCAAGGTGATGCTCAAAAAAAACAATGGCTATATGGCATCCGAGCAGTTCCGCCGTGTACAAGAGGATATCCGGAACTATTTAGATGTAAGTCTCTAAGAACCTGACCGTCCCATCGACCTTCACCTCCTCCGTCGTAGCAGGCAGAAGCACCGTATCACCCATCTGGAAAACAATGGTCTCACCATCGGCAGTGAGCGTTCCCCTACTCTTGACAGCGATCAGGATCACGAACGAGTCGAGTTCCGAATAGTCGAGCGTCATCGGCTCCGTCAAGTCATAGACGGCTGTCGTGAAGTAAGGACTCTCCACTAATTGCACCCCTTCATTCAGTTTAGGCTCATAACCCGCCCGGTAGTTGGGCAGTACGGTGAAGTCGATGCTCTCGGCGGCCTCCTTCGTATGGAGTTCCCGGTAGTTCCCGTTCTTGTCCTTGCGCTTGTAGTCATAGATGCGGAAGGTGACATCGGAAGTCTGCTGGATCTCAGTAACAAAACCGCCGGCACCGATGGCATGGATACGACCTGCGGGAATGAAGAACACATCACCCTCATGAGTCTCATAACGAGCCAGAGCATCAGTGATGGTGTCGTTATCCACCATCTCCTTGTACTCCTCTGGTGTGATCTTTTTCTTCAGACCATTGTAGATGACTGCTCCTGGTTCCGATTCCAGACAATACCACATCTCCGACTTGCCACGTGGTTTACCCAAACGAGAAGCTGTCTCATCGTCAGGATGTACTTGGATAGAGAGGTCCTGACAAGCATCGATAAACTTAATGAGCAGCGGGAACTCATCACCGAAACGCTGGTAGTTTTCCTTGCCGACCAGCATGTCCTTCTGTTCGCGCACCAACTGGTTCAGACTCTTACCCTTATCCTTGCCGTCGGCAACGATAGTCTCACTGTCCTTGACACCTGAGAGTTCCCAACTTTCGCCAACATGATCCATCTGGATATCCAGATGCTTGAAGGGTATAATCTTGTTACCTCCCCAGAGTGTTTGCTTCAACAACGGTTTGAATCTGTACATTTTATATCGTAATTATTAGTTTTCTTTCCAAAAACTGCGTGTGAACAACACAAGCACAGTCATAATCTCAAGACGTCCCATAAGCATCAGCGGACAAAGGATCCACTTGATGTAGTCAGGTAGCATGGCCCACGACATGACAGGACCAATCTGCGTACCCAGTGTTGGGCCCACATTACTCACACAACTCAGGGCAATGGTGATGGCGTTGGTATTGTCGATACCTGCCACAATCATAATGGTGGCAGTGACCAGAGTCATGAGCATCGTCAGTGTGAAGAAGGCAAATAGTGCCACAAGTTTCGACTGCGGTATGCTGATTCCGTTGATCTTGACCGGGAGAACGGCATTCGGATGCAGAATCTGTCGGAAGTTATTTCGTATCACCTTCAGCAGCATCACACCCCTGATGCATTTGAAACCACCACTCGTGCTGCCTGCACAGGCTCCCAGATACATCACGACACCAAGTATTACCCATGTGATATGAGGCCAGGTTCCTGCGTCTTCGTTGAACATACCTGTTGTGGTCATAAACGACACCACCTGAAACAGTGCACACCTGAACGACTTCTCGATGTCGTAGTCCATACGTGTAAACAGCAGGTACATAATCCAAAGCGTCGCTCCTACTACCACACTGAGATAGAGTTTCAATTCTGAATTGCGGAAGAGGGCACTGATCTTCCCCTTAAAGATACATATATATAATAAGGTGAAGTTGATACCAGACAGGAACTGGAAGGTAATGGAGATATAGTCAATGGAAGCAGAGTGGAAGTACTCCGTACTCTCGTTGTGAATGGCGAAACCACCAGTGGCTGTGGTCGTCATCGAGTAGTTCAAGGCCTCGTACCAGTCCATACCGGCAAACCAGAAGGAGAGGCCACAGCCAAGAGTCAGTACGAGGTAGATGCTCCAGATCCACTTGGCAGTCGTCGAAAGACGCGGGTGCATCTTCGCCTTGATGGGTCCCGTAGCCTCAGCAGCGAACACCTTCACACTACCACCCACCAGCGAGGGCAGAATGGCAATGGTAAAGAACAGGATTCCCAAACCGCCTATCCACTGCATCAGCGACCGCCAGAAGAGGATGCCATGGGGCAGGCACTCCACATCGTCGAAGATGGATGCGCCTGTGGTCGTGAATCCAGACATCGACTCAAAAAAGGCATCGGTCAGACTCGTGAGACTACCATGGAAAAGGAATGGGAAGATGCCGAAGAACGAGAAAATCACCCATACCGCCGTCACCAGCAGATAGGCATCACGACGGCTCAGCGAGTTCTCGGCATTCCTGCCCAGAAAGAGAAAGAGGAAACCACTTCCGAAAGTAACCAGCAAGGACATCAGGAACGCGAGTTGGTCGTCCTCGTTAAAGTAGAAGGACATCACTGCACACCAGGCCATGAAGAATGCCTCAATGAACAGCAGCGATCCGATAATCTTGCTGATGATACGGAAGTTTACCATATCGCGTTCTTTTTGAAGTATTTCTCGATATTGTTCAACTTCTGCTCATGGCAGAACACCATGACGGAATCACCAGCCTGGATCTGTGAGTTACCGTTGACGAGCATGCCAACACCATTGCGCACCAGACCACCAATGGTCGCTCCGAAGGGCAGACCCAAGTCCTTCACGGGTTTCTTTGTCACCTTGGAGCCCTCGGACGCCGTGAACTCTGCCACCTCTGCATCCACGAGCATCAGCGAGCGCAGATTTTCCACATCGGCATCGAGCATCATCTGGAAGATATGGCTGGCGGCGATGGTCTTCTTGTTGATAATGGTACCTATGTCCAGACTCTCGGCCATCGACACGTAGTCGAGGTTCTCCACCATGGCCACGGTCTTTCTCACACCGAGTTTCTTGGCGGTCAGACAGGCCAGGATATTGGTCTCCGCATTTCCCGTAAGGGCTACGAAAGCCTGGGTGTTCCTGATACCCTCATCCTCGAGCAAACCCAAGTCACGTCCGTCACCGTGGATAACCATCGCCTCATCCTGCTCCAGCAACTCGTTCAACTTCTCACACCGCTGGGCATCCTTCTCGATGATCTTCACACTCATATAGTTGGGGATGGTCAAGGCCGCACGCACGGACGTTTTTCCTCCACCCATGATAATGACGTTCTTCACATCGGTATAATGCTCCTTACCGACGATCTTACGGATATAGGGGATATACTCCTTGGTCGTCATGAAATAAACGAGATCGTTCACACGCAACTCGTCCATACCTCCTGGTATGAGCGTATCACCGTTACGCTTGATGGCTACGACATGATAGGGATCGTCAGGACCACAGAGGTTACGCAAGGGCTGATTCAGGATCTCTGCCGCCTCCCGCAGTTTGATGCCAAGCAGGATGAGGGCACCGTCGTGCACATCCCACCGCTGGCGCACCCAGGAGAGTTTCAGACCGTTAGTGATATCAATGGCTGCCAGCACTTCCGGATAAATAAGGGAATCCACGCCGAGGTTCTTGAAGAAGAGCTGATGTTCCGGAGAGAGGTATTCGTAATTGTCAATGCGGGCTACGGTCTTCTTCGCACCGAGGGCATGGGCCAGGATACAGGCATTCAGGTTAATGCTCTCCTCAGGTGTCACACCAACAAACAAGTCAGCGTGCTCCACACCAGCGTCCTTCAGAGCCTGGATGCTCGTGGGCGAAGCCTGATAGGTCATCACGTCATATTCGCTCATCGTGCTCAGACGCTCCTCGTCATCGTCAATCAGAACACAGTCCTGATGCTCGCGCGACAACAGCTTTGACAGATGAGTACCTACGGCACCTGCACCGACAATCACTATCTTCATATCTCCTTAATCGCTTTGATGATACCGTCCTCATCAATACCTACAATATGCTGCAGTTCATCGACAGTACCGTGTTCTACAAACTCATCAGGCAGTCCCAGACGTACCACCTTCGGCGTATAGCCGTGGTCGTTCATCCATTCCAGGACAGCCGAGCCGAGTCCGCCTCTCTTCACGCCGTTCTCTACAGTAATGATACGCTTGAACTTCTGTCCGACCTCCTCGAGGATCTTCTCATCAATCGGTTTCAGGAAACGCATGTCGTAGTGAGCCACACTGACGCTGTCACCTATCTTGGCGATGGCGTCTGTCACGTTATTGCCTATCGGACCGATGCTCAGCACGGCGACATCCGTACCGTCTTTCATCTTGCGGCCTGTACCTACGGCAACCTCCTCCAGAGGACAACGCCAGTCCTGCAACACGCCACCACCACGTGGGTAACGGATTACGAATGGTCCCTTGTCAGGCAACTGGGCCGTGAACATCAACCGCCTTAACTCATGCTCGTCCATAGGCGAGGAGATCGTCAGGTTCGGGATAGGCCGCAGGGCTGCCAGATCGAAGGCGCCATGATGGGTAGCACCGTCCTCGCCAACGAGTCCTGCACGATCAAAGCAGAACACAATGTTCAGGTTCAGGAGCGCCGCGTCATGAATAATATTGTCGAAAGCCCTCTGGGCAAAGGCACTATAGATATTACAGAAGGGTAGCAGGCCGTCCTTGGCCATACCGCCAGAGAATGTGACGGCATGTCCTTCTGCGATACCCACGTCGAAGGTACGCTCTGGCATCTCCTTCATCAGGATATTCATCGAACAGCCAGAGGGCATGGCTGGCGTCACACCGACAATCTTCGGATTCTGCTTCGCCAGTTCCAACAGGGTATGACCGAATACGTCCTGATACTTTTGGGGTTTATTGGGATCCTTATCGACGATACGCTCGCCTGTCTCGGGGTCGAACTTTCCTGGTGCGTGCCAAGTGGTCACATCCTTCTCAGCAGGAGCGTAGCCATGACCTTTCTGGGTATGCAGATGCAACAGTTTCGGGCCCTTCATGTCCTTCATCTGTCGAAGGATACGCACCAACTCCTTCACATTGTGTCCGTCGAACGGTCCGAAGTAGCGGATGTTCATACCCTCGAAGATATTCTGCTGATGAGAGATGGCACTCTTGATGGCATTCGTCAGACGGATGATACCCTTGCGGCGATCATCGTTGAGCATTCCTTTGCCATGTAACCAACGGGCAGCCTTGAAACGAATGGCATTATAGGTCTCATTGGTACTGAGGTTCAACAGGTACTGCTTCATGCCACCCACGGAACGATCAATCGACATATTGTTGTCGTTGAGGATGATGAGCAGGTCGTTGGGTGACGACGAGACATTGTTCAGGCCCTCGAAGGCCAGTCCGCCCGACAGGGCTCCGTCACCGATGACGGCCACGACATGGCGGTCTTTCTTCCCTTCCAACTGTGCAGCGACGGCCATGCCCAAGGCTGCCGACACGGAATTACTCGCATGTCCGCAGGCAAACGTATCATATTCGCTCTCCGCAGGTGACGGGAAAGGTTTGATGCCGCCCAGTTTACGATTAGTGCAGAACTGCTCGCGCCGTCCTGTCAGAATCTTATGACCGTAGGCCTGATGTCCTACGTCCCATACAATGCGGTCTTCAGGGGTATTATAGACATAATGCAGGGCAACGGTAATTTCCGCCACACCAAGGCTCGAAGCCAGATGTCCAGGATTCACCGCCACCTCCTCGATAATGTCCTCACGAAGTTCGTCGCACAACTGGGGTAATTGGTTGATATCCAGTCGTCTCAAGTCTTCCGGCGACTTAATCCCATTCAGTAGTGTTAATTCCTTTCTGTCCACTTTGAATTATTTATGTGTGCAAAGATACGCTAATTTAAAGAAATTGCAAAGGTTTTTTGCAAAAATATTCTATTTTTGTACCAAGTTTTTTCCTGAAAAGATTTGGAAATATCAAATATTCCTCGTACTTTTGCAGAAAAATCATCCTTGATGAAATACGGAATAGTAGGTACAGGCGCGATAGGCGGCTTTTATGGCAGCAAGCTGGCATATAGCGGACAAGAAGTTCATTTCTTGTCGCATAGTGATTACCTGTTTGTGAAAGAGCGGGGCATGCAGGTGGATTCTTGCGACGGCTCTTTCCATCTCGACCATGTGAATGTGTATCAGCATCCGACTGACATGCCTAAGTGCGATGTGGTGATTGTGGGTCTGAAGACCACCAACAACCATCTGCTCGCTGATCTCTTGCCGCCATTGCTTCAGGAACATACGGTTGTGGTACTGATACAAAATGGCATTGGGGTAGAAGCCGATGTGCAGAAGATGTTTCCCCATGTCCAACTCATAGCAGGTCTTGCTTTCATCTGTTCTGCCAAGACGGAGCCTGGTCGCGTGAATCATCAGTGCTATGGCAGCATCAATCTCGCCAACTACTCCTGTCAGGATGAGAACGTCTTTACTGCTATTCTGAATGACTTTATCAATGCCGGTATCCAGGCGGGCTCCGTTCCCTATGATGAAGCCCGTTGGAAGAAAGCCGTGTGGAACATGCCGTTCAATGGCATGACGGTAGCCCTCAACACGCAGACCGATCTGCTGCTGAAGAATCCCGCCACCCGCCAACTCATTCGTGACCTCATGGGTGAGGTCGTGGGGGCTGCCCGCCATCTGGGCATCACCGGCCTTGACGAGGCGTTTATTGACAAGATGATCGAAATGACGGACAACATGACGCCCTACTCCCCGTCGATGAAGCTCGACTACGACTTCCACCGGCCAATGGAGATCTATTATATCTACAGCCGTCCCATCCAGATTGCCCGTGAGGCAGGTTTCCCCATGCCGAAACTGGAGATGCTGGAGGCTGAACTGAAGTTCCTGCAGGCCGCCGAATAATAAGATATGAAGTATATCACCCTGCCGTCCGATGAAGTGCGTCACCTGTCGTTCTATCTGGCGATGGAAGAATATGTGGCGCGTCATCTGGACGAACCCGACTGCTTCTTCATGTGGCAGGTGAAACCTACGGTGATCTACGGACGCAACCAGGTGGTGGAGAACGAGGTGAACATCGACTACTGCCGTGAGCACGACATCCAGATCGTCCACAGGAAAAGCGGGGGCGGTTGCGTGTATGCCGACATGGACAATCTGATGCTGTCGTACATCACCGACGGCGACAACGTAGGGTTTACCTTCAACAGATTTGTCCAGATGATCCTGCTGGTGCTGCGCAAACTGGGCATCGAAGCCACGGGCACCAGTCATAACGACATCATGATCGGCGACCGGAAGGTCTGTGGCACAGCGTTCTATCAGTTGCCAGGACGTAGTATCGTCCACAGTACGATGCTCTACGACACGAATATGCAGCACATGCTGAACGCCATCACGCCAGGGCCCGAGAAACTGGAGGCGAAAGGCATCCAGAGCGTCCGCCAAAGAATCACCCTGCTGAAGGACCACACGTCACTGAGTCTGGAGCAGTTGAAAACGTTCATCCGTGAGACCCTCTGCGACGGGGAAAGGATGCTGACATCAGAAGAAATAGAACATATCAATAAAATAACTAAAAACTATGGCTATCAAACAAGAACTGGAAAAGAAAACCAAGCGCACCTGTCTGTATGACAAGCACCTGTCGTTAGGTGCTATGATGGTAGAGTTCGGAGGCTTCGACATGCCTCTGCTGTATCAGAATGCCGGTATCGCTCCGGAACACATGGCCGTGCGCGAGCATGTCGGACTCTTCGACGTTTCCCACATGGGAGAGGTGACAGTGAAGGGTGAGGATGCTGAGCGCTACGTGCAGCACATCTTCACCAACGATATTGCGGGTGCGCCCGTAGGAAAAATCTATTATGGTATGATGTGCTACGAGAACGGTGGCACCGTCGATGACCTGCTCGTCTATAAGATGGGCGAGAACGACTTCTTCCTCGTGATCAACGCCGCCAATATCGATAAGGACTGGGCGTGGATGGAGGAAAACGCGGCAGGCTTCGACATCGACCTACAGAACCGCAGCGACTACTACGGTCAGATCGCCGTACAGGGCCCAGAATCTGAGGATGCGATGGAGCGCGTGCTGGGTCTGCCCTGCAAAGAGTTGACATTCTACACTTGTAAGACGGTTGACGATGTCATCATCTCCCGTACCGGCTATACAGGCGAAGATGGTTTCGAGGTCTATGGCTCCTACGCCTTTATCAACGACTGTTGGGACAAACTGATCGCCGCCGGCGTACAGGCTTGTGGACTGGGCTGTCGCGACACCCTGCGCTTCGAGGTGGGACTGCCGCTCTATGGCGACGAACTCTCAGAGGAGATCACCCCCATCATGGCGGGCTTAGGTATGTTTGTCAAGCTCGACAAACCTGAGTTTATTGGTAAGGAGGCGTTGGCAAAACAGAAAGCCGAGGGTCCTACCAAGAAACTGGTGGGTATCGAACTCTTCGACAAGGCCATTCCCCGTCATGGTTACACCGTTCTGAATATGGACGGCGAAGCCATCGGTGAGGTGACGACGGGTTATCATACCCTCTCGTCGGATAAGAGCGTGTGCATGGCACTCATCGATGCCGCCTACGCCAAACTCGACACCGAGGTACAGATCCAGATCCGCAAGAAGGTCTTCCCCGGCAAAGTCGTCAAGAAACAGTTCTATAACAAGAGCTACAAAAAGTAAAAAGGTAAAAAATAAAAAAGTAAGACTAAAAACAAATAAAACTATGGCAAAAGTAATTGAAGGACTCTACTACTCGGAGTCGCACGAATACGTAAGAGTAGAAGGTGATTATGGTTTCATCGGTATTACAGACTATGCCCAGAACGCCTTGGGCAATGTGGTGTATGTGGATATGCCTGAGGTGGATGACGAAGTTGAAGCCGGTGAGGAGTTCGGCGCCGTGGAAAGCGTAAAGGCTGCCAGCGACCTGTATTCCCCCGTCAGCGGTACGGTCGTGGAGATCAACGAGGCCCTGGAGGATCAGCCCGAGCTCATCAACGAGAATGCCTTCGAGAACTGGATTATCAAGGTGGAACTCAGTGACAAGTCGCAACTCGATGCCCTGATGGATGCTGCCGCCTACGAGGCTTTCTGCGCCAAAGAACATTAATGTTTAATGTTTAATCTTTAATGTTTCAATGTATAAGTACTTTCCCCATACTCAGGAGGATCTGCAGGCGATGATGGAGAAGGCGGGCGTGAAGACGCTCGACGGACTCTATGCCCAGATCCCTGAGAACATCCGCTTCCGAGGCGACTACCAGATTCCCTCGGAGATGAGCGAGATGGAGGTACGTGATACCTTCGCGAAACTGGGCTCGCAGAACGAACAACTCACCTGTTTCGCGGGCTATGGTGTCTATGACCATTATACCCCATCGGTCATTCCGAGTCTGCTGCAGCGTTCCGAGTTCCTGACCTCCTACACCCCGTATCAGGCAGAGATCTCACAGGGCACACTCCATTATATCTTTGAGTATCAGAGTATGATGGCCGAACTGACGGGCATGGATATCTCCAATGCCTCGATGTACGACGGCACGACGGCTGCTGCCGAAGGCATGATGATGGCCGTGGCAGCTGGTAAGAAACAGAACAAGGTATTGGTCTCTGGCACCCTGAATCCCAAGACGCGTGAGGTGCTCGACACCTATGCCCTGCATCAGGGCATCGAACTGGTGACTATCGATACGAAGGATGGTGTAACTGACATCGACGACCTGAAGGCGAAACTCGCCCAGGGTGGTGTGGCAGGTGTGATGGTGCAGCAGCCGAACGTCTATGGCATCGTCGAGGACTATACGGGCTTCGCCGAGGCCTGTCACGACCAGAAGGCCCTCTTCATCATGGACAGTGTGGCAGCCGACCTCGCTGTACTGAAGACACCAGGCGAATGGGGTGCTGACATCGCTGTGGGCGACGGCCAGAGCTTAGGCATCCCCATGCTCCTCGGTGGTCCGTACGTGGGTTATATGTGCTGTACAGAGAAACTGATCCGTAAGATGCCGGGCCGTATCGTCGGCATGACGAAGGATAATCGCGACCAGCGCGCCTTTGTCTTGACGCTACAGGCACGTGAACAGCATATCCGCCGCCAGAAGGCAACCTCGAACATCTGTTCGAACCAAAGTCTGATGGCCCTCTTCGTCACGATCTACCTGTCGCTGATGGGTAAACAGGGTATGAAGGAAGCCGCCCGACTCTCCTACGCAGGTGCCCATTATCTCTGTGACGAACTGCAGAAGACAGGCCGTTTCTCATTGGTCTATGACCAGCCCTTCTTCAATGAGTTCTATGTGAAGTACGATGGCGATATCGACACCCTCTACCAGCGTTTTATCGACGCCGGTTTCTTAGGTGGTGTGAAGTTCGCCGATGGCATCCTCTTTGCTGTTACCGAGAAGCGTACGAAAGAAGAAATTGATAACCTCGTCAAGATTGCTGCCCTATGAATATTTGAAGCCCCTTGTAAGGGGCTGGCGTAAGCCAGGGATTAAAATGATAAGATATGAATAACAAATTATATGGTTCTTTGATCTTTGAACTCTCGAAGGAGGGTCGTAAAGGCTACAGTCTGCCCAAGAACAATTTTGGTGATTACGAGATACCTGCTTCGATGCAGCGTACGGAGGAGGCACAGTTGCCTGAGTGCGACGAACTGACGGTGGTACGCCATTACACGAACCTATCCAATAATAACTTCGGTGTTGATACGGGTTTCTACCCCCTCGGCTCCTGTACAATGAAGTACAATCCCAAGATCAACGAGGAGATGGCCGCCCTACCGCAGTTCCAGAACCTGCATCCTCAGCAGCCTGCCAACACCGTGAAGGGCGCCTTGGCACTGGTGTCGCTTTTGGAGCGTTCGCTCTGCGAACTGACGGGTCTGGCTCATTTCACCTTTAAGCCCTACGCTGGTGCCCATGGTGAGTTGACGGGATTGATGACCATCGACAACTACCACCGTTCTCGTGGTGATATGACCCGTAAGAAGGTGATCGTGCCCGACAGTGCCCACGGTACAAACCCCGCCTCGGCAGCTGTCTGCGGTTTGGAGATCATCGAGGTGAAATCGCTAGCTGATGGCACGGTCGATTTCGACGACCTGCAGCGTATCGTCGCAGAACAGGGTGCGGAGATCGCTGCCATGATGATGACCAATCCCAATACCCTTGGGCTCTTTGAGACGCGTATCCCAGAGATCGCCAAACTCATCCACGACTGTGGCGGTCTGATGTACTACGACGGTGCCAACCTGAACCCCATGCTGGGCGCCTGCCGTCCTGGTGACATGGGCTTCGACGTGATGCACATCAACCTGCATAAGACCTTCTCCACGCCGCATGGCGGTGGCGGTCCTGGCAGCGGTCCTGTGGGTGTGCGCGAGGGCTTGCAGGCATTCTTCCCCGTGGTGTCGCCCTATCATGGCAACTACGGTGTGATGATGCGCGCCTACGCCTATATCCTCTCACTGGGACGCGAACATGTCAAGGAGGTGGGTCCGTTGGCCACACTCAATGCCAACTATATCAAGGAGAGTCTGAAGGATGTCTATGAACTGCCCATCAACACCATCTGCTGTCATGAGTTCGTCTTCGACGGACTGAAGGACAAGAGTACGGGTGTCACCACGATGGATGTGGCGAAGCGTCTGCTCGACTACGGCTATCATGCGCCTACGATCTATTTCCCGCTGCTCTTCCACGAGTCGCTGATGATCGAGCCGACGGAGAACGAGAGTAAGGAGACGCTTGACGGTTTCATCGCCGTGATGCGCCAGATTGCCGAGGAGGCCAAGACCGATCCCGAACTGGTGAAGTCCGCACCCCACACGACACCCATCGGCCGCGTGGATGATGTCCTCGCCGCCAAGCATCCAGTAGTTACCTTCCGCCAACTGTTGTCAGACAAATCATAATTTCTAATTCCTCATTTCCAATTTCTAATTATGAATAATTCTGATCTCATCGTCATCGGTGCGGGGCCTGGAGGCTACCGCGCCGCTGAATATGCCGCCAAACAGGGTCTGAAAGTCGTGATCTTCGAGGGCAGTGAGGTGGGAGGCACATGCCTGAACATCGGCTGCATCCCCACCAAGACCTACGTCCACAGTGCCTCCTTTGCTGAGGCCCGCGAACGCATGCCTCTGGTTATCAGCCAACTCCGCCAGGGTGTCGAGGGCATCCTTTCTCATCCCAACATCACCCTCGTCCGAGAGAAGGCGCTGTTCCAGAATCATGGGATTCTCGCAGGCAACGAAACTTACACCGCCCCGAACATCATCATCGCCACCGGCTCCGAGACGAAATGGCTCCCCATCGAAGGCGTCAAGGCCGATCCGCGTGTCGTCGATTCCACGGGACTCCTCAACCTCAACACCCTCCCCAAGCACCTCTGTATCATTGGTGCAGGTGTCATTGGCATGGAGTTCGCCTCCGTTTTCCACCGCTTCGGTTCCGAGGTGACGGTCATCGAATACTTGAAGGAATGTCTGCCCGCCCTTGACAGCGACATTGCCAAGCGTCTTCGCAAGTATCTGGAGAAACAGGGTATCACCTTTAAGATGAAGACCGCCGTACAGTCACTGGCCGACATCGATGCCGACGTGATCCTGATGGCGACAGGCCGTAAACCCCGCATCCAGTCCGACTTTGCCAACGCAGGCTTCGAATACGACGAACGCAAGGGCATCACCGTCGATGACAACTTTGAGACCAACGTCAAGGGCATCTATGCCATTGGCGATGTGAACGGTCGTCAGATGCTCGCCCATGCTGCTGAGATGCAGGCCGTCAGGGCCGTGAACCATATCCTCGGCAAGAGCGACGGCATCCGTTTCGACATCATGCCCGCTGCCATCTTCACGGAGCCCGAGGCCGCCTGTGTCGGCCCGACGGAAGACCAACTCAAGGAACAGGGTATCGCGTATGAGTGCAGGAAATCGTTCTGGCGCGCCAATGGCAAGGCTATCGCCATGGGCGAGACGGAAGGCATGCTGAAACTCTTCGTCTCACCAGACGACGGTCTTATCCTCGGCTGTCATGCGTACGGCGCACACGCTGCCGATATCGTACAGGAAGTGAGTGTCCTGATGTGTAAGCATACCACGCTAAGCGAACTCGCCGATATGGTGCACATACACCCCACCCTTTCCGAGATTCTCAGCACCATAGCGTGAATAAGTAGTCCTTTACCGAAATTATGTAGCCCTTAAGCAAAATTAAGGGCTACTTATTTTGAATTAAGGAGTCCTTATTGGATGAATTCTCTCGAGAATTGAAGCCTCTCTTACGCGCGCGCATACGTACAGTTGTCTTACTCACTTTTTATGTGTCCTATGTGTCCCATCTGTCCTTTCCACATGGACAGATGGGACACATAGGACACATGTTTTCGGGTTATTCCTACTACCGCGCGCGTACGCGAAAGGATGCAGGGTTACTACAGTCTATTTCACGATGATCTTACGCCCCTTGCGGATATAGATACCTTTCTTAAGATGACCGCCACCCACGCGCTGTCCGTTAAGATTGTAGAGCTCGCCAGAATCATCTGCAATATTCCTATGCAGTTCGGAGATGCCGGTTGTTCCAGGCTCAGCATAATGGTCATAACTGAAGACCATATCATTGTTCGCTCCCCAGATATACTTTTCCAGCCCGGGGTAATCGACAAAAGGGTTACGGTTGCCCTGGATGCCGAAGATCCCCTCGTTACGCTTGATCTCCTTCTCACTGACAGGATCCTGCTGCGACCAACGCATCAGCATCTTTAAGGCCCAATCGGTGAAGAAGGGATAAATATCGGAGGTGAGCATATCACTCTTCCAGTCCTTAGGGCTCCGTTCCTTACCAAAGCCGTTCTTGTACGACTCGTAGGCTGTGGCCATATAGAAATAGGCACGGGCCAGATCGCCCTTGTACTCATCATTCGGCTCAAAGACCCGCGCCTTACCGTTTGTGACGGTATAGCCGATAGCGGGATCGCAGATGCCGAACTTCGAGAAACCATCCTTCGACTGTTTCGTGGGATTCAGACTTTTGTCCACCTCGCCATAAGGATAGTTAGAACGCATGGTGTTCACATAGCGGTCTGTAGGGAAAAGATGATGCAGGTCGGTGTACATAGGATAATTGGTATCGGTTTTATCCTCGTTAAACCAATTCTTGGGCATGGCATGCTCGCGGTTGTATTTCAGACCTTCATCCACCTCATCTCCCTTGTCCTGATCGACGCCTGGTGTAAAGTCAGAAATACAGGAGTATATTTCCCAGATACATCCGTCTTCGCGGATATCAATCTGCTTGAAAGCCTCCCATACACCAGGGGTATAGGATATAACCGTGTGAGGACTGATAATCTGGAAGAGTGCCGTTTTCAGTTCTGCGCCCTTCTTGCAGTCGGCCCCCTGGTAGTAGGTACCCGTATCGTTAGGCCCCTGTGAGAAAACAACTGGTGATGCCAATAATGACATCACCAGTAATACATATCTGTTCATAAATTACTCTCTATCGCTCTTCTCGAATGAGAAGCAGACACCATTACAGAGTTCTACAAGCTCCTTGTAGGTATCCTTGTAGCCGATGATGGTAATCTTATCGCCTACCTGGATGCCGTTGTCGGCAATGAAGTACTTACGGGCATCGCCCTGAGCATTCCATCCAGAATAAGTACCATAGACATAGAGTTCGTTGGTACCATCGGTGATATAGAGGTTACCATAGTCGTTCTCCTTACCGTTGCTACCCAGCAGTGAGCTGATCGTACCAGTCACCATGTAGTAGGTGTTCTTGTCATCGGGCTTGGTGAGGAACTCTTCGATAGTCACGGGCGTTACGGCATGGAGGAGTTCGCAAGTACCGTTAACCATCTGAGGATTATCCTTATAGGCGCCGCGCTTGCCGACCAGTTCCACGATGTCGCCCACCTTGATACCTGTGTCAAGGAAGCCATCGGTACGATAGACAAGCGTCTCGCCGGAGAAGTCCTTGAGATAGAAACTCTTACCCTGCTTGTCGCTCTCGTAGAGGGCAGTGATGACACCCTGCAGGCGATACTGCGTGTCACCCACCTCGGCAGCGAGGAACTCAGCCACAGAGGCATCGATGATGGCACCAGCCTGGGCGATAGCAAACTGACAGGTGTATTCCTTACCACTGTTGTAGGTCTTCAGGGTAACGGTGGTACTGCGATCGCCACCCGCGTTGGGCAGTGCGCGGAAGGTTACTGAGTTAGAACTGACAGCCGAGATGGCAAGCCATTCGGGCAGGTCACTAACGTTGATACCGTCGCCCTTGCAACTGATGTGAGCCGTCACCTCGCCACCCTCGAGTGGCAGTGTTGCGGCTGCAACAGCCTCGCCACCAATGGTCAGAGAGTCTACCTTGATAAGCGACTTGCTGATCTTAACCACAGTAACATTCACCAACTCAACAGTGCCGTTATAAGTAGTCTTCGGACCTTCGACGGTCAGTTCGTCACCAACCTCAATACCCCATGCTGCGATGGAGTTGTTCTGTCCGTCCTTACCGCTCTTGTCAAGTGTACCATAGATATAGATCTCACCTGTACCGTCGTTCATATACCAGTTACCATAGACAGTGTTGGCAATACCAGTCACAGTACCAGTCACACGATAGGTCTTGGCATCAGGACCGGCAATGACCTCAGCACAAGTGGCGTTAGAGATCTCTGAGAGACCCTGGATGACGTTAATCTCCTGCGTACTGTTACCACATTTAACCTTCAGTGTGGCAGTACGTCCTGCGTAAGCCTCGGCCGAGAAACTGATGGTTGACTGACCTGCACTACCGCTGGTGGGGGTCACTGTCAGCCAGGCAGGAATGCTCGCTGTATCAAACGACCAAGAATCAGTAGCGTTCACGGTGATCTGAGTAGAGCCACCGTTCTTATCCAGTGCCACATAGGATGTGGAGACCTTGAAATCGCCCAGATAAATCTGTTCTTCTTCCGACTTACATCCTGTCAGCAGGGCAATAACTGCTGCAAATAATGGAATAAAATATCTAAGTTTCATAATGCTCAATTATCTGTTGTCATCAATTAGTTAAAGAAGTACTTGATACCGATAGAAGCATACCAGCACTGACCGAGAGAATGGTAAGGATTCCATTTCGACACGTCGCCATTGATAGCCTTCGGGGTAGAGAATGTGGCATAGCCGTCGGCATCGACACCCTCATACTTCAGGATGCGAGAGTACTGTACGCTGCTGCTCGGAGCGGTACTGTAGTCGAGGTTGGCGATCTTGGCCACACCCCATTCGCTGTTGAAGAAATTCAGTACGTTCTTCATGTCGAAACTCAACTGCAGGCAGTGCTTCGTCTTACCCACCTCAAGTTTAAAGTCGTGCTTGTAACTGAAATCAAGACGGTGTACCCAAGGAGAATAGACACTGTAAGCCTCTGCATACTCACCCTGACGACTGCTCAGGTAGTCATCACTGTGGACAAAGGCCATGAAGCGGTCACGATCATCATCGCTAACGAAACGGAACTCACGGTTGGCCACCTCCTGGTCTGTAGGAACATAGACCACATCATACTGGTAACCGTCGCCGTTCATGTCGTTGCTCACGAGATAAGAGGTGTTGAAACCACCACGCCACGTCTCATAGATCAGACTGTAGTGGTTACCGCTCCTATCATGAATGGTGGCGTTGGCCACGATACGGTCAGGCGTCACATACTGTGAGTTATGCAGACCGACGTTGTTCGGACCCTGTGTGCAGGGAATATAGGTAAATGCCGACGAAGCATCAGATCCGGGCATACCTGTCTTCTCCTTACTTACGGTGTGCGTGTAGGAAGCCATCAGGCTGATCCACTCAGCGGGCTGAGCCGTCAGCATGGCATTGAACGACCAGCCATAGCCCTTCGAGGTGTTGTCGAGCACGAAGGCGTTAGGAAGTGCTTTACCATTGGCATCGGTATATTTAAAGTCCTGATAGAGAGCGCGGTTGTCAGCACCGTTGAAGCGGGCAAAACCACCGACGTCCTTAATGCTCCAGTCAGAGATGCAGACAGCATTGATAGTCTTGTTGAAGATGGCCTCAACGGTTGCAGAGAACGGGAACGATGTAGGAATCTGATAGTCAACAGCTATAGAGGTCTTCCATACCTGCGGCATCTTGAAGTCGGGATTTACAGCATTAATGGTGGAACCAGCAACACCATCCTCAGGCTTAATGGTCTGAGGACCGAGGTTCTTAGATATGATATAGTCACGGAGATCATTACCTGTCATAATGTTACCGGCGAACTGAGACATATCGGTCTTCAGAGCACCACTCTTACCCGTAGCATTCCACATACCCTTGTACTGTACCATATTGGAGTTGGTAGGCATGTTGGTGAAGAACACAAGGGGCAGACGGCCAGAGAAGAGACCTGTACCACCACGTACCTTCAGCGACTTGTCACCGAATACGTCCCATGTGAAACCGAGACGCGGTGAAATGGTCATCTTTGAAGAGGGCCACTTACCTGTATCAATATGCTCACCATTGTAGTCGAGGTCGTAGATAGCCTTATTGGTCATCAGATCGTCATTGTTGAAGAACAGACCATCAAAACGCAGACCAAGGGTCAACTTCAGGTTGTCGAGAATGTTCCAGTCATCCTGCAGATAGACGCCCAGTTTGTTGAACTGCACGCGGGCGGCAGGATCCGTCTTTCCATCATAGCCGTAGGTGAGGGCCACGATCTCAGGATCACTGTTGAAGAGCAGATCCGGGCTCAGGACACCGTTCACCCACATGTCATCAGTGGCGTTAAAGCGATAATAACCCGTACCATTTCGCATGTACATATTGTCGGCCATCTGGTGCTCATAACTGATACCTGCAGTGAATTTATGTTTCTCCATATAGTAGGTCACATCGTCCTTGATGTTCCAGATGGTGTTATGCACGGCATTGTTCCAAGTAAACAACTCATAACCCAAAGACATGTAGTTATTACCATCCTTCGTGATATCAATGAAGGGGAAGGGAGAAGACTCTGAGTCGCGGATATCATCCAGTTTCGAATAGGTGGCCAACAACTGGTTAGACAGTTTGTCGGTGAAGCGGCTGTTCAGGTCGAAAGTGAATGAATGGACGAGATTGTCCATCGCATACATGGAATTGGCAAACGACATGGACGACTTGGACATACGGGCATCAGCCATACGGGCACCACCGTCCATCGAAGATGCGTTGGGAGAACTCCAGTTGCGGTTCTTCGTGTAGTTGTAGCGCAGAGCCAGATGATGGCGGTCCGTGATATTCCAGTCCAAACGAATCAGGAACTTATAGTTGCTCTTGTCAGCCGGGAAACTGGTGTAACTGCCTGTGTCATACCCATACTTTCGAGCCACATAATCAGAAACGGCCTGAAGGTCTGCCTTTGTCGTACGGGAGATATAATTTTCCGGATCAGCGGGATTATCTTCATCAGAGCCCTGCCAACGGTTCACCACTGACGGGATCTGCACCATCTCACCATTAGCGAAGAAGAACAGTTTGTCCTTGATGATCGGGCCACCGAGCGTGAAACCGTATGTAGTAGTACAATCCTTCTCACGTGCTCCATTGATCTGCTCGTGATAGACGGCATCGCCCTGCATGTTCTCATTCTGGTGATAGATGTAGGCCGTACCCTTGAAGGTGTTTGTACCAGACTTCGTGATGGCATTCACGCCACCACCGATAAAGTTGGTCTGACGGACATCAAATGGGGAAACCACCACCTGCAACTCCTCGATAGCATCGATTGAAATAGGATTACCACCACCGGGGAGGTTGGACGACAAACCAAAGTTGTTATTAAAGTTTGCACCATCAACAGTAAAGTTTGCTGTACGTCCGTCAGCACCAGCGAAACTCATGCCGTTACCACCATAAGGAGACAAACGGGTAAAGTCGGTAATGCTACGTGAAACCGTAGGCATGTTCGTAATCTGGGTGCTTGTGATATTCGTTGAAGCACCAGTCTTCTCAGCTGCAAACTTCGAAGCCTTTCCACTTACCACCACTTCCGAAAGCTGGGTGGCATCCTCAGAAATCGAAATAGCCAGATTGTAGGTTTCTGCCAACTGGAGGACAACTCCTTTAACAACCTTCGGCTGATAACCGATATAAGTTACTGTTACCTCATAAGGGCCACCAGTACGCATACCTTGGATACTGAATCGGCCTGAAACATTCGTCACAGCCGTGTACCGGGTACCAGAAGGCTCGTGGAGAGCCACAACAGTAGCTCCGATGACTTCTTCGCCGTTAGCATCGTCGAAGGTCACCTTTCCCGCCATACTTGATGTAGTAATCTGAGCTACGGCTGCCAGCGACATTGTCAGCAGCGTAACAATCAGCAAGAAAACTCTTTTCTGCATAAAAATAAAACTTGTTTAATTAATTATACCAATCGGTTTATGACCGAAGTTACCTTTTTCGGTTGCAAATATAAACAAAAGAATTTAGATATTGTAACAAAAAGGCAAGTTTTTTTAGAATAAACCCTAAAATCTTGTTAAATATTAACGAAGGACGATAGCAGTCAAAATACGTCCTGAGTCTGTACCCAGTTTGCGGGCCGAGAAATAGTCGTCAGAATGGTCGTAGGTACAGATGCCTGAGATCTGTATGTTTCCACCTTTCAGCCCAACATCCTCCAGTTGAAGACGGCAGCAATGCCAGAGATCAATGTGCCATTTCTCGTAACGCTGTGCAATCTGTTCCATCGGATAGCCAGCGGCAGCAAACTGTTCATACACCTCATCGCCTACCTCAAAATTCTGCAGCGAAATACCAGGGCCGATAACAGCCTGCAAGACCTCTGGACGCGAATGATAGGCCATCTCCATCGATGTGACTGCCACCCCGGCGATATTCGCCACCGTGCCACGCCAGCCACTATGAACAACAGCGGCGGCATGATGTTCCGGATCATAAATAATAATAGGTATACAATCGGCCGTGGAGACACCTATGCAGACATCAGGGACATTTGTCATCAGGGCGTCGATACCTTCGAGCACCTGTCGGCGCACTTCGTCGGAAAGACGGAAGAAGGTCTTGCCTATCTGGGTGATACCCGTAGCATGCACCTGATGGGGCATGACGAGATGGTCGTTGTCGATCTTCAACATTTTACACAAGGCCTTGCGGTTGGCAGCAATGTCTTCTGGATCGTCGCCACAATAGAGGTTTACATTGAACTCGCCATGATTGCCCTGACTGTAGCCACCATGACGCATGGAACTGAAAGCAATAACGCCTTCGGAGATGTTGTAATATGTCAACTGGGGCTTAAGGCTCTGTCTCTTCATACTCGAAGTCTTCGAGATCTTCAATATCCTCGATCTCCTCATCATCAATGTACTCGATATCCTCGTCTTCACCCTCGTCGGCCAATTCCTGGGCAAAACGGCTCATATCCTTGTCACGATGCACCAGAGAATCCTCTGCCATGACTGTAGCGAGTTTATTGCTCTCAGCATTGAGTTCACGCCAGAGCACATCTTTCAATTCTTCAAGTCCAAAACCTGTGACAGCGGAAATAAAGACCACAGGCAAATCCTCTGGCAGGCTCTCCTTCAACATCTCAATGAGTTCCTCGTCCAACAGATCGCATTTTGTGACGGCGAGTACGCGGTGTTTGTCGAGCAGTTCGGGATTAAACTGCGCCAGTTCATTCAGTAGGATCTCATATTCACGTTTGATATCGTCGGTATCACCTGGCACCATGAAAAGTAACAGCGAGTTACGCTCGATATGACGGAGGAAACGGAGTCCCAGTCCCTTACCCTCACTGGCACCCTCGATGATGCCAGGGATGTCGGCCATCACAAACGACTTGTTATCGCGATAGCCCACGATACCCAACGAGGGTTCCATCGTGGTGAAGGGGTAGTTGGCAATCTTCGGACGAGCATTGGAGAGGGCCGATACCAGTGTGGATTTGCCGGCATTAGGGAATCCCACAAGACCGACATCGGCCAACAGTTTCAGTTCGAGGATGATGGTCATCTCCTGCATGGGTTCGCCAGGCTGTGCATAAAGAGGCGCCTGATTCGTCGCCGTACGGAACTGGAAGTTGCCCAGTCCGCCACGACCACCTTTCAACAGAAGCACCTCCTGACCGTCATAGGTGACATCACAGACGTACTTTCCCGTCTCGGCATTATAGACCACCGTTCCACAGGGTACGTCGATATACACATCCTTGCCGTCGGTACCGTGACACTTGTCCTTGCCGCCGTTACCACCGTGCTCTGCGAAGATATGGCGCTCATACTTCAGATGGAGTAGCGTCCAGTAGTTATGATTGCCACGCAGGATCACGCTGCCACCCTTACCACCATCACCGCCATCGGGGCCGCCGTTGGGGTTATACTTCACATGGCGCAGGTGCATACTGCCCTTGCCGCCCTTGCCAGAGCGACAATAAATCTTCACATAGTCAACGAAATTAGATTCCATCTATGACATGGCAGATATCTGCGAAAATACGGTCGAGTTCACCCAAGCCATCAATATGATAGTGCAGACCTTCCTGCTTGTACCATTCAATGAGGGGCTGCGTCTGAGAGTGGTACACCACAAGACGCTTCTTGATGGTCTCCTCATTATCGTCGGCACGACCGCTCTGCTGGCCACGCAGGATAAGACGCTTCATCAATTCGTCCTCTGGTACGTCAAGTTCGATCATGGCAGCCACCTTGTCGCCACGCTCACTGAGCATCTGCTTCAAAGCCTCTGCCTGCGGAATCGTACGGGGGAAACCATCGAAGATCACACCCTTATGCTCCCGTCCGAAGGAGTCATAAACCGAAGCAAGAATGCTTACCATCAGGTCATCGGGAATCAACTGTCCGTTATCGATAAAACCTTTGGCCGTCTTGCCAAGTTCCGTGCCCTTCTTGATCTCACTACGAAGCACATCACCTGTGGAAATGTGGTTCAGTCCATATTTCTCTATCAACTTGTCGCTTTGCGTTCCCTTACCGGAACCTGGAGCACCAAAAATTACAATATTTTTCATTATCCTGATTATTTATGTTTTATTCTACAATTGTATAAACATCCTTTAATTCACGACCCAGTCCATCGTAATCCAGTCCGTAGCCCACGATAAAGTCATCGGGAATGCGGAAGGCCACATAGTCAAGCGTCAGTTCTTCTTTCAGTTTATCGGGCTTAAAGAACAAGGTGCAGATATGTACCGACTCGGGATTCCGGGTGCCTAGCGACTCTACCATCTGTTTCATGGTCTGGCCGCTCTCGACGATATCCTCCACGATGACGACCGTACGACCACTCAGGTCTTCATTAATACCTATCACCTCCTTCACCTTGCCCGTGGAAGTCGTTCCTTGGTAGGAAGCCAACTTCACGAAAGATATCTCACAGGGGATGGTCATCTCGCGCATCAGGTCGGAAGCAAAAATAAACGAGCCATTTAGCACACCAAGGAAGAGCGGCGTCTTGCCTGCCATGTCCTTGCTAATCTGCTGGGCAACAGCCTTCACACGCGCTTTAATCTCAGATTCCGGGATAGACGTTCTGAATGACTTATCCTTGATTTTTACAATACCCATACGCTGAAAACATTAAATTTTCTGCAAAATTACAAAAAATCTGCCAAACTCTGCTATTCGTTAGCATATTTTTCGTATTTTTGCACCTATGAAAATATTTACGAGCGCCCAAATACACGAACTGGACAAATACACGATCGAGCATGAACCTATCAAATCCATCGATTTGATGGAGCGTGCCGCTAAAGCCATCACCCAGGCCATTACGGACATATGGAGCACGGCCACCCCTATCGTTGTCTTTGCCGGTCCTGGCAATAACGGTGGAGATGCACTGGCTGTAGCCAGGATGCTGATTGAGAGGAACTATGATGTAAAAGTCTGGCTTTTCAATATCTCCGGACATCTCTCCGAAGACTGTGCCACCAATAAACAACGGCTGGCGGACAAGCGTTCGAAGGCACTTATCGAAGTGATACAGGAGTTTGAACCGCCACAGTTGGAGGCCAATATGCTCGTCATCGACGGACTCTTCGGCTCTGGCCTGAACAAACCCTTGGCCGGTGGCTTTGCCTCACTGGTGAAATATATCAACGCGTCTCCCTCGAATGTCGTCAGCATCGATATTCCCTCGGGACTGATGACGGAAGACAATACCTACAACGTACGCGCCAATATCATCCGTGCCGACATGACCCTTACCCTCCAACATAAGAAGCTCTCGTTTCTTTTCGCGGAGAACCAGATCTATATCGGACAGCTACGGGTGCTCGACATCCGTCTGAGCAAAGAGGGCATCGAAAAGACGGACGCCAACTACACCCTGTTGGAGGAGAGTGACATTCTGTCCCGACTGCTGAAGCGCGACCCCTTTGCCCATAAGGGCAAGATGGGCAATGCCCTCATCATCGCCGGTAGCTACGGCATGGGCGGGGCTGCCGTCCTCGCTACGAAGGCCTGTCTGCGGGCTGGAGCAGGGAAGGTGACCATCCACACACCCAAGCGTAACAACGTCATTATGCAGATCAGTGTACCCGAGGCTATCATCCAGTTTGACAAGGAGGAGACCACTTTCTCTGAGGCTGTTGATACGGAGGACTTCAATGCCTTAGGCATCGGTCCGGGGCTGGGTACCAGTGAACAGACGGCTATCGCCATCATTGCCCAACTGCGCCGCACCCAGTGCCCGTTGGTGGCTGACGCCGACGCCATCAATATCCTTGCCAACCACCGCGCCTGGCTGCAGCAGTTGCCCAAGGGTATTATTCTGACGCCCCATCCTAAGGAGTTCGACCGTCTGGAAGGCAACTGCACCGACAGTTACGAACGGCTGATGAAAGCCCGGGATCTTGCCGAACGCATTCAAGGGTATGTACTGCTGAAAGGCCACAACACCTCCCTCTGTCTGCCTGACGGACATATCATCTTCAATACCACTGGTAATGCCGGCATGGCGACGGCTGGCAGTGGCGACGTGCTGACGGGTATCATCACCGGACTGCTGGCAAGAGGTTACAAACAGGAGGATGCCTGTATTGTCGGCATGTACCTCCATGGTCTGGCAGGCGACATTGCCGCCCGCGAACTCGGCGAGGAAAGCATCATCGCCGGTGATCTCATCCAGTACCTGCCGTATGCTTTCAAACGACTCAATGAATAATGAGTAGTGAGACATTAGAAATGAGACATTAGGAATTATGATTACCAAGATATACAGAAAGCCTCTAATGGCGTTATCTTTTATCATTTTTCATTTATCTTTTTGCATAGCCCAAACTGCTAGCAGCCATTACCAGCCTGGCGTGACCGCGGAGGGAGCCATCTATTTCCTGCCCAAGACTGCTATCAATATCACTATACAGATAGAGAAGAGCACCTATACTCCCGGTGAATTCTGTCAATATGCCGAGCGCTACCTGCGTATGAAGGGCGTCTCTCCCACTCCTTTCGTCAGTTACCGTATCACAGCCATCCGACAAGAGGCCGTCGCCATAGCTGATACCACAAAGGGCTTTGCCGTAAGGTTCGATGCAAAGACCTCCGCCACGAATGTCCGACTCTCCGACGATGGCATTCTGTTGGCCATCAATGCCGAACCGAAGAAGACTATCACCACACCGGCTTTTGTGCCAGCTCCCCGTCCTGCGACTATCAACCCGCGCCAATACATGAGTGAGGAGATCCTCGCTGCGGGCAGCACCGCCAAGATGGCGGAACTGACGGCACAGGACATCTATGAGATTCGTGAGAGTCGTAACCTGCTCGTGCGCGGACAGGCCGACAACATGCCAAAGGACGGTGAACAGCTGCGGCTGATGCTCAGCCAACTTGACCAACAGGACCGCGTGATGACCAGTCTCTTCACGGGCACTACGGTCAACGACACCACAGAATATACCATTACTGTTGTCCCAGACAAAAGCATCAACCATCAAATACTCTTCCGCTTCTCGCAGAAATTAGGTCTGGTGGACCAAGACGATCTCGCAGGTACACCTTATTATATCACTATAGAAGACCTGAAGACAGTACCGGCGCCAGAGTCTGTTGATCCCAAGAAAAAGAGCAAGCAAGTGCCAGGTATCTATGTGAACATTCCTGGACGTCTGCGTTCCTCCGTCTCTGACGCCAGGGAAACACTCGTCACTGCAGAGTTCCCTGCCGGACAGTTCGGCAATATAGAACTACTTAGCGGTGCGCTTTTCAACAAGCGCTATACCACGCACCTCTGGCTCCACCCCCTATCGGGTGCCGTCGAGAAACTTGAAGCAGAACTACCAAAATAGGTACAATAAAGCCTCGCCGATTGGCGAGGCTTTATTAATCATCATTTAATAACGACCTTCCGGTTTCCATGGATATACACACCCTTCTTCATGGGCTGCACGATCCGCTGGCCACTCAGGTCGTACCAAGGCTGATCGCCGGACATCTCATAGAGGACCTGCTGTATCCCACTTGATTTGCCTTTGCAGGAGACCTTGCGGACTCTCGTATCAGACATGGCCTTCTTACCTCTGGTTCCACTGGCACCTTCTGTGCCGCCATTCCACAGATAAACGAAAGTCTGTGTATTACTCTGATACGGAATACTATAATCACCCATTTCTTGCATACTAATGGCAACTGGGGCATTAGAACCGATCTTCACCATCAGATAGATGCCCTCAGCTTCCTGTGAGGTGACAATAATATAACCATCACCTTCAGGGACGAGGAACGTCATACCAGTGAACTGGCTGGCAAACTCTTTTGAACCAGGTTCAACACCACTTGCCAAGAGAGCTTTGACCGTCGATGTGGGTGTCACGGTATTGATCACGATACATTTTTCCTCTGTGTCGTAGCCGTCACCCTCTGAAGAACTCTGATTCTTCAAGGTGAAAAGGATATTGTTGACGATTGAATTCGAAAGATCTACCTCACTGCCGTCAGCTTTCACGAAATATTCCTCATCCATCGGATAATCCTGTTCTTTCACTATGGGCTTTAACGCCTGTATCACCGTCAAGTCATAATAAGCAGATGCTGATTCGTAATTGTTTGATCCCGAGAAAGATGCTGCGATTCTGACAGTTCCAGATCCTATCAAAGTCACATCTCCCGTTTCGTGATCTACCTTTGCCACTTGCTTATCTGATGTTGAATAATAAAGCGGAAGGTCAGGCGGGGTCGTCGTCGCCTTGGGGGACGTGTAGTCGTCTCCCAATGTAACGGTCTTCGAACTAATATCAAATGACACCTTCACCGCTGCTTTGTTAACAGTCAACTTAAAACTGGCGGTCTTACCCTGATATTCGTCATTGCCTGCAAATGTAGCAGAGATAACGGTCTCACCTGCACCCACAACCTGAATACTGTTGCCTGTACCAATCGTGGCCACTTTCACATTACTACTGCTCCAAGTCAAGGGCAGTTGTTTCGGGTTGTTCAGAGCCGGAGGCGTGGCTGTAGCATCGCCATACGTGGCTGTCGCACTCTTTGAAGCAAAACTAAGTTCCACCTCCACAGCATCTGCCTTCGACACTGTCAGTATATAACTGTCGCTGGCAGAATTGTAATTGTCGTTACCAGCGAAGGTGGCCGTAATAGTCGTTGAACCTGCTGCCACCAGCGTCACCTTACCTGTAGAGCCATCAACAGTCGCCACAGTAGGAGCAGAAGACGTGTATGCGAGTGTCAGACCTGCTGGGGTCGTGGTGGCCGTCGGCGACGTAAAGGTTTCACCGATCTTGGCATCAGCACTCTTCGATGCAAAGGTCACCGTCGCATTCGCCTTGTTGACGGTCAAGGTAAAACTGACAGTCTGGGCCTTATAACTATCATTTCCGGCAAAAGCGGCAGATATCACGGTCTCGCCTGCACCCATAATAGTGACTGTACCATCGGCACCGACAGTTGCAACTTTCTTATTACTGCTGCTCCAAGTAAGGGAGAGTTTATTGGGATTGCTCAGTGTCGGAGAAGCTACCGTCGCATCACCATACGTCGCTGTCGCACTCTTTGAAGAGAAGCTAAGCCCCGCATCGACAGGATCACTCTTCGACACTGTCAGCGTATAACTGTCGCTAGCTGAATTGAGGTTATTATTGCCGGCAAATGTCGCCGTGATAGTCGTAGAACCTGCTGCCACCAGCGTCACCTTACCTGTAGAGCCATCAACAGTCGCCACAGTAGGAGCAGAAGACGTGTATGCGAGTGTCAGACCTGCCGGGGTCGTGGTGGCCGTCGGCGACGTAAAGGTTTCACCGATCTTGGCATCAGCACTCTTCGATGCAAAGGTCACCGTCGCATTCGCCTTACCAATGGTAAAGGTCGTGGTGTTGGCTGTGGGCAACTTATAGTTGGCGTTACTCAAGGCAGAGGCTGTGGCAGTATAACTACCGGCATTGGTTTGTGCACCGTCAACCGTGACAGAACATTTATCAGAGCCAACGAGTCCCGTGGCTGTGGCCGTCGGCACATGAGCACTGCCATCGTAGGTAAAGGATGTCGTTCCCCACTGAAGCCCCACTTCCTTCTTGGCCACTGTCAGCGTATAGGACACTGATCCTGGCTTAACATTTTCGTTGCCAGCAAACGAGGCTGTAATGGCGGTCTGACCAGCACCAACAACAGTTACCTGACCCGAAGCATCAACGGTAGCAACGCCCTGTGCGGATGAAGAAAAAGTAACGGTTGGACTAGATGGCATCTTTCCCATCTCCAAGGTGGGCGTACTCACTGTTGCATCTCCATAAGTAACCTCAGCCGTTGACGAAGAGAAACCGAAGCCCAAATCCTTGACATCATTTCGATCATCCGTGTAAGTCAGCGTATAGGATGCGGAAACGGGGTAATAAACGTATTCTTTACCACCATAAGATGCCGTAATCGTCGTCGTTCCAGGTGCTACCGGCGTGATGGCACCCTTATCATCAATCGTTGCAACACCCGTGTTAGAAGATGAATAGACAAATCCTGACAGTTGGTTAGGATTGTAAAGCTCAGGATAAACACCGTTCCTTGCACTCCAATTCATCGTCCACGTAGTCACCTCCTCGATGTTGGCCTGAATATTGGGATTCCGAAACTTCAACACAGGGGTCACCATATTGTCCTGCGCATACATGCCCCATGGCATCAGCAACAATGCCAATGCCATCAGACATCGAGTATAAAATGGTTGATTAATGGTTTTCCTCATTTCCCGTAGATGACGGATTAAATTCGTTTTACAACTTATCGAACTTCTTCAGCAGATCCTGAATGCGTGCCACGCTGTCAGGATCCTTGTCATTCTGGGCGATCAGCTCCAGATGATGACGGATATCGGCCATCTTGTCGAAGAGCAACAGTGCCTGCTCGTATCCTTTGCCGATGTTCTCGAAGTTCTTGGAAAGAGAGTTATAATCTTCCAGCAGCCGCTGAAGTTCATCAACACGACGCTGGTAATCGTTCAATAACTGCTGTCCATCCTCTGCCTGCTGCTTGGATGCCTTCACCTGGAAGAAGAGGGCTACGGCGAGTACGACAACAATAATCGCCAGTATAATTACTACATATAACATAATCCTTAACCTTTTTTCTGTTCAACTTTCATAAACTTTGTAAAGCCTGTCATAGCAAGCACCTTGTAGATTTCAGGGCTGACATTGGTCATCTTGAACTGTCCGCGCAACTGCATGACCGTACGCATTGTCTTCTGGATAATACGCAGACCAGAACTGGCCATGTAAGTAAGATCCGTGCAGTCCATTTCCAGATCCACGCCACCGTCCTTCAGGGCAGGCTGGATGTCTTCTTCAAACTGACTTGCATTCATTGTGTCGATACGACTTCCCGTCTTGATGATGGTCTTGCCACCTTCTTTTAAAATCTGTGTCATAATTGTAAGTATTAAATGATGATTATATAATTCTATTCTATTCCCTTGGTCATCGTCAGCAGGTTCTTGCCATCCAAGCGCTGGTAGGTCACCTTGTTCATGATATTCTTGACGATAAAAATACCCATACCGCCCAATTCACGTTCTGCAGGGTTGAGAGTCATGTCTTTGTCCTCCTTAGCAGTAGGATCAAACTCACGGCCTTGGTCGCTGAGCACGAAGGTCAGTTCCTTACCGTCACTCTTGGCCAGTAGTTCTATGTCGGCCACCGTCCCCTCTGGATAGGCATAGGAAATGACATTGACAACCATTTCCTCAATCACGAGGTTCAGATTCATCTGTAACTCCATACTGAGTCCCAGTTCCTCGCCGATTTCTTCCATAAACTGGCCAACTTTCTCCAGTTCACTAAGATGATTCTTGATACAAAGCTCCTTTCTCATAATTCTATCGTTGCGTTCTTAGTTATTTCTGATAATCTTCACACAAAGCATCGTAAGGTCATCATTGGGCTCTGCCCCGTCACGATGTTTTTCCACAGCGGCCTCCAGCATTTCGATGGTCTGCCGTGAACTTCCAAAAGTCGTGTTCTGTAGAATCTTAAGCAGGCGCTCATCGGAGAACTGCTCCAGCTGACGGTTCTCGGCCTCGTTAAGACCATCGCTATAGACAAAGAATGGTATATCCATAATACTTTCCACCTCTTCTCCCTCATATTCCAGTCCTGGCCATAGGCCGATAGGTGCGTTAGGCTGCATCTCGAGGAATACCGCTTTATCGGGGGCAACCAACACGGGAGGATTATGACCGGCATTGCAGAAGTCCAGATGCCCTGTCTTCAGATCCACCAGTCCTACAAACATTGTCACAAACATACCTTGTTCATTGTCTTCACCTGATAACGCATCATTGATACGTGTGCATATCTCCGCAGGCATCATTTGTTGGGTGGCCAATGTTCTGAAAAGGCGCGTAGCCTGTGCCATGAAGAGTGAGGCAGGCACACCCTTGCCACTCACATCTCCCAGTGTAAAGTAGAGTTTGTCGTCCAACAACAGATAACCATAGAGGTCACCGCCTACAAGTTTGGCAGGAGTCATTGCAGCATAAAGATCCATATCAGGACGATCTGGGAAAGTACTAGGCACCATACTACGCTGTATGTCGCGTGCAATACGCAAATCACTCTCGATGCGCTCTTTCGCAGCAGTAGTTTCCTCAAGTTGGTCGTAGGCCGTCAACAGATTACTATGCGCCTCTTCCAGTTCTTCGTGAGCCACCTTCAGGCGTTTGGCAGAACGCAGGCGGAAATAGATAAATATCACCAATGAAAGGACGATGATGGAGGTGATGATGATAATACCCAGGCGTTGCTGCTGTGCCTTTTCCATTTCCAAACGGGCCTGTTCCGTTTCTAAGCGCGCCTGCTTCATCTCCAACTCGTCAACGTTAAACCGGGCATTCATCTCTGCCAACTGTCGCTTCGTGTCACGAATATTGGCAGAGTCGTTGATCATGTATATTTCACGATAGAGGTCTGCTGCAGCCTTGTCCTTACCCAGGCTAGTCATGATTTCTGCCCGCTGCTGCTTCACACGAATCAGTTCTGCCTTGTCATCGATACCCTCCACCAAAGGAAGCAGTTTACTGTTATATGAAAGAGCCTCAGCAAAGGAACCACGCTGCTGACATAATTTAGCCTGATAGAAAAGCCAAGAACGGTATGGGTCACTCTCCTCATTAAGGATATATTTCCTTGCCTCATCAAGCATCCTGGAGGCCTGTTCCGTCTGGTGCAAGCCAAGTGCGGCCTGAGCACACCCGACATAATAATACACCCAATTCAGTATGATGCCAGGAGAATTAGCTGAAAGATTCCAATCTTTTATTGACTGATTGATGGCTTTCTTCCACTGCACGGTAAGTTGACGAAGCTGCTGATAAGCCTGAGTCCTCTCCAACACATCACACAGAGAAGAGAATGCGTTTAACGCGTCTATTGGCAGCAGATGAAGCGTCATTAACTGATCAATCGCTTTTTGATAAGCCACAGAAGACTCCTCCATGTCATGCATATTATAATAAGCATTACCCATGGCCATATAGGCCAGTCCTTGCCCAAGTGTATCCTTACGCTCTTTAGCGTTCTCGTACATGGTCTGGGCCTCTTTCAAACCCGTAGCCAACGAATCGGAATAGACATATGTATTAGCTAAGCTGTACCACAGTCGATAAAAGCGCATCCACTGTTCATGTTTGGCCAAATAGTCCAAATCCCCACGCACATAATAAAAGAGAGAGTCGTTTAGATCATTATTATAAAAGAGCGCACCTCGTGTCAGAAGATCAGCACTCTCTTGTTCCACATTCCCTTGCCGACGCGCCTCGTTCAGATGGTCATACAGACAATTGATCTGCGACTGAAAATCGTCGTTCTCCCTACTGATATCAAGCAAACGGCTAAGGGCTTCCAACTTTTCTTCACCTTTTAACTGAGGCAATCGTTTCCTAATCTCCTCGGCCTCATTGCCGTAGAGAGATGTTGCGGAAAGCAACAGCATGGCACATATCAGAAACTGGCGTATGCCCATTGGGTTAGAGTGATTAATCAGTCAATGCTGCAAATTTACGCACATTTTTTGAATTAACCAATAAAATAGGAGAAAAAAGACAAAAATACATAAAAAAGAAATGGATTCCCTAGAGCACATTCACAATCTTGTGGATGTACATCTTCTTCATGTTCTCGCGGGCGGGCTTCAGATACTGACGAGGATCGAAGTCTCCAGGATGCTCAGCGAGATGCTGACGGATGGCAGCGGTCATGGCCAGACGAGAGTCGGAGTCGATGTTGATCTTGCATACAGCGCTCTTAGAAGCCTTGCGGAGCTGCTCCTCGGGGATACCGATAGCGGCCTCAAGCTTGCCACCGAACTTGTTGATAGTGTTCACCTCGTCCATAGGAACAGAAGAAGAACCGTGAAGCACGATGGGGAATCCAGGGAGCTTCTTCTCGATCTCTGCGAGGATGTCGAATGCCAATGGGGGCGGAACGAGTACACCGTTCACGAGTGTGCACTGCTCGGGAGTGAACTTGTGAGCACCGTGAGAAGTACCGATAGAGATAGCCAAAGAGTCACAACCTGTACGGGTAGCGAAGTCGATCACCTCCTCAGGCTTGGTGTAGTGAGACTCTGCAGCAGAAACCTCATCCTCAACACCTGCGAGCACGCCGAGTTCTGCCTCAACGGTCACATCGAACTGATGAGCATAGTCAACAACCTTCTTAGCCAGAGCAACGTTCTCCTCGTAAGGGAGGTGTGAACCGTCGATCATCACTGAAGAGAAGCCCATGTCGATACAGTCCTTACAGAGTTCGAAACTGTCACCGTGGTCAAGATGAAGCACGATCTCAGGATGAGCGCAACCAAGCTCCTTGGCGTAAGCCACAGCACCCTCAGCCATATAGCGGAGAATCGTAGCGTTAGCATAGTTACGTGCGCCCTTGGAAACCTGCATGATGACAGGTGACTTTGTCTCAACAGCAGCCATCACGATGGCCTGCATCTGCTCCATCGTGTTGAAGTTGAAAGCGGGGATAGCATAGCCGCCGGCTACTGCTCTCTTGAACATCTCGCGGGTATTTACGAGACCTAAATCCTTGTAGTTTACCATAACTGTAGTTGTGTTTAAAATGAATAACTTAATAAACTGACCGCAAAGTTAAGAAAAAAAGTGAGAAGGTGAAAATGTGAGAAGGTGAAAAAGCTAAAGAAACACACTTTTTTATATTTATTTGCAAATCTATGCCCTTTTCCCCTCCTTTTTGCAAAACGCACTTTTCATTCTCACTCACCTTCTACACCAGTGTATGCTGGTCTAGGTACTGTTGCACCTCCTCCTTGTAGTTCTCTGAAATCGGGATATACACATCATCAAAGACAATACGGAAGCGATCAATAAGCGGGGCTTCGGTCATGTGGACGATGAAAGAGCGGTGGGTACGCAGGAATTCTGGTTTGGGCAGATACTCGTCGAGTTTTTTCATACTCATCAGCGACATCACCTTCTCACCACCCTTCAAGTAAAATCGCACATAATCCTTCAGGCCTTCGATATAAAGGATGTCATCCAATGCAACACGTTGTAGTTTATAATCGCTCTTGACCAGCATGAAGCGGTCGCGCCTGTAGATATCCTGTCGCATTGAGACGGAGAACCACTCCAAGGCCTTATCAGTGGACTTCAGGAAGTCGTCATAAGAGATAGGTTTCAGCAGGTAGTCAAGTGCGTTGACCTTATAGCCCTCAATAGCATACTGGGGGAAGGCTGTGGAGAAGATGATCTTCGATTCCTTCGGCAGGATTTTAGCAAACTCGATACCACTGAGCTCTGGCATCTGAATATCCAGAAAGAGTAGTTGCACGGGGTTCTCGCGCAGATCCTTCATGGCTTGAATAGCACTGTTATAAGTCCCTTTGAGACTCAGATAAGGTGTTTTCTTCACATAGCTCTCCAGCAATCCTGCAGCCAGAGGCTCGTCATCGATAATTACACAAGAAATAATCATATATCTAGTTTTATTGTTGATTTATATACTTTTCCATCGTCAGAAACCCCATGAATCCACTCATAGCGGTCGGGATAAGAGAGATCAAGACGGTGCTGTACCTGTTGGAGCCCTATTCCGTGTCCACTATGATCCTTCTCTGTTTTAGGATGATTTGAGTTCTCAATGTTGTAAACGACCTTCTTTCCGATTGTGAAGATGTGGATACGGATGAAACTGGGCAACGTGGGACTGATACCATGCTTGAAAGCATTTTCCACCAGCGACACGACCAACAGGGGAACAACCATGATAGGCTGCTCAGGCGGTTCATAGGTAAAGGTAACCTCTACGCTTGGCGGCAGGCGGAGACGCATCAGATTGGTATAGTTCTCCAGGAATCGTACCTCATTGTCAAGATTGACGATCTCCTCCTGATCATAAAGCAGATGGCTCAAGAGCTTGCTAAGTTGCTGGATAGCATCCTGAGCACGTGTCTGGTCAATGGCAGTTAGTGCATAGATATTGTTCAACGTATTTAACAGAAAATGAGGATTGATCTGATAGCGCAGATTCTTCAGTTCTGCCTTTGTACGAGCAGCTTCGGCTTCCAAACGCGCATCCTCATTACGCTGCCATCGGAAAGCCAGTACCAAAGCTGTGGACATCATGGCAAAGATAGCCAGATCGATGATATCACGCAACAAGAAAAACATGGCATCAATCATCGCGATATGCCGTTGCGGTACATCCAAGAGAAGCCCTTGAGCATAGCTCATCCAGTAATGGTGAAAGAAACCTAGACAAATCACCATTACAGTGTTTATCAGCAGATAATAGCGGTGCTTGCCCGCGACAAAATATTTCGGTGTCAGCCAAAGATAGTTCACGTAGAACACCAACATCATCAGCAGTGGCGACATGCAATTCATCAGGTATTTTTCAAGTGTCACACCTGTGCCTCGCATATACGTCAGCGGCGAGAGGAACATGAACGCCCAAAAACCCACATGCAGAAAAACAGTCAGTTTCTTATTCATGTCGAATAGCTTCTATTGGATCCATGTTGGCGGCTTTCTGAGCAGGGATATAGCCAAAAAGCACACCGATAAACACACAAACGAGGAACGACACGTAGATAGACCAAGCAGGAACACTCGACGGCATACCAAACGACGACACAAAGGCACTGGCCCCAACTCCGACAATGACACCTATCAGTCCGCCAGTGACGGATATCAATACCGACTCAATGAGGAACTGTAGAGAGATAACGGGACCTGTGGCGCCTACGGCCATACGGAGACCGATCTCCTTAGTGCGCTCCGTCACCGACACCAGCATGATATTCATGATGCCAATACCTGCCACTAACAGCGAGAAGGCGGCTGCCACAACAAGAATGATCGTCACGGTATCCATCGTACTCGACATCGTTTCCATCATCTCTGCCTGTGAACGGATGGTGAAGTCGTCGTCAGCATCCTCCTTCAGTTTATGGTTATCACGCAAGATCTGTGTCAGTTCCTCAATGGCGGCATCAGAAAGTTCCTCAGTGACAGCCGAGCAGACGATGCTTGAGAAATAGGTCTGGGCAGCAATACGCTTCATCACCGTCGTATAAGGTGCGATAATCACGTTGTCCTGATCCATACCCCACGAGTTATAGCCTTTGGACTTCAGTACGCCAATGACACGCATCGGGATGCTCTTAAAACGGATGGTCTTGCCAATGGGATCGACATTTTCACCGAAGAGTTCTTTCACGATGGTGGTTCCAACCACTACGACCTTGGCGGCCTTTTTAATGTCCTCCTCAGTAAAGCACTCGCCTTCCTCAACAGGCCATTGTTTGATGTCGAGATAGTCAATGCTCTCACCATACATCGAGGCATTGGTATTATTATTACCATAAATGGCCTGACCGCTGGCAGTAACCTCAGGCGACACCTTCGTCACAAACCTCTTCTCGCGGAGGATACGCTCGTAATCGGCCATCTTAAGTGTCTGCATACTTGAAGGATCCTGGCGCACGCCTCCACGCATATCTGCCCCCGGGCGGATGGTAAGCAAGTTGGTTCCCATCGTGGAGAGTTCGGCGCGGATGCTCTCCTTGGAGCCCTGTCCAATGCTCATCATGATGATGACAGCAGCCACACCAATGATAATACCCAACATGGAGAGGAACGAACGCATCTTATTGTTCGCCACCGCCTTCAGGCTGACCTTAAATAGATTCAATATATTCATTAATCTTCAATTTTCAATGTTCAATCATCCTGTGGTGCTGGCAGCAGGGCAAGAGCGTCAGCTGCCGACTTGATATTCGTATTAATGGTATCTTCGCGGATCTTGCCGTCACGCAGGTTGATATTTCGACTACTATATTCGGCAATCTCGGGGTTGTGAGTCACGAAAATGATCGTGTTGCCCTGCTTATAAAGCTCTTGGAAGAGTACCAGCATCTCAAACGAAGTACGGGTATCAAGGTTACCTGTCGCCTCGTCGGCAAGGAGCACGGCTGGATCGTTAACCAGAGCGCGGGCGATGGCCACGCGCTGCATCTGACCACCCGACATCTGGTTGGACTTGTGATACATACGGTCGCCCAATCCGACAGCCTGCAAGGCCTTCATGGCTTTCTCACGTCGCTCAACAGCGGATATCTCCGAATTGTACATCAGTGGTAACTCCACATTTTCTAAAGCCGTAGTCTTCGCCAGCAGGTTATAGTTCTGGAACACGAAACCGATCTTACGGTTACGCAGACGGGCTCGCTGAGTCTTCGACATCGTACGCACACTGATACCGTCGAGAAAGTATTCCCCACTTGTAGGGGTATCAAGACAGCCCAACTGGTTCAACAGTGTCGATTTGCCAGAGCCAGAAGTGCCCTGAATAGTGACGAACTCGCCCTCATAGATCTTGAACGAGACGCCCCGCAGAGCCTTCACTGTCTCGGAGCCCACCTGGAAGTAGCGCTTCACATTCTGCAGTTCAATGACGACTTTTCTATTATCTTCAGCCATAGTCATTATTGTCTTGGGGGAGCAGCATTTCCGCTCTGTCCGCTCTTATTGTTGTTATTGTTGTTTCTCGGACGTGGCATAAAGGGGTTGCTGGCCTGCTGTTCAGGCATTACCGCGTCGCCGCCGGAAATATTGAAGTCAGTAAGTACCTCTGTACCAGCTTGTATACCACCAACGATCTCCGTCATCACACCATTGGAAGTGCCTGTTTCCACTTTGTGAGCCTTGAACACATTACCTTCCTTCGTCCAAAGTTTATGGTCGCCCTCGCAATCGTCAATGACCTCACCTTTCTTCAGGAAAGCCTCGTTAGGAATGAAGCGCAGAGCCTTGGAAGGCACGGCCAGCACATTGTTCTTCTCCAACGTGAAGATGGTAACGTTGGCTGTCAGACCAGGCTTCAGCTTCAGGTCTTTGTTGGGAGCCGAGATCACAACCTCGTAGGTCACCACATTACTCTCAGTGGTAGCCTGCTGGCGTACTTGAGTCACAGCACCCTCGAAAGAGTCGTCGGGGAATGCATCTACGGTAAAGGTGACACGCTGTCCTTCCTTCACACCACCGATATCAGCCTCGTCAATGTCGGCAATCACACGCATGTTCGTCAGGTCCTGAGCAATCACAAAAAGTTCTGGCGTATTAAACGAGGCTGCCACCGTCTGACCTTCCTCCACAGATTTCGAAAGAATCACACCATCGATAGGTGAGGTAATCGTAGCATAGCCGAGATTCGTCTGTGCTTTCTGCACACTCTCGCGCGAAGTATTCACCTGTTCCTTTGCCTTCTGATAAGAGAGAAGTGCACTTTCATATTCATCGGCACTGACCAAACCCTTATCGTAGAGAGTCTTGTACCTATTATAGTTAGACAGCTCATAGGCAGCTGTGCTCTGAGCACTCGAGAGGTTTGCCCTGGCCGTATTCAGCTCACTGATGAGGTTTGTACGATCGAGTTCCGCGATGACCTGTCCCTTTTTCACTACGGAATTGTAATCAACATAGAGTTTTGACACAATACCAGAGACCTGAGTACCCACCGTAACGCTCGTCACAGGCTCGATAGTTCCTGTGGCCGTAATACTGGTCTGGATATTCGTATTCTCCACCTTAGCAGTGTCGAACGACACCTTCTCTTCTTTCTTTCCACCTCTCAGGAGGAACCATGCGACGATCAGCACAGCGACTACACCGATACCGGTCCAACCTTTCTTACCGATTTTTTTCATATATCTTCAACTTATTATTCTTTACCTCTATTTAATCTCTCCTCCCTGATAGAAATGGAGCATCTGCTGGTTGTAGAGTGTCAGATACTTCGACTGCAACTGGTTCTGCTGAGCAGAAAGCAGGTTGTCTTTACCAGTCATCAGTTCCACAATATTCTTCAGACCTAAGCGGAACTGCTCTGACAGCAGGTCATAGCTCTGCTGGGCACTCTCCACACTGCTTTTGGCAGCCTGATACTTCTGCTGGTTTGTCCAGGCATTCAACCAAAACTGCTGAATATCTGAATAAAGTGTCTTCTGCTGATCCAACAGGTCAAGGCGAGCTTGTAACTGCTGGATCTTAGCCTTGTTCACGGATGTCTTCGTGGAGCGGCCGTCGTAGATGGGCACACTCACCCCAAGTCCCAGCGAGGCATTGGTGTTGGTCTTGATCTGCGTTCCCCATCCATTTGAGCTCAGCGAGTTCGTTGAGGTAGTCACGCCACCTGTCAGATTCACGCTCGGCATCCAACCGGCCTTGGCCAGCGATACGCTGACTTCACTACTCTTGATGGATAACTGCATACGCTCAATCTCGGGACGGCTTAACAGGGCTTGCTCATAGACCGACTGCATAGAAGGAAGTTCCGCCAAAATAAGTTCGTCTCTAATCTCAGGGATGGCAACGTCGAACAATTCCTCATCGGTGATCTCCAACAACTGCTTCAACTGGAGTTTGTAGTTTATCAACTGGCTCTTAGCCTCCACGATATTATACTCATCGTTGGCACGTTGGGCGGAGAGTTGGGCCAGATCAGCCTTCGACATCTTACCTACAGCGACCATCTCCCGTCCGCGATCCTCGTTCTTCAGACTGGTCTCCAGCATCTGCTCATTCACCTTCACGTTTTCATCAAGATAGAGTATCTGAGCATATATCTGTGCAATACGTTCCTGGATAGAATTGGCCGTTTCCTGTGTAGAGAGTTCTGCTTGTTCCTCCGAGAGCTGATCCAACTTGACAGTGTTTATGTTACGATTTCCGTTCCATACTGTCCACTGTCCACTCAGCGAGTAACTGCCATTATAAGAGGTCTTATCAACCTTTGTGTTTACTGTACCGTTCGTCACCGTGGCAATACCCGTGTCTTTCCAAGGCTGATATCCCAAACTCTGATTGGTCGATGCACTCAGTGTCGGCAGCAATGCTGCCTTGGCACCCTTCAAGTCTTCAGTAGCCGATTGTTTCTGTAATTTCGACTTCTGGAGTGTGATGTTGTTTTCCATTGCATAGTCAATGCAATCCTGCAGTGTCCATTGTTTCTGGGCACTCAGATTAACAGGTCCTATAGCCATAAGACCTGCCATTAATAACGTCTTTATCTTCATACTCATCATGTATTTCTATTGTTTTCGTCTGCAAAGGTACATTTTTTATCTATAATACAAAAGAGAAATAGACAAAAATTTTCAGTTAGTAGATTTCAAACATCTATTCTTCGGTATAATTTTAAATAATTATATCCTGTTAACACACCCAACAGTTCTCACCACCGTTTGGGTAATAAGAACACCAACGAGACAAAAGGTGGTCATCTTCTGTCTCGTTGGTGTTCTGTTGCTTAGAGTCAAGCGGTCACTCTAATACTCATCCTCGTTGAAGAGGAAATCTTCTTTGGTCGGGTAATCAGGCCAGATGTCTTCAATACTCTCATAGACATCTCCCTCATCCTCTATTTCTTGCAGGTTCTCAAGCACCTCTAATGGTGCACCGGAACGTATTGCATAATCAATCAATTCGTCCTTGGTAGCAGGCCAGGGCGCGTCCTCTAATTTTGATGCTAATTCAAGTGTCCAATACATATTCTTAGTCTTTGGTTATATTCAATTTTAAATTTAGGCGCAAAAGTAATCATTTATTTCCTATCTGCAAACATTTTGCCAGACAATTTCACTCACACCCGCGTTAAAATTTATTATTTTCGCCAAGACAAAGAGATAGTCGCTTAATCTATTCACATACTGCTGCATTTCCACTCCAATCTGAGCCACCTCAGCCAAGGCTGCTATGCGCCGTTCTGCCCGCCGACAAACCGTCCGACAGATATGTGCCTGTGCAGCTGTAGGTGTTCCTCCAGGCAAAACGAAGCCCTGCCGCTCCGGGAGAACATTCATCAATTTATCAATACGTTCTTCCAACTGTGAAATCTCACCATCTGCCAAATGAGCTGACGGGTATAGCGGAGTCTGACTTTGGTCTGTGGCCAGATGGGTACAAACGTTGAAGAGGTTGTTCTGCACCCGAATGACGAATTGTCGTTCCTCTCCCTCCTCCATCATCGCAACGAGCATACCCAACTGAGCACTCAGTTCATCTACCGTCCCATAGGCCTCCAGACGAATATCGCTTTTCTTGATTCTCACGCCTCCTACAAGACTTGTTTCCCCTTTGTCGCCCGTTCGGGTGTAAACTTTCGTTATCTTCATCTATTCTTGTCAGTTAGAAATTAATAATATAGTTTTGTTTATGTCTCTTCTTATCAAACAATACGATACCACAGTAATAAAGATCGAAAGTGACTCGTACTCTTTTATCCTCAGTCAGTTCACGCCAGAAGTTAGTGTCATGTCCGATTCCCTCTACAATTAGGACAGAATCATCTGACACCTTATTATATATAGAAGAAAGGCGACGACGATAATCACCCTCCAATGTCAGTCTGACCATCTCCAACGATTCACCGAACATCGCACGCTTACACCCAGCCTGCATATATTCTTGATAGCCATCGCTCTCAATAATAGTCGGTTGTCTCCAATTGGCAAGACGGAAATAGAGTCTCCCTAGTTTCCTCGTCAGCCAGTCATCATTCTTCCCCAATATCTCATATTGGTAGTAGGGCCAATGCTCGTTAACCACATAGCGTACAAACCAGTAATCCGAAGGCGACTGGATACCAAAACCACGACAGTGATTGAATCTGCTAAGCCACACAAAGAGATACCTAAGCCAATCCATAGCGCAAATATACAAAGATTCAAGGAAATGAAAGCATGTTTTTGGGAAGATTAACGTAATAGCATACAAAAAAGCCCTGAATCATTGCTGACTCAGGGCCTCACCTTGAAAAAAGACGGCGGCTTCCTACTCTCCCGCATTGCATTGCAGTACCATCGGCGCAGGCGAGCTTAACTTCTCTGTTCGGAATGGGAAGAGGTGGGACCCCGCTGCAATAACCACCTGATAAGCGGTTTGACATAAACACACAAGAACTGCTTCCAAGAC